>JBMOHW010000256.1:0-2900 GCA_049317665.1 Terrimicrobiaceae bacterium | reverse complement strand
GATCCCGACAACCCCAAGCCCTATGCCCAAAGGGTCAAGGAGTTTGAAGAGATCGAGCCAGCATCCTTTGACCTAAAACAAAACGCCCTACTACGGATGCCCCGCCTCAATCACAAAAAGCTCAAAGCGATTTGGGAGGAGATGAATTTCCAGAATCGTGGCGGGCTGGTTTGGGAGGGGTTTGTGATGAAGAAGGATGACCGCTACCCTTTTGTTGCTGACCCCTCTTATTGCTCACCTTCATGGCACAAGTGGAGGATTTTATGATTGAATTTCTGCTTATCTTTTTGATTTGTTCCCTTTGGTTTGGCGGCAAGGAAGTTCTAAAATACTGCGAGCAGAAGGACTACGAGCGGAGAAGATTTTATTTGATGGTGGCCGAAGAACTTGATCGGCTGGAAAAGATGACCGAGGAAACAAAACAGGCAGAGCGCAAAAGCCGCAACCCCTCAATTTGGGAGATGAGGAATTGAACAAGTTCGAGATTGTTTGGAGGTCGATGAACGGCCCAAAGCTAGTGCCGGAGTATCGCTTTCACCCGACAAGGAAATGGAGGCTAGACTGGTTTCACGAAAGCGGAGTAGGGGTAGAAATTGAAGGAGGGATTTGGATTAAGGGACGGCATACCAGAGGCAAGGGCTTCTTGGCCGACATTGAAAAGTATAACGCCCTAGCAGAGAGGGGCATTCTTCTTTTTAGAGTTCCGGCCAACGAGATCACCATTCAAAGACTCACCCCCATTTACGACACAATTCTAAGGGGCGGAAGCCTTACTTATCAGAAACTAAAAAAGGAGGAACCACAATGAGCGCACGGACGGATGCTAGTTGGAATGAATTGAACTGCAATTCATGGAGACGGCAAGACCTAGAGGAGCAAATGATGGCGAGCAAAGCCGACAACTACTGGATAAAAAGAAACTTTGGGGACAAGATAAAGATGACGGCCAAGATTATTTTTGCCAAGACTGGGGAGGAATTTTTGGCAGAGATCGAAAGACAAAACAAACTGATAGCCCAAGGGCTTCAGTAAAAAGAAAGGAACCATACAAAATGAGTATGACACTAGCAACAACACCTAATTATGAAGTCGATAAGAACGACCCAGTATTTAGGCACAAAACAAATCAAGCCCTTGCCAAAGCCGTAAGGGATAGCGTAGCACAAGAGACAATCGAGGTTCATGGCCAACGCTATATTAAAAATCCCGGCTGGCTTATTATGGCCGGAGCCGCGGGCTATGTTGTCAGCGGGGGAGAAGTCAAGCGAGAGGGAGAAGGTTTCATCGCAAAGGCTTATCTGCGCCGCTCCGACAACGGCGTGATCGTAGCAGAGGCCGAGGGTTTCTGTTCAAAGGATGAGAAGCGATGGAAACACGCTGACGAATATGCAGTTCGTTCAATGGCTCAAACAAGGGCGGCATCCAAGGTTTGCAAGATGGCTCTGGCGGCTTGTGTTCCTCTTATGGGGATTGCCAACCTTTCTGCAACGCCAGCCGATGAAGTTCCTCCGGGCGGATTCCAAGACATCAACACGGACAAATACGAAGCCCCAACGCCAGCTGAAGTCAAAGAAATCACCGCTAGGCTGGTTGAGGAAAAGAAAGCCCCAGACTCCGAGATTAAAGATATGGCGGTTGGCTTTGGGAAATACAAAGGCCAGACGGTCAGACAAATCGCCAGATCATCCGAGGGCTTTAGTTGGTTGATGTGGTTAAGCGAACAGCCACTAAAGAACGCCCCGGATGGTCAGCCCTACAAAAAAGACCTACAATTAAGGGCGGTCATAAAGGCCGTGATTGAGGAGGATAAAAAAGATGAAATCCCATTCTGAGCAAATCGACCAAGCCCTGTCAGACTTGGCGAACACGGTGGCAAGGAAAGAGCGCTCGGCTTGCGCTGAATTGATTCAGCAAATGGCCGATGCCGAAGAGGATCAGGTTAGAAAAGACTTGCTCAACGATTGCGTCACAGCAATTAGAAGGATGCCATATGCCAATTACCGTTGATGTTCCACAAACCAAATTCGGATTATTAGAATGGAGGAACCCTTCAAATGAAAAACCAAAGGAAAATGATCGAGTGCTTATTGTTATTGGAAGCGATGTGCTGGCGGCTCGCTTCACTCACGGAGAATTTTATGCGAATAACTGGACAAGAGCTAAAGCGGTTCGTGTTTGGTCGCCGTGGCCACAGGCTCCTATCTCATAGGGAGATTTATGCAAGAAACATTACTAGAACTTGGGAAATTGATGGTTCTTATTGGCCTAGCTGTGGGATTTATATTCGCAGGGTTGGTAGGCTTGGCACTTCTCGCTGGCTGGGCGTGGGACAAGTTGGAAAGGATGCTAAATAAATGAGCGTTAAAAGGCTTACATACTTAAAGCAACTGCTTCGATACACCACAGCAAGGCTTAAGGATATTAGAAAAGATTGGAGCCATGCACAGGAAAAAAACTACAAGGACATCTTGGCTCATGCAGACCTGGCAGAGGTGATGGCCAAGGAGCTTTTGGATAGGGCAAAGAAATACCAGAAGCGTGACCTGGAGAGCGGTAAAAAATGAAGCGAGATTCATTCTGGTTTCCGTTCGAGCCTAACCGCTGGCTTTCAAATGAAAAGCTGGCCTTAGTCAGCCTTGAGGCTAGAGGGCTTTGGATTCACCTCCTATGCCTCATGTATAAAGCCAATGCCGAGGGGAAGCTATTGATCGGAGGCAACATACCCACAACGGAGCAGTTAAATAGAATGGTCGGAGATGATTGTGGGATTGCCCTAAAAGAGCTTCAAGTTGCAAGGGTTTATGAATTAAAAGACGGTGCAATTTACCATGAAGGAGTAGCCCATCAGTTGCAAAAGATGAATGATAGATTGGACGGATATAGGCGCAGGGATGAATCAA
>JBMOHW010000255.1:0-2938 GCA_049317665.1 Terrimicrobiaceae bacterium | reverse complement strand
ATAGAAGTATCATCAACACCTTCTTCTGCACCAATTGCTGCACCTATTGCTGCTGCACCACCAATGACAGCAACACCTCCACCAATATATACAGCACCAACAAGTTCTGCTGGAGGTGGTGGTGATAGCTTTACTGATATACTAAAAGGACTTAATTGGGTTGAGATAGGCATTAGTTTACTTGGTGTGACTGCACTTGTATATACTATCTCATATTTCAGATACAATTTTAAGGTAGTAAAGCCAGAGATAGCAAATATGCAAAATCAAATTGACGACCTTACTATAAAACTTTCAGAGTTTACATCTAAACAAGAAAGTCAACAACAAGTTAGTGCAAATGGCGTTAATACGCAAGGTTTTTATATTTAGTGAAAATAAAATTAATAGACTATGTTAGGGTATGGTAATCCAAATAGAAAGTATCTTCAATACTTGAATGAAAAGAATTATTTAGATAGTTTATTGCCAGAATTAAATAGCTATCCTTATCCTGATAATAATTCGCAAGAGGTAATAGATGAAATCAATGTATTGATAAATGCTACAAACGAATTATCTTCAAATGCAGAATTAGAAAAAAGATATTTTTTGTACGATGAACATTTTGAAGAATACATCATAAACGTTCTATCAAGCAAAGGAATCCTTTATGAAGATGTAAAATCCATAGTAAGAGATTTGCATAATGACATTTTGCCTATCATTACTAAACTTAAATACAACTATCAAAGAATAAGACCATTTCAGTTGTCTTATATGTATCGGATGAGTTTATACCCTTACCAATGCAAATTCTGTGATAGCCCATCTTATCCAAGCGGACACGCTTTACAATCAAAAATTTACTGCGAGGTATTAGGAAACAAATATCCCAAATACTACAATCAACTTATGGAGTTGGCAAACGATATATCTAAGTCAAGAGTATATTTAGGAGTGCATTATCCAAGTGATTGCACCTTTGCAAATTATGTTGGCGATGTAATACTTAATCATCCAGAATTTAAGAGAAAATACAAACTATAATATGAAAAGAAGTTTTAGAAACTATGGGTTATTTGATATGACCAACTTTAAGAGGATTATTGCCGAAAGTAATTTTAATTGGGATGAATTTGATTTTAGGCAAAAGAAATCAAATACACACAAAGAGACAAAGTGTATTCCAATAATATTTGACGAATCATTCTCTATTAATAAATTTACAAAGAGAGAGCATTTCGCTTTATTTGAAGAGGAGCTATCTAAATTAGAGCAGCATCTAATAAAAACAATAGATGAAGATGGCTACATATTCAGAGCTATCTTAGTCTTGCTACCAAGTGGCAAATCAATTCCTAAACATATAGACAGTGGAGTATCTCTAACAATACCAAGAAGAATACACATTGCAGTCCATACAAATGAAAAATGTTTTTTTTCTGTTGGGGATGTAACAAAGAATTTAAAAGAGGGCGAGATTTGGGAGATTGATAATAGTGGACAAAAACACGCAGTATCAAACGATGGTGATACAGATAGAATACATTTAATTGTTGATTTTTTAAAAAAGTAAAAATAATGGTAAGCAAAAAAGCGAAAGTAATATTTTTGATGCCCCCTAAAACGGCTTCAAATTCAATAAAAGAATGTCTATTAGATAGTAGCATAGATTTTTTAGATTTTAATAGAAAGTACAAAAAACCTAAAATACACTTATACTTATCGGAGTTAGTAGAGTTATTCCAAATAACAGATTTACATAATTACAAGGTAATACAAGTTGTTAGAGAGCCAACAAATAGATTTGTTTCTTCATATTTTCATCAGCTTAAAATTATTAAGAACATAAAATATGATGTTAAACTTCAAGGTATGTCATTCACTGAATTTACAAAACATTTTTATGCTTGTTTGTTCAATAAGAATTTCCTAAATAATTTTTACGGCAATCCTAAATTTATTTACAGCAGCATTAATTCTGGCACAAGCTGGGGTGGTTCTCGGTTGTATTTAAGCCAATCTCAATGGAACGATTTGGGTGCAGACATTACCTATATTAAATTAGAGGATATATCTAAAGATATTTCAATACTATCAAAAGAATTAGGTATCTACTTGCCAGAATTAGAAAAAAAGAATACCAACACTGTTTCGTATGAAAAGTATGACGAGTATCTTACAAAAGAAACGAATGATATTATAAGATACGTTTACGAAGAAGACTTCATAAATTTCAAATATTAAAAAAATGAAACAGAACTTTAAATTTAATTTGACATTAACAATTGAAGAACTTATTAATTTTTTTGCTATTTCTTATGCTTCTTCATTAGCTAATCCTGCAAACGCACAAGGAGCAAAAGAAGCATATTCCCAATTAGCATTAGAATCTGAAAGAGTAATTATAGAAATAGACCCTAACAAAGTAGAACTTATTTCAAAAGTAAAAAATAGTATCAAAGACAATATTGATAAAATGAATAAACTTAGTTAATGGGTTTACATATTAACCAACTACCACAAGCGGTAAAAGATAAGCTCGGTTTAAAAGACACGGCTTACAAGCAATTTTGGGCGGTTATTGGTGATAAAAAACCAATATACTTTCGTTCATCTTGGGAATACTATTATGGCATATTTCTTCAAAAGCTAAAACAAGAGGGAAAAATTTTAGATTGGGAACACGAACCACAATGCTTTTTTTTTGACAATATAAAGAGAGGTACAAGGTCTTACTTGCCAGATTTCAGAATAACACACTTAAATAGTTCGATAGAGTATGTTGAAACTAAGGGTTATCTTGATTCTAAGTCACAAACTAAGATGAAGCGAATGGCTATTTACTACCCAGAGGTAAACATAAGACTTGTTGATAAGTTATGGTTTAAGCAAAATATTAAGGCTTGTAAAGCATTAGAGCCATTGTTTGTAAAAAAAAATAATTAGGCATTAA
>JBMOHW010000254.1:0-2938 GCA_049317665.1 Terrimicrobiaceae bacterium | reverse complement strand
CAATACCGTTAGCGAGCGCAATAGCCCGATCCAGACCAGACGGATGGAACGAGGGCCTGAGCCCAAACGGTGCACTAGTTGAACTCATATGAGCCCTCCATTGGATGCAATGTCGAAGAATTTGCTTCTTGAATGGCTTGTTTGGCCAATCTTAAAGCAGCGTAATGAGCGGACAATTTGTCTTTGACCTCTTGCGACCGTGGCTTACCTTTTAAACCAGCAGATACTTTAGCACCGAAACCTTCTGGCTTGGCTTTCCCTTTTTGAGCAACGGAAATTTTTTCACGGACTTCTACAGGCAATGCTTTGCCAACATTCGCAATTCGCAAAAGTTCCTTGCTTTGCTCGGATTGCTTTCTTCCGGGCTTGCCTTTGCGATTCAAAGACATAAGGTCTTTTGTTTCTTGAGAATGCTTAAAGCCTAATGTTTTTTGATTTCCTTTCATCATCAAAGAAATTTCTTTCTTTGCAATTTCGTATGACCGTGATGATCCGCGTCCGTCTTTTTTCATTAACGCAACCGCGTGCCACAAAACACCGCCATACATCTTTGCCAAGAGAAGATGAGCAACAAAGTGCTCCCGAGCCGTCAGAGCAACCAAATTGCTGCTGTCGTCAGATCCGCCAAGGCAACGGGGCAGAATGTGATGCCGCTCAACATAGCCGTCAATGCACCCGCGCTCTTTTGCGCGTGCAATCAACTGAGCATATATCAAGTTGTATTTCATTTGCCCTTCGATGTCGTCAACAAAAACCGACTTGCTTTGTTAACCGGAAAATACCGGGGTTTTAACAGTTCGGTCCAATTCGCCAAAGCCTTCGCCTTCGACCTTGCCCAGACTCCTGCCTGAACTGTCACGCGCACCCTGAATGTTCTCAACTTGTAGCCGGATCTTGTCCGACTCGTCATTAGGCATCTCATGGTGCATCTGCAACATGATGTCCTGATACAAATCCATAGGGAGTTTGTACAGACGCATCTCGTTGCAAGCAATGAAACCAGTGTCCTCGCCAGCCTTTACACGGCAATTGTCAAACCCCGGTAACTCATCCGCTTTCACGGGAACGTACCCAAGCCTGATGCGCTTATCAATACTGTCGTAACTGTTGGTCGTCGATAGCCAGCAAAGGTGCCATCCCGGAATCTCCGGAACCTTTGGCAGCGCACTTTGTGTCCACTCCTCGCTCCACATCCTGCGACGTTCCTGCGCGGTCATGAACTTTTCCTCTACAGGTCCGCGTTCTGCGTCCTCGCTTGCGCGAGTTTCGCGTCCACCGGCACTGAGAGATTTCTTTAGTCGTGAGTCCATTTCAAGCATTCCTATTAAGTTTGGCTTCTGCTGCATAGCGTTTGATCATTCGGGCACGTTTCTCTGGATCATCCCAAAGCCCCGCATCCTTCATCGCACGCACCTGCTCCGGTTCAAGAACAAAGGTGTTGCCCCCAGAGGCCCTACCCGTTTCCCTACCCGTTCCTGTCACCACGCTTCTAGGTCTGCTCCTGTTGGATTCACTACTACGTTGATTGTACAGATGAGGCAATCGTTTTTGCAAGCGACTATCAAGTTCTTCCCAATAATCGCTTGAAGCCGGGTCATATCCCTCTTCTGCAAGTTTATTGTCAATGACTTTGGCAATTTGAGAATCCTCATCACCGCCTTTAGGGTCATACCAAGAATTGCGCTCCATCCATTTATTGGCCTGCCTGACCAATTGCGGATTAGCCGCCCCTTCTTCTCGGTCACCCGCAGATACAGCACGCTGCTTGAACTGCTCCATTGCCTCAATCTTGCGTTTTGACTCGTACCACATCTGCTGCGCTTGGGTAAACGCCGCCCCGTTGGCACTGTCCGTCGCCTCACGCATCTTGGCCGTGGCATAGTTCAGCCGGAGTTCTTCGTCCTCCATAGCCTTGTCAAGCCTTGCCAAGTCCGACGCATAGGACTTGCGCTCAACAACAGCCAGACGCTCCATCAACTCCTGATTCTGCCGCTGCAGATTCGTTAGACGAGAATCCTTCTCCTCGTTGGTCCGCTTGATGTAGTCCTTCTTGGCCCTACGGCGGTTCCTACGGGCCTCACGCTGCGCGTCAGTATCATCAGGGTGGTCCGCGTCGCTGTCAGCGTCCTGAGCCTGCGGGTTTTCAATGTTGTCGGGCAGTTCGACAGAAGCCGAACCGTCTGTTTCCTCAACTACGTCAAGGACCTCTTGTTTTTGATCTTCACTCATAGGTACGCCTTCATGGTCAAAGGATCACCCGTTACCTTGGCGATCATCTCGTGATCATTGAAGACGGCAAACAACGCCGGATCCTCGTCAGGCTCACTCGGAACAGCAACCTCCCAGCGATCGCCGCCCCACTTGGGAACTCGGATGAAGTCACCGGGCTCACACCATGAGCCTTCCGGCCATGACTGCATCGTGTCGCGGTGCTTGAACGCCAGCGGTCCAACATGAATGACCTTGGCCACCATGTTCTGCCACTTCTCGGTTTCTTTGGTCTCTTCAACCAAAATAATGCCGGAGCCAGAAGTCTTCTTCTTGGTCCGACGCAACTGCACAAGAATCCGGCCGCCAAGAGGCTTGGCACCGGGATCTACGCTTGGGAACGCCCAAGCTAACTCAGCGCTTTCTTTCAGCGCTTCTTGGTTACTCATTGTCTTCTTCCATCAAGGAGTTAAGGATGTCTAGGGCCTCTTGCAGCCCTGCGTGATGACCTGTCATGCGGACATAAGCGTCCCAATTCACCGCATTCCCTGCGGCTAAGGACGCAGCTATTTCTAGCTGTCTACTTTTGATTCCGCCAATCAGGTCTCCAAGCGTCTTCATTTCTTAGGTTTTGCTTGCGATAGTCCGCCCCCTTTCTGTGCTGGTTGATTGTTTACGGGAGCACCCTGCGCCATGCGCTTGTGCTGCGGGACCATCGGCCCCTTCTGCT
>JBMOHW010000253.1:0-2953 GCA_049317665.1 Terrimicrobiaceae bacterium | reverse complement strand
AGGACTGCATGGGTCGGTGTGCCTCCGAAGGCGATACCGCACCGACCAAGCGGACGCGACCAGCAAAGTTTTCCCGCTCAATGATCGACTCCATCCGACGAACCTCATCGGCGCCGGAGTTCAGACGCCCGGCGATGACCAGGTTCCATTCCGGAAATCTCTCCGCGACCTGCGCGAAGGCCTCGACGAGAAACGGTTGACCCTTCCGGGGCCCGACGGTTCCCAGACACACAATCGATTTTTCGCGCTCATCGTAAACTCCCTCGTTGCCGCTCAATTGCGAGTGATAAATGCGTTGGAACTTTCTCCCCAACGGAAAATACCACCGCCGCATATTTCCAAGGTCGTTATCGGAAACCGTCACTTCGCGCCGGAGCGCGAGAAGCGTCTTGGCCCGCCCCACCCAAAAGATCGGGAGCATCAACAAACGCTCGGCGAGTGAACGTTGCGGACCACAAAAGTCGAAAAGCGAGAACGCGCCGTGATTTGTGGAGACACAGGGAATCCCGGACTTCGCCACGATGGGAATCGGAGATTGTGCCCACGATCTCGTTTGAAAGGCATACGTGCCACCGAGGTGGAAATGAACAAGATCCGCGCGGTTCCCGACCAGCCACGCGGAGAGATCCCGCGCCTGCGCCGGATAACTCAGGCTCGGATCCCACCGAAAATGTGAGGTCACAAACTCCGCATGACGCGACTCGGACAAGGATTCCGGCGTGTCGTCGCTGGCGAGCAAGATATCTGCGCTTTGCGAAAGCCCTGAGAGCAGTTCCTTAACGAGCACCTCGACGCCACCCCACTGCTTCAAGGGATACTCCATGCAGAGCGCAACGCGGAGTTTGCGATTTTGGTCCCGCGGCCGCGGGATGGATTTTGGATTTTCGATGAACTGAATACAGCACGGGACTGACCTCGGGTTCACGAAAAAAAGTGCTGTCCGTAAACATCGTGGACCGGGCAAGGGTAGACAATCAGACAGCGAGGGTAGCTGCTCGGTAGACTGCCGAAGGCTTCCCGCAACGGGAGACGCCAGGGCTGGCGCGTATCAACAGCTATAAAATTAGCCGCCTGCGGCGGGTTTCACACAAAAGTCTAACCACTAATAGAGGAAATGGATGCCGGGCCAATGGCTCCGGCAGATACCCGCTGCGCGGGTTTGGAGTTTGAATAGGGGAGGCGAAGATCACTCGTGATCTTGGTCCAGCTGCCAGATTCGATCTCCCAAGCTGGCTTGGAGAGGCGAATCTGGCAGCTGGACCGCCGAACCGGGAACCGGTTCCCGCCTCCTCCTCTGCCGGCCATTGGCGGCAGAAACATTTCTTCCATTAGTGTTCAATGAATCAATGAATTCGACTTCCCGCCCGCCGCGAGGCGGCTCACCCATTGCCTATCGCTTCTCCCCGTTTCCGCTTTGACATCGGTGCCCCCCGTTCGCCCAGCATAGCCTCGATGTCCGTTGCTCAAAACTACGACGAGTATTGGCAGAAGCGGACCCGTCCGAGTGCGCAATGGGAGGACTCCCGCGTGGCGAAAGTTCTCTCTCCGCTCTTCGGCAAGGCGAGCATTCTGGATTACGGATGCGGGATCGGGAAAACCTACCGTCCTTTTCTCTCCACAAACGTCGAAAAGTATTCGTGCGCCGATGTCAGCCCGTTTGCCGTTCAAACCCTGGAAGCGATGGGCCACTCCGGGTATTTGATCAATCCGGACGACAGTTCGATCCCGGTTGAGGCGAACACCTTTGACGGAGCCTGTTCGATCGAAGTCATCGAACACCTCATGGATCCGCTGGCGGCCGCTCGCGAACTTTACCGGGTGATCAAACCCGGCGGCACACTCATCGCGACCGTCCCAAACTTTGGCTACCACGCGTGGCGGCTGATGGCGCTTGTGCGCGCACAGGTTCCCTCGGAGCCCGAGCGAGCTTCCGAGAACCGATTCAACGGCGTCCATATTCGCTTCTTCTGCGCTTCGACATTTCGCCGACTCTTCCTCGATGCCGGATTCGAAAACGTGCGGATCACGAGTTTTGACGACGGCTCGATCTGGGATTTCACGAGAGGTTTTGGACCCTTGGCAGCGATCAGCGACTGGGCGCGGAAAAGCCTTCCCCTTGCGCTTCAGCTCAGGTTTCTCCAAGATGTCTGGCCCGGCCTCTTCGCCTACCGGATTCGCGCGGTGGCCATCAAGCCAGGGTGATTGCGAAGGGGATTGTTCCGTGATGCTTTTTCTGGCGACCGCCTCGAATTTGCTTCATCGTGGCCGCCCATGCGAATCGCCATTTTAACGACGGACAACCGCGAGAACGACCGGAACTACTCGGCCACCGCGCCGTATTTCGGCACCGCTCCGACCGGGCTGCTCAGCGGCTTTGCCGAATTGCAGAATGTTGAAACGGGAAAGTTGAAAGCTGAACGCCGAGAAGCGAACACCGAACTCCGGCACTCGGGCGATGCACTTTCTCCTCAGCCTTCAACTTTCAGCTTTCAACTTTCGCCTTCCGAAATCCACGTGATCTCCTGCACGCAGGTTCCAATGAAGTCGCCCGAGAAACTGGCGGATAACATTTTCTTCCATTCCCTCCATGTTCCGAAATGGGGCTGGCTCAAGACGGGGTATCTCGGTTGCGCTCTCGCCGTTCGCAAGAAGCTCCGCGAGATCCAGCCGGATGTCGTGCACGCGCAAGGAACCGAGCGCGAGTGCGCGATCAGCGCGGCCTTCGCGCCCTACCCGCGTGTGCTGACCATCCACGGAAATCTGCGTTTGATTTGCAAACTCTTGAAACCCTCTCTTGGGTCTGCCCTCACCTTACAATCGCTCGTCGAAGGATTTGCCGTGCCGAGGTTCCACGGAATCGTCTGCATCACGAATTACACGCGCCAGGCGGTCGAGCAAGAGACGCCAAAAACCTGGGTCGTCCCGAATGCCGTCGATCCCGACTTTCTCGCCC
>JBMOHW010000252.1:0-2957 GCA_049317665.1 Terrimicrobiaceae bacterium | reverse complement strand
GAAAGCAGTCAAAGATTGTAAGGGTGTACACTTCTCCACTCCTGAAGAATTAGTAGAATTCTATCAAGACGGTATAACTATCTTAAACTGGTTTAGAAAGAGGAGAAGCAGTTATTTTACCAAACGTGATACAGAACTAATAGGAATAGAGATCCCCGTTATTTTAAAGGCTAATACAGGGATAGACAATGTTTTCTTTAGAGGCCATATCGATTTTGTACTCTACGATAGTATCCTAGATAGATATACAATCTACGACATTAAAACCTCTACTAAAGGCTGGTCAGATTTTGAGAAGAAGGATCAAACCAAGCTAAACCAAATCATACTATACAAGAAATTCTTCTCCGAACTAACCGGAGTACCGGAAGAGAAGATTCATGTTGAATTTTTTATCGTAAAGAGAAAGGTATTCGAATCAGCAGAATTTCCAATACCAAGGATCCAACAATTCCAACCCGCAAACGGTAAGATCAAACTCAGACAAGCTTACGAAGATTTTATCGCCTTCATCAACGAAGTCTTCACACCAGACGGTAAGTATAAGACCGATAGGGAGTATGAAGCTAAACCTGGACCACTCTGCAATTTTTGTAGCTTCAACCATACAGAATTCTGTGATAAAGGTCCGATAGCGGTCAAAAAAGAATCATAATTTTATTTAAGAAAGTAGGTTGTTTAGGTGTACATCTATATATTTATAAATATAGATAATACATTTAACAATGAAAGAACAACAACTAACCTCGGTAAAAGTCAATACACAGCTATTTGACGATTTTAAGGTAGCTTGTGTAAGAACAAAGCTATCCCTACAAAAGCTAACCGATAGGTCGATGTACTTGTATGTCACAGATCCTGAATTCAGGTCTATGATCAACAATACTTTGAATACCTATTATACCGGTAGCATTTAAAACCAGTAAGAATGAAACTATTAGATATCCTACTAGAAACCTATAAGGAAGAGTATTTCTTAAATCTTGAGGAAGGTTTGATTAAATCTACTTCAATAGGGCAGACCGTATCCTTGCTTAAGAAGCAAATCCCTAACTGGGATTTTACTTATGAAAAAGGGGGTAAAAGTATGACTGTGGAGGTTTTAGCTGTAGGGGATGTCTATTCTTTAGAAGATCTAAGTAAGTTAAACACTCTACTCAATAGTCTAGGATGGTTTATTTCGTACATGTTTATACAGGGAGTAGGTCTAAATATTCGAGATAGGTATGATGAAAAGGTACTTAGACATGCTTTTCAGAACAAAGCTACCGAAGAGATTAGTTTGGTATGTGAAGCAAAGTTTGATCAAAAAGTAAATAAGATTCCAGATTTTTTATACCACATTGCTCCACTAAAGAACTGGGAGAAAATACATAGCATAGGACTAGTACCTAAATCGAGATCTAAAAGATCCTATCATCCTGAAAGAGTTTACTTGGGTAAAGATGAAAAACATACAATAGACCTGGCTAGTAAGTTCTACCAGGTTACAGGTACTAAAGAATGGGTACTGTTAAAAATAGATACAAGTATGGTACCCGGTGATTATTTAAGGTTATACTACGACCCTAATTTTAAACACGGTTATTACACTTTAAATAACATCCCCCCTCAAGCAGTAGAGAAAATACAAACTATAAATTTATAAAGTTATATGAAAGAAGGTTACATACCTCAACAGCAACGTAAGAAGATCTTACTACGAAAACACCGGTATGCATAGAGTTTAGACTATTTATAATAAAGAGACTACTATGGTACCTGAATTCAAATGTAAAGTATGTGGTGATGTTATTAAGAATAACTCTGCTATAAAGATTGCACATCTAAAGAAACATAACTTATCCGTAGACGACTATAACAAAATGTACTTAAAGCAAATTTGCGAATGTGGATGTGGTCAAGAGACTAAGTACAGTTACGCTACTCGAAAGTACCTTAGGTTTATAAAAGGCCATAAAGATACCTGGAATAAAGGGCTGACTAAAAGTACAGATAGGAGATTAGCAAATGCAAAATCTGGCGGATGGAACAAAGGGCTAACTGTTGAGACGAGCCCTATCGTAAAATATCAACAGGAGAGAGCTAAGGAGTCTATAAGCTCACGATCACTGGAAGTGCGAGCTACTATAACAGCGAAACAAAGAGCTACTCTATACACTCGTTACGGTATCACAAACGTAAATGATCTAGAGAGCGGGTATAAATTCAGAGACTTTGTACTACCCTCTGGCAACACTGTTAAAATTCAAGGGTACGAAGGTTTAGGTATACTGTACTTGTTAGAACAGGGGTATAAAGAGCAAGACCTTATTACAAGTAGAAAGGTACTACCTAAATTTAAGTATAACGAAACAAAGGTTTATACTCCTGATTTATTAGTAGCTTCTCATAAGCTAATTGTAGAGGTAAAGAGTACTTGGACGGATCTAAACTTTAAAAATAAGACAGAAAAGATAGAAGCGGTGTTGGAAAGCGGGTATGATTACCTTATATTAACATTTGACGGCTATCATAAACTACATAAAAAACAATTATATGAAAGAAGGTTACATTGAACCACACCTTAGAAAAAAAGTACTGTTATTAAGTGACGATATTCGGATGTCTTCGGGAATTGCTACCATGGCAAGAGAGATCGTAGTCGGAACCTCACACCGATTTAATTGGGTTAATCTAGGAGCGGGCATTAATCACCCCGAGCATGGTAAGAGACTAGATCTCTCCCTAGACACTAATGGTCATAACGACATCGAAGATTCTTCAATCATCATGTATCCACACAATGGATATGGTTCTCCAGAAGTCATCCGTCAATTGATAGATATAGAGAAGCCAGATGCTATTATGTTCTTCACCGATCCAAGATACTGGATATGGTTGTTTCAGATGGAGAATGAGATTAGAAGAAAGATCCCGATGATCTACCTAAATATTTGGGATTCGTGTCCAGCACC
>JBMOHW010000251.1:0-2958 GCA_049317665.1 Terrimicrobiaceae bacterium | reverse complement strand
GATGCCGTTGTCGCTGAGTTAACCAAAGCCTCGGCCACTCCAACCCCGCAGTAGGCTCGTTGGATCTTTTTGGACAGGATTAACAGGATTTACAAGATTAACGGGAGGAGACGAGATCCGGTTGGAGCACGCCGCTGAAGTGCCCTATGTGTCTCAGCCTCAAACTAACGACTTGCGAAAAGACTCCTGAAAATCCTATCGAAGATTCCCTAAAATCCGTCAAAACCACTTCAAACGCTCTAGCGTTGGAGTTGACTGTCGAGGAGGCAGACGAGATGGCGGGTTTTTTCGTCTTCCTCCATCCTTCTTTTGACCAGCTTGCAGGCGTGAATGACCGTTCCGTGGTCTTTCCCGCCGAAGGCATCTCCGATATCGCAGAGTGAGGTGGGGGTGAGTTCGCGGGAGAGATACATCGCGATTTGACGCGGGAAGGCGATGTTGGCCGGGCGACGCTTGCTCGTCATGTCGGCTAGGCGGACGTCAAAATGCTCGGCCACACGACGTTGAATCTGGTCGATGGTGACGGCTTTGCGGGCCTGTTCCTGAAAGATGTCGCGGAGGAGATTCTCGATGACCTCGCGGGTGATCTCGCGTTCGCTGAGCGATTTGTAGGACGCCACACGCATGAGGGCTCCCTCGAGACGGCGGACGTTGTTACGGATTTTGTCCGCGAGAAACTCGATCACCCATGGTTCCAACTGAATGCTCAGCCCTGCGGCTTTGCTGCGAAGAATGGCGATACGGGTCTCGGTATCCGGGGGCTGAAGCTCGGCGGTCATTCCCCACTCGAAGCGGGAGACGAGACGTTGTTCTAGCTTTTCGATCTCGCTGGCCGGCCGGTCACTGGAGAGGACGATTTGTTTGTGGCCGTCGTGGAGCGTGTTGAAAGTGTGGAAAAATTCCTCCTGCGAGCGTTCCTTGCCGGCGAGGAATTGAATGTCATCGATCATGAGGACATCGGCCTGGCGGTAGCGCTTGCGGAATTTGACGAGCGATCCGTGCTGGATGGCGTCGATGAACTCGTTGGTGAACTGCTCGCTGGAGAGGTAGAAGACCTTTGCGGAGCGGTTGTTCGAGAGAACGTGATGGCCGATAGCCTGGAGGAGGTGCGTCTTGCCCAGTCCGCTGCCGCCGTAAACGAAGAGGGGGTTGTAAGTCCGGGCAGGGGCTTTGGCGACGGCCAGTGCGGCGGAGTGGGCGAATTGGTTGTTTGAGCCCACGACAAATGTCTCGAAGGTATTCCGGGCGTTCATTCCCGGTGTCGTCATCGGACCGGCGGGCTTTTCCTTCGCGTGAGATTTTGTGGGTGTCGGGTGGGCGACGGTCTCGTGGTCGGGCGCTGCGCCGGTTGCGAACCTCACGGAGGAGATCGCCGGGGCCACTTCGCGGACGGATTCTTCGACGATGGGGAGATAGTTGCTCTCGATGAAGAACTGATGGATCGGGTTTGGCACGACGAGCGTGAGCGTGTTTTCGGTGCAACTTCCCGCGTTGACGCCAGCGAACCAGCGCTCGAATCCATCGGCGCTGACACGGGCGCGAATTCGGTCTGAAATCGCCGTCCAGAGATCGCTGTTGTCGGTGATGGTGGCCATGTTATGCACTCCGGGAAAATGGGCGCCGGACAGAAGGCAAATCCGACTCAGGACGTGGGTTTGCGGGTTTTGGGAGGTTTGGCATGAGAGAAGGCGTGCGGGAAAAGCGGACGAGATTGGCGTTATTTTTTGATTAAATAGCTTATTTCCAGGTATTTAATTGGTTCTTACGAGTTCAGCCGAAATCTTTATCTCACCATAGGACTTTGCCATGGTCGGATTTTGCCAACGGGCATTTCCGGACGGGAGGTTTTTGAGATCGGCTTTTTTCACAAGTTGTTAACAGGTGAGAAACCCTTGTCCCCCGCCAGTCGGGCGAGAATAAGAATCGACCTTCGGCACCTCAAGAAAAAATCGGGAATTCGCGAAAATAAAATACGGAAATGTCGCAAATATTTCATTGACTCCGACGATGCCGATTCGGGGTGGGCATGGAGAAAGGATTTCACGGGTGATGAGTCAAAATCCGGGGCGTTTAGGGCCGGAGGGATTTGACGAGGATTTTCGAGTTGCGACCGCTGGCTTCGTATTTTGCCCGGCGGGATACGGGCAGAGTCGAGGGATCGGCCTGGGTGAAGCCGCCCTTTTGCTGGAGGTAGCTGTAGGCTTGCGTGGAGAGGGCAAAGAGATTTTTGACGCCCTTCTCGCGGGCGAGGTTCTCGGTGAAGGCCATGAGTTTCTTGCCGTGTCCCTGGTTCTCATGAGCCGTGCTGACATGGAGGCACGCGAGTTCGGCGGCGGACTCCTCCGGATAAAGATGGAGTGCGACGCAGGCGATCGGCGATCTGTCGATCTCGAGAAGCCAGTAGTCTTCGAGGTGGTCGAGGATCTCGGCGCGGGTGCGGCGAACGAGTTCTTCGTTGTGGACGGATTGGCGGATGAGCGACATCACGGCCCGCACGTCCTTTTTGAAGATTCTCCGGATCTGCTGATACTCGTTCGAGTAAATCATCGTGCCGATGCCGTCGTGGCTGAAGACCTCGTTGAGCAACGCCTCGTTGACGCCTCCATCAAGGATGTGGACCCGCGGAACTCCTTGAACGCAGGCGCGGGCACCATTCTCGAGTTTCGAGACGAGACCGGGGGCGAACTCGGTGCGCCGACGTTTGATGACATCGAGCGTCTCGGGAACGGAGAGTTGGCGGGGCGGCGCTGCCGCGGAAAAAATCCCGCTCGGGGCCAGGTAGAGGATCTTGGCGGCGGAGAGCTCCTCCGCGATCTCAACGGCGATCGTGTCCGAGTTCACCCGGTAAGTCCGCCCTTCCCCATCGAAACCGAGCGGTGGAACGATCGGAATGATTCCCTCGTCGAGCAGGAGCTTGAAGGCCTTGACGTCGACGCGCTCGACTTTTCCCGTGTATTG
>JBMOHW010000250.1:0-2980 GCA_049317665.1 Terrimicrobiaceae bacterium | reverse complement strand
TGGTCAGCTTATATTCGTTGGCGTTAGAAATCAGAGGATTGTAGTTTTCTCTGGTGCATTGCAAGCGGCATACATTACTTCTGGAGACATTGACATTGGACGTTCTATTATCACATTGGCAAAACCTATTATCGATAATGGAATCGCGTCAGTTGCAGTTGCCAGTAGAAAACTATTGTCAGATAGCGTCGAATTCGGAACGACAGCCACACCAGACTCAGACAACCGAGTGCCATTGAGAGCTAACGGTAATTACCATCGTATTAAGGTAACTCCGACTAATGCCAATTGGGAAACTATTGTAGGTTGTGAGATTGATATTACTCAGCAGGGTACTCGATGACTAGATCAGTACAGTTTCGTACTCTACCTGTATTCGGTGCTGATGAACGCTCTGTTAGTGAGGTTGTCCGTGGCATCATGGACGGTAAGACGAACAATACTGGTACGGTTACTTTAGCGACAGGTAATACTACTACTACTACGCTGTTTGACGATCGTATAGGTAAGGAGAGCCTTTTATTCTTTACTCCTGTATCTGCGGCTGCATTTACTGATGCGATGCCCTACGGAGCGTTTCAGGACTCTACGAACCAGACTGCTGCTAATACTACGACTGCGTATGCTATTACATTAAATACAACTGACTACTCTAATGGAGTGTATTTATCCAATAGTTCACGGATGAACGTCAGAAATGCAGGTGTTTACAACTTGCAATTTTCTATTCAATTTAAAAATACGACTAATAGCAGCCAAGATGCAGATGTGTGGTTTAGAAAGAATGGAACAAATATAGCGGCTTCTAATAGTCGGTTTGGTATTCCAGCACGACATAGTTCTGGCGATCCAAGTCATATTATTGCTGCATTAAATTACTTTATTGAATTAGCTGTCGGTGACTATCTTGAGATAATGTGGAGAGTTACAGATACTGGCGTAACGATTGAAACATTTGCGGCAGGAACTAGCCCGACTAGACCGTCAGTACCTAGCGTTATTACTACGTTAAATTATATTTCTCCTAATGCTTCAACTAATATATATGTTAGTAGTCAAGTACGAGGAAGTGCTACTCTGACACATTGGTCTAATAACACGGCAGATAAAACGTATGGCTATATTGTGGTGGGCTAATGGAGTATAGATATATTGCTCCACAGGAACTAAGACAATGGTGGGCTAGTGTAAGAACTGGCTTAGAGAAAATTAAAAGCAGGAGTCCAGAAAACTGGATTATTGAAGATGTATATACAGACTGTTTCAATCAAAAGAGTCTGTTGTTTGTACTGATAGAGAATAACCACTACGCTGGCTTCTTTGTCATACAGCCACAAGGTGAGACTATGCATCTATGGGCTGCTTATTCGTTAGAAAATAGTTATGATGTTGTCGAAAATGCCTTAAAATACATAAAAGGCATGGCTACTGAAGCTAAGGTTAAATACATAACATTTTCTAGCCATAGGCGGGGTTGGGCTAAAAGGGCGGCTGATTACGGATTCCGTCCACGACAATGGATTAGTGAGGTTTAATATGGGTGGTGGCGGCGGTAGTCCTCAAAAAAGCACGACAACGACGAGCATCGATCCTACGATTGCTCCGTATGTTACTTATGGGCTAGAAGAAGGTAAGCGGCTATATGAGTCTCAGGCTCCTACATTCTTCCCCGGTCAGACTTACGTATCTCCTTCGGCTCAGACTCAGGAAGCCTTGCGTATGGCTCAAGAACGAGCTATGGCAGGTTCTCCGCTTACTCAAGCAGCACAGGCAGAGACATTAGCTACGATTCAAGGACGAGGCGTTAATCCATTTCTAGCGGGTGCTTTGGAGCAGACGAATCGTCTGTCTGGTGAGGATTATCTGCGTAACATACGGCAACTTCAATCAGGTGCATCGTCAATGGGGCGTTATGGCTCTGCTGCTCAAGGTCAGTTAACAGGTCAGGCTCAGGATGTTTATGCTCGTGCTCTAGCGGAACGAGGTGGTCAATTAGCGTATCAGAGTGCTGAGGCTGAACGTGCTCGTCAGATGGCGGCTGTTGGTGCGGCTCCTCAGATGGCTGCTCAGGATTATGCTGACATTCAGCGATTACTTAGCGTTGGTGGTGCTAGAGAAGCTCAGAGTGCGGCTGAACTGCAAGATCAAATAAATCGTTTTAACTTCCAGCAAAACCTACCACAAGCTAAATTAAGTCAGTTTGCTAACCTATTCTCTAGTGTTCCGCAGGGTTCAACTACGGTGCAGCAAGCTACACCACAAGGGGGTAAATAATGGGTGAGCCAATTTCCACAGGAATGATGCTAGGTGCTGCTCTTGGCGGTGGTGCTTCTGCTATTAAAGGTGGCAATCCGCTTCAAGGTGCGTTGCTTGGTGGGCTGACTGGTGCGGCTGGTGGTGCATTTACAGGCGGTGCTATGGGTGCTGCTGGAACTCCTGCTAGTGGAATTATGGGTACTAGTGCTGGATTTGCTGGCAATCAGCTTGCTGCTGCTCCTACGCTTATGCAACGACTTGGTGGTGGCGTAACAGGCATTACAGATGCTTTTGGTGGTGCTAATGCTTTTATAAACAGAAACCCTATTCCATCACAAATTGGTATGAATTTGGCTAAAAGTGCTTTCGAGCCAGAACAGCCTATGCAAATGGCTCCTGCTGGACAAGTTCAACGTGGTCAAGTTCAGCCAATGGATTACATGAGTTTATTGAACCCGCAGAATCAATCTGTCATCCGTCCACCACAAATTTCACTATTGGGGTAATGTATGGCTACTCGTGATGAAATAAATGCTGAGTTTTACGCAGGTTATGGAGATCAGCCTAGAGGTATGACTCTTATGGATTACCTTAATCCAGCAAGTTATAGAGACCCATATCAGTCTTTGCGTAATCCTACTCAAGCAGCGCAGCAAGTAAGCGAACAAGTAGCTCCTGTAGCTAATAGTATGCCTAATTTAGGTCGCATAACTGATTACATTCC
>JBMOHW010000249.1:0-3042 GCA_049317665.1 Terrimicrobiaceae bacterium | reverse complement strand
CGCTTGAGCTCATCATAGAAGAAGAAAACATCGGGCTTGTTGATACTGCACTTGACATCCCCCGTACCCTCTTCTTCCTCCACCTTGCAGTGGGAGAGGAGGTGGTCCATGAGAGCCTCACGCTGGTTGTTGGTCAGGGTCTGCCACTCGTCGGCGGCGATCTCCAGAATGAACTCGTACTCACCATCCGTCAGGACGGAGAGAATGGGGGGAGCCTTTCGGGCTACACCAAGAACGGGATCCCCACCCGATTTTGCAGCCTTCGCTCGCATCACCACGGCGATGTTCTTGTCAACCAGAGCAAGAGTGGGGTGCCACTTTGCGATGGTCTGCTGCATGAGGAGAATGGTGTCGGCGTCTGCTTTCCAAGAGTCGTTGTTCTTCATGGCTGTCCTATGTTGTGGTCTTTTTGATAGACCGGGGTTCGTGCTATCATTACCCCAACAGCATGATGCCACCCAACCTGACGCCCGAAGAGAAAAACCGTCTATTCCAGGAATCCGTGGAGCGCCTACGCCAAAAGGTATAGACGTGGACCGCCTAATTCCCCTGGCGGCTCGAAACATGATGCATTGGAAAGAGAACCCGGCCGTGTGGGATCCACACGGGATGACTGACTACTCGGACGACTGAGCGTCTTCGTATACCTGGGCGAGGATAGTGTCTGAAGTGTAGGCTTTGACCTCACCATTCGTCAGGCGGGCGTAGACCTCCGAAGCACGGTTGGGGGAAAGGGCACCGACGGAGATCCTTTTGAGGAGGCGACCTGGGCGCAGAATGGCCCTGTCAATGGCTTCCAGTTCCTGATTCGTGGAGACCACCACACGAAGGTCGAGGGTTGCCCCCATGATGCCGTCGGAGAGATTGAGCAGGGCGGACAGGCTGGCTTTCGCGGCCTTGTTCTTCTCCCTGGCAATGAGGCAATCGTCAGCATCCTCCAGGATGAGAACGATGTGCTTTCCTTCGGTCTTCAACCGAACCAGAGTCATGGCGAACTCGGGTCCGGACAGACTATCCATGAGGCTCGGCGGAACCAGAATACAGGTGGAGCTTTCCATCAGATCACACACCAGAGACCGGACCATCCGAGTTTTGCCCGTACCGGGTAGACCCTCCAGAAGCACCAGACGGCCCCTTGGTTCGTCTTTGGTGAGCTCACTCACAACGTAGTTGTACTTCTCAACCACATCCTGGTTGTAGTTCTCCGGCAGAAACACGTCGTGGAGTGCCCCCACCTCACGAACGTAGTAGTGCCCATTCTCCCGACTGAAAGAGTGGATGACGGGCTCATCCTTCTCTTCAGGGATGGGTTGAATCCACGATTCAACGAGATCCTTGATCTGCCTACTCCTAGTCTCGGTGGAAGAAACCCAACGCCCTGAATACAAGGGTGAACCCTTGTATTCTAGGATCTGAAGATGGACATAGCTCTGGGCATCTGCAAACAGGAGGGTTTTCGCCTCCGCCCACCGAAGGCGTAGACCGATCTCTTTCAATTTGGAGGTGAACTCCTCCAGGGGAAACTTCGGAGTCCCGTCAATCTCACCACGACTGCCAGTGGTCCCATCCGATAGGGCCTTCTGTAGAAGAGCGTAGTCTTCGTTCTGAATGTCCTCGCGGAAGGTGTAGGAGATGAGAGTGTCGGAGACCCACCAGTTGCTAGATTTTGGCATGAAAAGTCTTACCCCTGGATTGGAAAAATGGACTTCAGGAGTGGGACCCCGCCTTTGGTCCAAGCATCCCCTGGGTCTTTCCCACGGTAGCGGTAGTCAACGGCCCTCAACCCGGCCCTCCTGAGGAGACCCATAGCTCCTGGTCGGTACTTGCCCGTAGCTGGGTCCACATAACCATCCGTAGCCCTGCGCCCGGTCTCATCGTTGTCGTAGACCATGTAAACGGTCCCACGGCAGAAGCGGGAGAGAAATTGAACGTGGGTTTTTGAAAGTCCAGCTTTGAGTGTCGCTACCACGGCATCGGTGGGTGGAACCACCCTAACCAAAGCGCACAGGTCATAGACACCTTCACAGACCCACACGGACCCCCCTTCCCACATACGGGAGGCAGCTTCTGGTGCGTTGAAAATGAAAGGCGACCATGCCGCTTCTGGGAGGCGGAACTCGCTGATCCTCTTTTCGGATGGATCACGGCTAGGTGTCCTAGCCTCCATTCCAATGAGCATCCCGGAAGGTGATAGGATGGGGAAAGCCACGGTCCCCTCCAATCCCTGGCCCCTGGCCCCATACCTTTTCGCGAAAGCAACACTTGGTGTGGGGAGTGAGCTGGCCAGCCACTCCTTCACCCCACGGGTTGTGATGAGCTGTTCAGTAATCCCCCTGCCGTAGAGGTATCCCTCTGCACTTTCGCCCAGGTCAAGGGAGGCGAAATGGTTGTAGAGCCATTGACCAACATCGGATGGAGGAATCACCACGGCCCAAGAGTTACCATGCCTCGGGAGGGATTGTGAACAACCGCCGTGTAACTACCCTTGAGCAGACCGAGAAATCCCAGGTACTCCCGCTCCGTTGGAACAAGGAGTGCACATCCCTGTGGCACCCAAGATGCCACAACAGGACGGGTCACATCGGAACATGGAAAATTGAAGCTAGGGGAACCTTCGGGGGCCAGAAGGTCGAACTCCTGGAACCCGTAGGAGAAAAGGTAGTCCTCCCCATCCATGAGCCCAACGGAGGTAAGTGGGAATGAGCTACCCCACTCCCGTTCACAGGAGGCCCGATGGATCGACCGGACCAGATCGTTGAACAGAGTGTCCGGGGGGGTCCCATGAACGACTCCGGACCTTAGGATGCCAGACTTATCCGTCTCCACCCACACGGGACCCTTGGACCCCGTGACAAGATAGGGTCCCGTGTCTGGCTCAACCGGGACCTCAAGGAACAACCCCGTGCTCCCAAGGTCCAGCACGATGTCATGAATCAGCGCCGAAGGATCCATACGTAGGTCCCATCGTAGTCCACCGTCCACTGGAGTCGTCTCAATCCCGGGGTGTCTTCGGTCATGAGAGAGGGTCCAGGAACCCACAGC
>JBMOHW010000248.1:0-3069 GCA_049317665.1 Terrimicrobiaceae bacterium | reverse complement strand
ACAACTGGCTCAAGCGTAAGAAGCTAGAGCAGGACGCGCCTGTAGAAGTCACCCCTGCCTACCGCCGTGCCCCGCCCCGCAGGGGGCAGGACGATGAAGGGGATTTACCTTTTTAGTTAGAACGGGGGAAAGCGGATGCTGCGTAGTGCCGTCACGGACTCCGGAGCGCAGTGCAGCGAGTACCCCACCTTTATGTCAAAAATATCACCCACACAGCGTAGCTTGGCTCACTTGCGTGAATCAGGCTACCACGTTGAAATTGTAGAAAAGTGGAACAGCTTCACCAAGCAGCGGAAAGACTTGTGGGGCTGGGCGGACTTGCTTGCTATTCGCAAAGGAGAAGTTTTGGCAGTGCAAGTGACTGCCTCTGCTGTCAGCGACCGCATAAAAAAGATTATGGACTCTGAGACTCTTTCTCTTGTGCGGGATGCTGGAATAAGGATTGAAGTGCATGGACACCGAAAAAACTCGAAAGGGAAATATGTTATGCGTGTTGTTGATTTATCTTAGGAGAACTTAATGAAATATGCTGATGTCTATAACGAACCGAACTATGAAGTTTCTGAGCTTGGCATTGTGCGGAGAAAGCCGCACGTTGTTCCTGACAAACGATATGGAGAAAGAAATTTACCGGAACGGTTCTTGAAGCTCATCAAAGACAAAGACGGCTATCACCTAGTCAGGCTATCCCATCGTTTGGCTTTTGTGCATGTGCTCGTTCTTGAGGCCTTTGTTGGCCCTAGGCCAGAAGGAATGCAATGTTGTCACAACAACGGAATAGCTGATGACAACAGGCTAAAAAATTTACGCTGGGACACGCCAAAAAATAATGTTCGAGACAGAAAACTTCATGGAACTTATCAATATGACCAAAGAAACCCAAACTACAAACACGGCAACAGTTTCTACTGCAAGAAAAACAGAGAGTCAGAACTTGGAGGAAGTCGAGCGTCAGCAAGAAGTGGGTCTTGAGGATATTAGACGTCTCATGAGAGATGCCTACCAGCAGGGCTTTATGGACGCTGTGGCCTGGATGCAGAGGCCAGAAAGCGAGTTGCAATGAACCAAGACGATGATGAAGACTTTTTCATCGACATGTTGAAGACTTTCATTGTGGTGGGATTTTTGGTGCTGTTTGTGGTCACCATTGGTCTTGTTTTTTGGGAGTCGATAGCATGAAGACAGAAGAAGATGAGGCGTTCGATGACCTTGCCAAGCGGCAGGGTAGTTGGGGCGGTGGCTATCAAGCCAAGAAAGCAATGGCAGTAGATAAACAGAAAGAACACATGACAGACAAGAAACACATTTTCGTAGCCACCCCTATGTATGGTGGCATGTGCTGCGGCTACTTCACCAATAGCCTTATCGCTATGACCAACGTGATGAAACAGGTGGGGTGGGACATGTCCTTCTCCAGCATGTTCAATGAGTCACTGATACAGCGGGGAAGGAATGCACTGGTTCACCAGTTCTTAAAAACACCCTGCACCCACCTGATGTTCATAGACGCAGACATCAAGTTTGACCCAGCACACATCCCACCTATGGTGGACGCTGACGTAGACATCATCTGCGGCATCTACCCTAAGAAGGAAATCAACTGGCACGGAGTCGAGAAGGCCGTGAAAGAGGGCGTAGAGGTGGGCAAGCTGGCTACCCGCACTGGTAGCCTGGTTGTGAACCTTGTGGACTACACAGGCTCTGTAACCGTGCCGGAGAACAAGCCTGTGGAAATCTGGAACGGTGGCACAGGGTTCATGCTTATCAAGCGGGAAGTGCTGGAGGGATTGAAAGACAAGGTGTCCAGCTACGTCAACGATGTCACGGTCATCAACGGCACTATGGGGCCAGACAGGATTACCGAATACTTTGCTTGCAGTATCGAGCCAGAGACAGAGCGGCTACTGTCAGAGGACTACCACTTCTGCTACGTGGCGCGGAAGAACGGCTACAAGGTCTGGGCAGCACCGTGGGTGCGCCTGGGGCATCTTGGCAGCTACTTGTTTGAAGGTGGCCTGCTGCCCGCGCCTTAACGCTTGGCAGTCTTGGCAGAGCGCTTGAAAGCCTTGGCGGTAGGGTAGCCCCTCTGCCCTGGCTTTTTAGCTGGCAGACCAGCTTTCCTGCGCTTGTTGATGTTGTAGTACAGCCCGCGCTTTGCTTTCGGTGTTTTCATCTGCATCCCCAGCGTTTACGTGCGGCCTTGCCGCGCTCACCCGTCCAGCTTTTGCTGCGGGCACAGAAAGACTTGTGGCGTGGGCCAGACTTCTGAGGAGCCTTGAGGTTGCTGCCAGTGGCGCGGTTGTACTTCTTCCGGCCTTTTGCTGTCAGTCCTCCACCCTTCTTTACAGATAGCTTCTCGCCCCTGCCTACCGACAAATTAGGTTTACGCATGGTCTGTTCCTTACACGTTACGCTCAAAGTGCGGGCAGTCTACCAAGCTCTTGAAGTTACCGCCCCAGCGGTTCTTGGGGTGCAGGCTTTCCCAGTACGCACCTAGGGGAGCCAGAATACCCTTATCCCAGATGATTTTGCCGTCCTTGAAGAAGTTCAAGTCCATCGCGCACCGCTTCAAGTGGATGGAGTTCATGGTCTTGCTGCGACCTGTCTTGAAGTAAATCGCTTGCTGTTCTGGGGTACGGGCAAGCTCCCCGCCGGTAACCACAAAACCTTGCTGCGTGGCGTAGCCAATCAGGTTGCATATGTCCAGCAGGAACGCTGCTTGTTCAGCTACTAAGCTCATAACTACCCCTTTTTTGAACAACTAGGTCAATGCACGTTGCGTCTACCGTCGCACCCATATCAATGTAGTCCTGCTTCTTTGACCGCACGGCTGTCATGCATTGCTGCCTGTCAGTGTAGTGGGTAAGCTGTTGCAGGAACTCGCAGTGTGCGTTCATGCAAATGTAGAGGACGGGGATGAAGATGCTCATTTTGGCTCCTCTTCTTTCTCGCCGTGGGACAGTTTCACGCCAGCCAAAAGGCCGATGAAGCCGCCGACAATGGTCTGGAAAGCAGGGCTGATGAGCTTGAAGATTTCGCCGTTGTCCACGATTGGGTCAAACAGGCCAG
>JBMOHW010000247.1:0-3079 GCA_049317665.1 Terrimicrobiaceae bacterium | reverse complement strand
TGGAGCAGGAAATCAACAATATCCCCGGCATTAAAATTCTCCGTAGCGAATCCCGTGAACAGGTCAGCAGTATTACCGTGGAATTCGATTTGAACCGCGATGTGGATATCGGAGCCCAGGATGTCCGTGACCGTATCAGTCGCGTCCGGGACAAACTTCCAGACGACATTAAGGAACCCATTGTCGCTAAGCAGGACGCAGATGCCCAAGAAGTCATGTGGGTCGCCCTCTCTAGCGCCACCCGCTCTACCCTAGAACTCACGAACCTTGCAGAACGTCAGATCAAAGACCGTCTTCAAGTTCTCCCCGGAGTGGGAGGCATCAATTTCGGAGGAGAAAAAAGAACTTCGATGCGCATCTGGCTCGATTCGGAAAAAATGGCCGCCCGCCAAGTCACCGCGGCTGACATTCGTGCTCTTCTTTCCCGGGAAAATGTCGAACTCCCTTCCGGCCAGATCGAGGGCAAAGAACGCTCCCTTAGCATTCTTGCCAGAGGGCGCATGGATCAACCCGACGAGTATGGAAACCTGATCGTCCGTGAGTCGGGCAACAACCCCATCCGCTTGCGGGACATTGCCACGGTCGAGGTGGGGCCCGCCGTCGAACAGACGATCGCCCGTTTCCGTGGCCAACCTGCAGTCGGACTCGGCGTCGTAAAACAATCGGACGCGAATGCCGTCGACGTCGCCCAACGCGTCCGCCGAGAGCTGGAGAAGATTAAAGTCATTCTCCCTTCTGATGTTCACGTGGATATCCCTTTCGACTCCTCCCTTTATGTCGAAGACGCCATTCATGAAGTCGTCGTCTCTCTGATCATTTCCATCATTCTGGTGGTGGTTCTGATCTTTCTTTTCCTTCACGAACCTCGCTCCACTCTCATTCCCGCCGCCGCCATCCCAATCTCGGTTCTGGGAACATTCGCCCTGCTTTACGCTCTCGGCTACAGCGTAAACATCCTCACCCTCCTGGCCCTGGTGCTGGCCATCGGCATCGTCGTGGACGATGCCATCGTCGTCCTCGAAAATATCGTCCGCCACATCGAGGAGGGAATGAATCCCTTCGACGCCAGCCTCCTCGCCATGAAGGAAATCACCAGTGCCGTGCTTGCGATTACCGCCAGTTTGGTGGTCGTCTTTCTTCCGATCGCTTTTCAAAGTGGAACCACTGGAATTCTTTTTCGGGAATTCGCTGTTACCTTGGCAGGTTCCGTCACGATTTCTGCCTTTGTCGCTCTTACCCTCAGCCCCGCCCTCGGCGCCCATTTTCTCAAACCCCCGTCCAAACATATTCCGGCCTATGCAAAAATCCTTGAAGCGGGCCTACAAAAGATCTCTTCCTTCTACGCCACCAGTTTGGCATCTGCCCTTCGTCACCCCCGAATTCTTCTAGGATTGGGGGCCGGAACGCTCGCTCTCACCGTCCTTCTCTATCGCGCCATCCCACAGGAGTTTCTGCCCGAAGAAGACAAAGGAACCATCGTCGCCGTCATCGTTACCCCAGAAGGCTCGACCAGCGAGGCCACTGACCAGTATGTCCGACAGGCGGAAAAGATCGCCTCCGAATATCCGGAAGTGGAAGGCTACTTTACTGCCGTTGCCCTTGCTCGGGGAGCACCAGGCCAATCCAATCTCGGAATCATGTTCATGCGCCTGAAGCCCGACCGCGCCCGTACCGGACTTCAGCTCGCCCGTCCCGGAGCACGTGGCTCCATGTTTACCCGCATGATCAGCGAGATCCGCGGAGCGGTCGTCATCCCCTTTCTCCCCAAAGCGATCGGGCGGGGATTTGATGCATCCTTCCAAGTGATTTTGCAGGGACCAGATTTGGTTCAACTTGAAAAAAGTGCACGACAACTTAGGGATGAAATCGATAAAGCCGGTTTTCTCAGTCAGCCCCGCACTAATTTTAACTATGAAAAGCCGCAGCTGAATCTGGAAATCGATCGAAACCGGGCGGCTGCACTCGGGATTTCCGTCCGAGATATCTCCGAATCCCTGCAAATTCTTCTCGGTGGGCTGGATATCTCCCGCTTCAACTTCGAGGGTAAACAGTACGACGTGATCGCTCAACTTCGGCGGACTGACCGCCTGGTTCCTGACGAGCTGAACAGCCTTTATGTCCGCGCACAGAGTGGTCAGCTCGTCCCTATCCGCGATCTCGTCCGAGCCAAGGAACAGGGTTCGGTAAACTCGATTTCCCACTTCGCACGGCAACGAAGTGCCCAGGTCAGTGGCCAACCTTTGGGATGCACCCTTGGCCAGGCCATCGATAAGACGGAAGAGATCGCAAAAAGGATCCTTCCTCCCGGAATTAAGCTGGAGTTTGACGGTGAGGCTCGGGAACTCCGATCCGGCCGTGGCGAAGCTTGGCAAATTCTCATTCTCGCGATTCTCATCGTTTACATGGCGCTAGCTGCCCAATTCGAAAGCTTCATCCATCCCATCACCATCATGGTGGCTCTCCCCTTGGCCGCAGTCGGTGCTCTACTTTTGCTATTCGTTCTAGGCTTTTTAAATAGTCTCGCACTGATTCCACAATACGTCCCTCCGGGCGTGCTTCCCAAGCCCTTGGCTTTTCTTTTTGGCCTGATCCCAGAAATCCCTTCAATGAATCTGAATCTCTATAGCTTGATCGGACTCGTTCTTCTTCTCGGATTAGTGACCAAGAATTCTATTCTTCTTGTGGAATTCGCTAACCAGAAGAGAGCCCAAGGAATGCCTGCACTCGAAGCGATGCTCGAAGCCGGTCGCTTGCGCCTCCGTCCTATCCTGATGACCGCACTTTCGACGGTGATCGGTATTTTTCCTGTAGCCCTTGGGCTTGGAGCGGGGGCTGAAAGCCGACGCCCCTTGGGCGTCGCCGTCGTCGGCGGAATGCTGACCTCAACTTTCCTAACCTTGTATTTGGTGCCGGCCTTCTACATCACCGTGGACCGATTCCGTCCACCCGCAAAACCTGCCTCGCCGAACTTGTCCTAACCGCTTTTGCTTCCTACTTTCATTTATGACGATGGCTATTCCCCCAGATGGGGTTTCTCCTCTTCCCTACGCGAGCGAGGAGGCACGGGAACGTCGGGATA
>JBMOHW010000246.1:0-3091 GCA_049317665.1 Terrimicrobiaceae bacterium | reverse complement strand
CTGATCGTTAAACTCGAATAGAGTGAACTTGGCAGCTGTAGCAATTGCTTTCTCAAGCACGATGAACAATCTACGAACGTTAATGCGGTCGAAAGCTGATGGCTTGCTTAAGAGTGTCTTATCTCCGAATAGCAGAGTGCCTTGTCCGGGGAATGTTACTACCGGATTAACTCCATTCTTATAAAGAATGTCGCGCTCTGACTTATTAGGATTATAAGATAGTTTAACTGTATTCTTAATAATACCTCTGTTGAACCCTGCTGGTGAGAACCATGGGTCTCTGGTATCATCTGTACGAACACATAGACCAGCTACATCACCATTTAACGGAATATATCTATAGATGTCGTTATACTTGTCGTATTGATACTTATAGCCTGAATCTAAAACAGCATAAGATGTGCTGGATAGACTATTTCTAAAGTCAACTACGTCAGCATATTCATCTTGACCGGAATTTTGAACAACGTCAGCCTTATCTGGAGAGATGAAAGCAACGCAATCTTTTCTTGTTTCGCAGATGTTATCAATAATATGATTAGCAAGCTGAGTAGTATTTGTACCACCCTTTGCCTTACCTTGCAGAATTAACGAGACGTCTACATCTTCGGCTGACTTAAATCTATCGTACCCGGCAGTAATAACCCCTATCGATACGTTAGCTTCGTCTTGACCATCTGACCCGTAGCTAAACGAAAGGCTCATAGCGATATTATTTGATTGCGAGGTAATAGCACTTGCATTGGCTGTATAGCCAGCAGCTCTGTTAGCGTTGTAATAGACGTAACCTGAATTTTGATTAATAACATCTCTTACATAATTTGAGTTGCCGTCAGATGTCTTAGCATCAGTAACTCTTGAAAGTCCTTGATATACCTCTAGAATGGTACCAGGAATACCAGTAAATACACCATCATGATCTGCCACTACTACATGTACCTCATCAACAGCAGCTGAATTACCAAAATCTGCTGTGTATGTAGAGGTGCTTGGAGCAGCATCAACGTTGAAAGCATATTCCCAGTAGCGCTTTAGATAACCTGCAGCAACTGTTTCTACGTTAGCGGCTTCATTGTTACCAAATGTTACTAGTGAATACTTTTGATCTGTATTGACTGTAAAGTATGCATGAGTAGCGTTTGTTGTAACACCGCTAATAGCTGTTACTTTTAAGTATTGAGTGCCTATTGAAGAATTACCTACCTCGATTAAATCACCAGCACTTAATAGCCCACTTACTGTAGTGGCTCTTGCACTAGCTTCTGAAACAGTACCGGTCGAGCTGTTCGCTATCTTAACTGTAACTGTATTGCTGCCGTTTGTAGCAACTATAGATGTTAATTGGCCGTTGGCACTTAGGTTAGCATCACCGTTACGAAGCGTTGTGTTTGAAAAGAAAGTATTTGGTGTATCGCAGACCGAGACTTTTAAAGAGTTTCCAATTGCACCTGGATATCTAGCAATATATCTTACGTTCGTTTCTGATGCAAGATTAGTAGTAACGGTAGAATCTAAGAAATGATCTTCGTTCTTAACTAATAAGTTTGTATTAGAAGTAACAGCGCCGACGTTAGCATAGGCTGTTAGCACACCGCTAGCACCTGTAGCATCGGTAGTATTAGCTGCTCTAACTACATAAAGCTTATTACCGTAGGCTAAGAAGTTAGCAGCTGTAAAGAATGTTTCCGCATTGTGATTGGTAGGCTTACCAAAGCGGGTAACTAGAGTATTTTCTGAATCAACTAAAACACGTTTTTCTACAGGTCCCCAACGAAACACACCAGCAAGTGCGCCTTCTGTTGAAGATACTGCAGGGACAACCGTGCTTAAGTCAATTTCAGATACGTTAACACCTGGACTGACTTGAAATGGCATTTTATTCTCCCCTCAAAGGTTTTTTGTTTAGCATAGTATGACAAGACTATCTGTTGTATTTATAAATTGTAAGAATTAACTAGCCATCCATTGGTTAAAGGACATTTGCTCATCATCAAGGTTAACAATCCTAGGCACTTCTTCTACTTGAATTCCTTTATCAATAACTCCAAAAGGAGCTAGTTCTTCTTCTATTCTCTGCACATTATCATCATATAAGTTTTTTCTGACGTTTGAATTAACTATTTCTTTAAAATAACTTTGATCTGCTAGCCAGGAAAACAAAACACAACACATAACTAAATCATCATTACCTTCTTCTGCTTCGTAGGTTGTTCCATTACTAACAAATCTATACATCTCATTAATAGTAGCGAAATCACATATTATTAGCTTATCGCTTTCTACTAGTGTTTTAAAGTTAGAGCAACCTAACTTCTTAACTGCTTTAGTAGTTCTTACTCCGGCGTGCGTCTGTTGAGAAAAACCTCCAGACATTATCACACCTCTTGAGGTGTGGCTATGAGAAAAAACTAAATTATCATATTCCAAATCATGCTGCAAAATATCAGCTACTTGCTGTCCTATATCATTTGTTTCAACTAAGACCATAGCACTGTTATAATGCATAGCTAGTCTGTAAACGATATTAGGGTAAAGTAAAGGATCTATTTCTCTATTCCTGTAACTCGCTACATCTTTATAAGGAAAAGTTGTTACATCGAAAATTTTAAATGCTGAGTAGTCACCTTCCTTACCTCTTGCTGTATCAACCGTAACACAGTAAATATTATTTTGAACTGGATGCTCGTGTATCTTTAAATATTCATCTGATTGAATAGGTGACTTATAAACTAGGGTCCTAAGTTTTGCAGCACTTATGAGAGTAGATGATGAGCCTAAAAACTCGCACTCAAATTCTTGTCTGAATTGTTCTTCAGACGTATTGCGAATCATTTCCTCTTTCCAAACATGATCACGGCCAGGAACTTGACTCCAATGTACATCTATTCTATGGTAAGAATTCCTACCTGCTTCACTATCAGCCCATAGCTTGTAAAAAAGATTAAGCCCGTTAGGTGTAGATGTAATTAATACCTTGGTAGTTTCACCAGATGATATTGTAGGAAAGACCGAATTAAAAAATGATTCTTGAATATTAGCGGGTACGAAGGCAAACTCATCAAGGTAAACAAAGTTTTGAGATGTACCTCTT
>JBMOHW010000245.1:0-3099 GCA_049317665.1 Terrimicrobiaceae bacterium | reverse complement strand
TCTGCTCTGCCAACTGAGCTACCCAGCCGCGGATTGGGTAGAATAACGGACATCGCATCGTCGGCAAGACATTCGATGGAAAATCTTCCGGGCGGTCGCCGGGACATTCGCCATTGCCACGCTTCGAAGGCGGCCCTATTAGTGCCTCTAATATCTCATGAGAGAAAGCATCTACTCGCTGCCGTATCTCTTCTCGACAATCCGGAGCTACAGCGGGAAGAAGCTCGCGGCGGATCTCGGGGCTGGGCTCGCGCTGGGAGTGATCGCGCTGCCGTTGGCGATGGCGTTTGGGATCGCTTCGGGGGTCGCTCCCGAGCAGGGAATCTACACGGCGATCGTTGCGGGATTTTTGATTTCGTTTTTCGGAGGAACACGCCTGTGCGTTGGTGGGCCCACCGGGGCTTTCGTCGTCATCGTCTATGGAATCGTCCAGACCTACGGTTTCGAAAAGCTCGTGGTCTGCACGATGATTGCCGGCGGGCTTCTCGTCGTGATGGGCCTGCTCAAGGTTGGCACGCTGATCAAGTTTATCCCGTATCCGGTGACGACTGGGTTCACGAGCGGCATCGCGGTCATCATTCTTCTTAGTCAGTTGAAGGATTTTCTCGGACTCCCAATTGACACTCTGCCGGTGAGTTTTTTCGCGAAAATTCCGATCCTCTGGGACGCCTTGCCCAAGGCGTCATGGATAACACTTTTGATGGCGGGTGGCTCCCTGGTTATTCTGCGTTTATGGCCGAGGCTTCCGATGCGGGGCATTCCCGGGCCGATCGTGGTTCTCGCCCTCGGGACGGTGGCCGCAGCGATTTTTGACCTGCCCGTCGCCACCATCGGGTCGGAATTTGGCGGAATTCCCTCCGGCCTGCCAGCCGTGAAGTTCCCGGAAGTCAGCCTGGCCATTGTCACGGAAATGTTTCAACCGGCCGTGACCATAGCACTCTTGGCCGCCATCGAGTCCCTCCTCTGTGCGGTCGTGGCCGATGGGATCACGGGTGACCGCCACAATGCCAATACCGAGCTCGTCGCTCAGGGGATTGCAAATATTTTCACCCCACTTTTTGGCGGAATCCCCGCGACGGGAGCGATTGCTCGAACCGCCGCCAATATTCAGGCAGGCGGAACGAGCCCGGTCTCCGGCATCGTCCACTCGGGCACTCTCCTGGCGATCATTCTCGTCGCGGCTCCGCTGGCGCGATTTGTTCCGCTTGCCGTGCTGAGCGCGATTCTGGTCGCCGTCGCATTGCGAATGGGCGAGTGGCGGGAGTTTATGCGCCTGCAGAAGCTTCCGAAAGCCGATGCGGCGGTCTTTATCGCCACGTTTTTGCTCACGATCATCTTCGACCTCACCATCGCCGTCGAGATGGGCATGCTCCTCGCCGCGATGCTCTTTATTAAACGCGTGACCGAGACCACGGTCGTGACACAGGTGACGGCGGATAATGAGGACGAAGGCGACCGCCACTCGATCCTTGGCAAGGAGGTCCCTGAAGGCGTGACAATCTACCGAATCGCCGGACCGTTTCTCTTCGGAGCAGCCGACAAACTCGAAGATGCTCTCGTCGCCGCCAACGCGCCGCCGAAAGTGGTCATTCTAAAAATGCGCGCAGTCACCTCGATGGATGCCACCGCTCTCAACGCCCTCGAGATGCTCCTCCTCAAAATCCGAGCCCACCGTGGCCACGTGATTATCTGCGGAGCACACACACAACCGTATTTTATGATGACTCAGGCGGGGTTTCTCGACGAACTCGGGGATGACCATATCGCTCCCGACCTCGATGAAGCTCTTCGCATCGCACGAGGGATTCTTGCAAGGTCGGCCAACGACCTGGGTAAATAAGATAGCGATTTTTCTCTTGCACGGTCGTTGAGGATCATTACTCTCTCTCCTCCCGCATGAGCACGGGGGACCGCGACAGCCACCGCCGGGTGGCTTTTTTGTCCCAACGAACTTCGCGGCACCTGAATAGAAATTTTACCATGCCCACAATCAATCAATTGGTCCGCAAAGGTCGTAGCAAAGTGACCGTCAAGTCGAAGTCGCCAGCGCTCGTTAATTGTCCGCAGCGCCGCGGCGTTTGCGTGCAAGTGATGACCCGGACGCCGAAGAAGCCAAATTCTGCTCTCCGCAAAGTCGCCAAAGTCCGGCTCACCAATGGCCAGGAAGTTATCGCCTACATTCCGGGCGAAGGCCACAATCTTCAGGAACACTCGATCGTCCTCGTCCGCGGTGGACGTGTGAAAGACCTCCCCGGCGTCCGCTATCACATTGTCCGCGGATCGCTCGACAGCCTCGGAGTGGATGGCCGCCGCCGCAGCCGCTCGAAATATGGTGCCAAGCGTCCGAAGCCCGGTCAGGAAGACGCCAAAGCCGCCAAGGGCAAGAAAAAGTAATCCGAATCCGTAAACCGAAGTCCGCAATCCCATATAATCCATGTCCCGTCGTCGCAGAGTCATCCACAAAGAAGTTAAAAAGGACGCCCGCTATGCCAGCCCGGTCGTCGCCCGTCTCATCAGTGCCGTGATGCGGCGCGGGAAGAAATCCATTGCCGAGCGCATCGTTTATACCGCGATCGATAAGAGCCGCGAGGGTGGTGACACGGTGGATCCCTTGGAGACACTGAACAAGGCGATCGAAAACGTGAAGCCTCGCCTCGAGGTAAAATCCCGCCGCGTCGGTGGAGCAACCTACCAAGTCCCGATGGAAGTCCCCGCCGACCGCCAAATCGCCCTCGCGATGCGCTGGTTGGTAACGTTTGCCGGAAACCGCAAGGGCGTCCCGATGGAGAATGCCCTCGCCTACGAACTCAAAGACGCCGCCGCCGGTCAGGGCAATGCGATCAAAAAGCGGGACGATATGCACAAAATGGCACAGGCCAATCGCGCTTTCGCCCACTTCCGCTGGTAAACAATCCTCACTCCCTATTCCTCACATGTCCGCTACGCTCGAGGCCACGTCCGCCAATCCCAATTCTCCCAACCGCGCTTTTCCCCTCGAGCGCACTCGCAACATCGGCATCGCTGCCCACATCGATGCCGGCAAGACCACGCTGACCGAGCGTATTCTTTTCTACACCGGCATGATCCACAAGATCGGCG
>JBMOHW010000244.1:0-3101 GCA_049317665.1 Terrimicrobiaceae bacterium | reverse complement strand
GACCTGGACCGGCTGGTCATAAAAGAGTTCTTGGACACCATCCATTGTCTGTGTGACAGATTCCTCCGCAAAGTGCGTGTATTTTTTATAGGTTTTATAGAAGTAGGTGAAGTCAGGGTTTCCGCTAAGGAGCACGTTCTGTGCTCCGTAGGCTACAAGAACATATAGACCACCTCCAGGCATCGCTAATTTTGCTAGGGTAATATTCTTTAGATCAATACCGGATTGATCTTTAATCAGTTAAGCTGAATAAAGATCAATTATAAATTAATACCTAAATACTTATCGGCGAAGCCGTTAAAGCACTTTGGAATCATCACTGGGTAAAATTAGCAGTCCACCAATTATCAGCCAAATATTGTGTAGTATTTGTTCCCTTTGAGCCAACTACATAGGGGTTAGGTCCTTCATTCATCATCATATTAATTTCTGAATAACTCAGGGCATAGTTAAAATACGTAAGGCGACTGAGTTGTCCCTGGCAAACACCTAAGATATTAGGCGGTGCTTCTCCTGCAAGAGATGGAAGAGTTGTAGGAACAAGAGGATTAAACCTACGTTGAGAAAATGCATATATATCTCCATAGTTTTGATAAGGAGGAGACACATTGAAGCCTAGACGACTACTGATATTTCCATTAACATAGATTTCTAAATGCATTGAGCGGCATACAATAGTTAAGTAACACCATTTGCCAATAGGGAAATTATCTACATCTATGTGATTATTCCACGTATCATACGTATTCATATAGACACGAAGTTTATTGATCTCATTGTGCATATAGACACCGGGACTTAGAAGGGGATATTGGCCCGGACTCCCCTTATGAAATATGTGATTGAAACCTGCGGTTCCTGCATTAAAGGCCTGTTGAGGAATATTCAAGAAGAAACTATAGGTAAATTCAACACCAGTTGCCTCATTACTAGAAAGTGTCGCCGTTAGACCATTAGATACATTTGGATTTTGAACAATCTGTTGTGCGCCCGTATTCATTACATACGTATAGGGCAAAAGATTCACACGATTTGCTTCCAAGCGATTAATATAGGTATATAGCAACTGAAAGGATCCAAGAGCAAAGTATATAACAGCAACAGCTACAAGACCAATGACTACTTCCATAACATAGGTAGGCGCCCCGCCTGTTATGGAACCAAACGAATTATTTCTTGAACTGTTAAATGAATTGGATGACATCTCACTCTACTAGAAAGTTTTGTAAAAAAAGATGCTAGTATGCTGCCGAAGGACTAAAAAAAGAGGTCAAATAATCCATTATATTTGTAACAGGTTCAGGCCCCGCCATATACATCTGATAGACTATATCGGGAGTCAAAGCTTGACCGTATATGGCAGTTGTAGAGATATAGCCACCAAAGCCTCCATTATCCAGTATCTTGGCATTATATCCAGTCTCCACATTTACATAATTATTTAGCAAGCAAGAACGCACCAGCTTACCATCCATATAGACATCTGCAGTCATACCATTGACAGTCACTACAAGACACACCCATCGCTGCATATCCATTTGTAATACATCGCATCCATTAGAACCAGCTGTAGAACCGGGCATTGTTGCAACTGTTAGAGGGACAAAGTTCGTAGCGGTCTTTGAAAAGGTATTATCCGTATTAAGAAGCATATTCGCAGTATCCGTGGTTGAACTGCGTGTATCAAATCGCACCATCAGCTGAGCGGCATTGCCTCCCAGATAGATACGAACCGTATCATAGGTAGGACCGCCAATACGAATAATGGATTTATTTATACCATTGTGATACCCCCAATTAGTGATATTAATCCACGTGGAAATGGAGAACTCTCCACCTTGGTATATAGGGGGCATACTATTCTTTGGTATGGGAATTCCCGTAGTCCCTCCCACAGTTGCTGCATCTGATTTCTTTGAAATAGCAACGAAAGATGCCGTAGAAGAAGTGAATAGGTATGTGTATAAATAATAGAGGCCTACTAATCCTAGAATCACAATCACAATTTGTATGAGCATTGTTCCAGTTGAAGATGCTACGCTATCTGCCATAATTCTGTCATACGTCAATATTAAAATTATGCATAGGGACTGTTCCAAGCCTGTAAGTGATTAGGAGGCGGCTTATTTACAGGTGTGCAAGGTAGGCCGGGAATACAGAGGGTTTGAAGACTCAGAAGATCAATTGGAAATGGAAAGGGAAGCGGTGTGGGAGGACCTCCCGTTGTGTCGACATATTTAGATCGTAGAATAGCCAATTCTGAGGGAGACATACGATAATTGAGAGCAAACAGATGCACCGCATTTCCTAGAAATCGGGCAGGAGCAGTAGGAGATGAAGGATTAGCGCCGACCTGAATTTTATTTTTAACACTGATGCTAGGATAGCCAGTTAATCGGTGACTTGCAACAATACTATCATTATATAGAACATCAAAACGCCGTCCATCTCTCAAAATCGCAATAAAGACCCATTTCTGAGCCGGTAGGGGGGGAAGAGGAACAACCTCGGGTAAAATCGATTGGGTGGCAATAAGAAGTTGGGCTGTGCTATCTGTAGATGAAGCTCCCGCAGGAGCTATTTGGAATTCAATGGATCCCACCGATCCAAAGAGTGTTGTAAAATTCGTGGATACTGCTGTGCTTGTCTGATTCGTGCGATCCCCGATAGTGACATTAAAAAGGCCCGCCAAGGTGCATCCAGATCCCTGAAACAGAATGGCTTGTGCCTCATTAGATCCGATAGGGTAGGTGGCCTTATTTAACGGCACCATTGTAGTTAAATAGTCGGTAATACCGGGTCCTCTATTTCGGAAATATAATATGCAGAATATAATCAATAGGACCGCAAATATAATGGCCGGCCACAATACATAGTTTGACACACCAATTGATTCACTAAAATCAAATGAGCTGTAATAGCTGGATGAACCATACATTCCCTATCTTTATCTGTTGAAAAGATTTCTGGCTGTGTTCTGAATGGTGGCTGCATCTACAGTGGATGTTAATTCTGAAAGAAGTTCCGATGTATCACTGCACATAGAGCCTGGATTATTCGCATTTAAGGTATCAAGACCTGGTACGGCATCCATTAAAGCC
>JBMOHW010000243.1:0-3108 GCA_049317665.1 Terrimicrobiaceae bacterium | reverse complement strand
CTCCTCCGCGTCATTGCGGGCTTGGAGTTTCCCGATGCGTCTGGGAAAATCTCGTTCGGAGAGCGGGATGTCACCGGCCTGAATGCCTACAAGCGCAAGGCCGGGTTCGTCTTTCAGCACTACGCGCTCTTCGCGCACATGAGCGTCTTTGAGAATATCGCCTTCTCGATGCGCGTTCTTCCGCGTCGCGCACGTCCGCCCGAATCCGAAATCCACACGCGTGTTTTCAAACTTCTCGAGGCGGTCCAACTAACCGGTTTTGAAAGGCGCCTCCCTTCCCAGTTGTCCGGCGGTCAACGTCAGCGTGTAGCCTTCGCGCGGGCTCTCGCCATCGAGCCGGAAGTCCTCCTGCTCGACGAGCCGTTCGGTGCCCTGGACGCCAAGGTGCGAAAGAGCCTGAGGAAGTGGCTGAGGGAATTTCACGATCGCATCAAGCTCACCACGATCTTTGTCACCCACGATCAAGAAGAGGCCTTCGAAGTCGCCGACCGGGTGGTCTTGATCGATAAAGGGGTCATTCAACAAACCGGCACCCCGGACGATCTTCGCGCACGGCCAGCGAATGGCTTTGTCTCCGATTTCCTCGACCTCTGATTGGAAAATGGGCAGTGAGGGGATCGAACCCCCGACCAATAGTGTGTAAAACTATCGCTCTACCGCTGAGCTAACTGCCCTAACTTATCTGCCCCGAAGATTAGCAGACGGCTCCGCGCGGCACAATCAACAAAAAAGGCGGACGCCGGGAAGACGTCCGCCTTCTTGATGAGCAAGTTATTCGCCTAGCTCTGCAGGCGGATCTTGCGGCGCAGGTGCCATCCGAGGCCAAGGGCGGCGAGGGCGAAGAGTGCGTATGTGGATGGCTCGGGAATGACGGAGTAAACGGCGATCCGTTCCGTGCTGGCAGTTCCGTCGCCTTCGAAGCCCACGATCAGGAGATTCTGACCGTTCGGGCTATCGGAGGCCGAAACGAAAGTCATCCCCTCCGGCCGGGCAGGGATGTTCCCCGAACTGATCCGCGTAACGCCGGCAAAAACGGCATTTGTTGGGTCGCTGATGTCATACATAAAGATATGGTTTGTGCGCTCCATGCCAATGAACGCATACATGCTTCCATTGATTTCACCTAGGACAACACCTTCTGGCTCGGGTCCTTTTTCGTCGCTACGGTTATTCACAAAACCACCGACTTCCGCAATTTTCTGTTCGAATCCGGAGCCAGAGTCATAGGCCAGAGCGAGCCCCGATTCTGTCACCTCCCAAATCGAGAAGCTCCGTGTTCCCATCATCGTTGGCGCGTCAATTTTTCCGTCTCCGTCGGTGTCGCCATCCAAGCGAGAAACCTCCAACCGTCCGAGCTGTGCGTCCGAGCGGAGTCCGTTATTGGTGTTATTTCCCGTATTGAGGAAGTTGGATGGAGCATCTGTGTCCACGATCCCGTTCATGCTATCCCCTCCGCTCACGTCGCCGAACCGGCTCTTGTCGCGGTCGTCCACTCGCGCATCGCCCTCATTCGCTGTGACGATGTAAGTTTTTCCAGCCGAAGTGTAAGTGGCGACCGTATCCGGCATCGGAAGTCCCTTGACCGATTGGGTAATGGAAATCGTTGGACTGCCGGTGTCGTTGGCATCAATTGTCTGCGTGATCGTTCCGAGATTGGTGATCTTCGTCCATTTGTCGGTCGTGAGGTCGTATTCGCCCATCGCGTTGTTATCCTGGAGCGAAACATAGACTTTATCGCCGACGACGGAGGCGTATTCAGGCTCAATCGCGTTGGGGTCCTGGTTGGCGACATTCGTGAAATCCGGGACCGTGTTCGTGAAGTTCCCGCTCGTTCCCACGGCGGCAATGTTCGAGTTGCGAATCCCGCTGAGCGAAGCGTTTCCACTCAGGTTTCCCGCCGTGAAGTCCGTCGTCACCTTGCCAAGGCCGTCCAGCGTTGTCTGCGTGGCATTGCCGATATTGCTGTTCGTGATCGCTGACACATTGATGATCGAAATCGAGCCAGGAGCGTTCGTTCCGCTCGACGCATTGAATTCCCCTTCGTTGACGACAACCAGCTTCGTGCCATCCGGCGAGAACGTCACACTGTCGGGATGGTAGCCGACATCGAGCGTGCCGATACTTGCCCCCGTCGAGAGGTTGAAGAAACCGACCTTGCCCAGCGTTGTCGTATTGGCTGTCGGAATCAGCGAGGCGACGCCAAAGCCCTTGGCGGAATTGACGGCCACGCTGCTCAGACCGAGCATATTTGTCGAATTCCCGCCGAAGGTGGTCGAGAAATTGATCGTGCTGTTCGCGGAGATGTTCGAAGGATCAGCCATGTTGAAAACGTTGATCTGATGCACGCCCGAGCCGGAACTTGTCACAAACAACCGGTCAGTGACGCTGTCGAATGCGACAATCTCACCAGCGCTGGTGCCGTTGCCCTGATTCGCGCTGATGTTGCTGAGCAGAGTGAATTGCGCACGGGCACTGGGAGCGAGGGCTCCAGCCGCGGCGCAGAATAATGCGATGAGAAGAGTTTTTTTCATGAGTAGGGTTGGTTTGGACGCTCGGTTTGTAGCGGAACCCCCGATGGGTTGGGTATCCGTCATGTGACGTATTTTTTACAATTCTCCGGTTGATGGAAAACGCGCGGCTGATTCCCTCTCGGAGGATCCGATGAAATCTCTTGTTGAAGACTCCCGTGAAGCTGTGGGCATCCTCGAAAGCCTTGCCAAAGACGAAGCTGAGAGCCTCTGCATCAATAAACGAACCGTTCTGAAGCGAGTGGCGCTGGATCTCCTGACGATATGCCGCTCTCCGAAGCGGCTCGTTGGTCAAATCACGGAACCGAAAGGAAGCGCGATCCCTCTCTCCGCGAGGGAAACCGAAGTCGCGGAGGGCATCGGCAACGGCCTCACGGATGGTGAAATTGCCGCCGTTCTTGGAATCAGCACACGCACGGTCAACACCCACAGGGATCGCGTGCTGCGCAAGCTCAATCTCCGGTCTCGTTCGTCCATCGCGAGTTGGGCCGCAAAGAACCTCGCCTTGCCGCATTTCTTTCTTTTTGTCGAACCGCTGTGTTCGATCTCCGACTTGCTGTGATCCTCCCGACGGGTGGAG
>JBMOHW010000242.1:0-3122 GCA_049317665.1 Terrimicrobiaceae bacterium | reverse complement strand
TGCCGAGTACAAGGTGGCACTGGACTCAGGCTCTAAGACCATCCAGTTTGAGTCTAAGAAGATGAAGGATGCGGAAATGCCCGCGGCCAAGAATTTCCAGATTACCCAGATCGACCTGCCGATCTTGGACAAGCACAACTTGGCGGTCAAGGGCGCGTATCTGACTAGCGTTGACATCAGCGGCCTGGTTAGCCAGGTCCAAAAGAAGACGTACCTGTCACCAAACCAAAAGCGGGTCATGGAGTGCCTGGTTATGCTCGAGCTTAAACGGGCGACCGATCAACAGACCAGTGCAGTGAATTACGACGAATGGCGGGAGTCGGCCAAGGAGCACAACGTGAAGAACAATAGATTTTGGGAAGTAGTCAAAAGTATGATTGCCAAGGGTATGGTAGTTGAGGCTGATGGGGGGTATCGGAGTCATCCAAACCATCCGAAAGTATCCGAAACCATCCGAATCGGATAAACCAGGATGCATCCGAAACACCATCCGAATCATCCGAAGTCATCCGAAACCATCCGGGTTCCCACCCCGGCAATCATCCGAATCCTTCCTCCTGGGTATATATACCCAGGATGGTTCGGATGCCGGATGGGCCGGATGGACCAGGATGGCGGGAAATGGGGAAAGCGGGAAACAGGGCATGGCAATGATTGAAGTTTGCCTGCCGTTGAAGATTTTGTCAGTTGCGAACTTAAGGTTGCATTGGGCAGTTAAGGCTAAGTTGGCAAAAAAGCACCGGCAAAGCGCGTTCAATGCGTTGGCTGGGTTGGCTGCACCACCAACACCTCCTTGCACCATTGTGCTCACCAGGGTGGCGCCCAGGCCGTTGGATGGGGATAACCTGCAGTCAGCGTTCAAAGCAGTCAGGGATGGCGTCGCTGATTGGCTTGGCGTTGATGATGGCCATAAGCAGATCGACTGGCAGTATTTCCAGCGACCTGGTGGTGTTAAGGTTTACCAAGTTGAGATTGAGGTGATAGCATGACAACTGGCAAAGCAGTTGCCAACCTTTGGGGGAAAGCAGAAGTGCAAGTACCCTGTTTTTTTGAAGGTAAGTAAAAGTGGATCAAAGTTCAATGCAAATGGTTGAAACCAAAAATAAAGGCGGTCGGCCTATGGTCTATCCACCAGACAGCCATGTCTGGCAACAAATCATTGATGACATCTCAGAAGGCAAGAGTTTGAGCAGCTCGCTCCGCGCCGAAGGAATGCCGTCGTATCGTGCGGTTCTATACAGAATCAAAAACAACCACGAATTTCGCGCAGCCTACGATCAAGCCATTGGCGACCGTGCCGACAAGTTGGCCGAGGAAATCATCGAATTGGCTGATGCCCAGATGCCCGAAGGTTTGGAAGGCGCTATGGCCAGCGCTTGGGTTCAGCAGAAAAGAGTCCAGGTTGATGCTCGCAAATGGGTAGCTTCTAAGCTCAAGCCAAAGGTCTATGGCGATCGTCTTGATGTCAGCGTTACCGATACCAGGATCAGCGTGCTTGATGCCCTCAAAGAGGCTAAACAGCGCGTCATTACCGATCAGACCAACGTGGTTGACGTTGAGCTAAAAGATAAACTGGGGACGGATTAAGCGGGGTTATGCGCTTTTTGCATAGATTGTGCGCAACTACGCGCACGCACTCCCCAAAAAGCAGAGTGAATGCTTACGTCTGTTTCTACTACGTACAGTGTCCATTATGTTAAGTTATTTTCCAGTTGCGCACAGGTTATACAGACCGATGCGCGGTTGGGGCGGTTATCCACAGTCTGAAATGAACAACTAGGGTCTGGCCCTGTGGATAAGTGCCGGCCAGGCGCCCATGGCCACCGCCCCGCCGCGGTGGGGGGGGCGGGTAGGGCCGGCGGCGAAAGGTCACAGGAACGGTGCATTCACGAACATTTTTATTTTTATTTTTAAAAAAATCAATTACCATCGCCCAATGCCAACGAACCACTAACGATCATGGCCACTAGCTTTAACTTCCTGGCGCCCCCAAACCAAAACGAGCTTGGAGCTGCGTTTGGATACTATCCTCAGATCAGGCGCAACAGGATGTACCAAGACCCGCAGGCATCGCTCGAGATGCCATTGCAGGCACTCAGAGGCAGGCTTGCAGCAACCGCTGGTATGCCGTCAGACATAGCCAATATAGTGCGCAGCCCAATGCCCATGGAGATGTTTGGCCAGGTGGACTATGGACCGCAGCCCCAGGTGCCGTATGGTTCACAAGAGCTACTCAAAACTCTCCCCTTGGCGCCTCGAGGCCCGGCCCAGCAGGCGGCGTCCCAGCTTGGTGCTTTGGCGCCTATGACACCGGCTGAAGCGTTGCAGGCAGCCAGGTTAGTTAGGCAGGCTGCGTTGGCTGGCCGGGGTTTGCCTGTTGGCATGGGCACTGAGGCTGTTGGTGGTATGGGGTTTTTGAACCCGCAGCCGGCGGTTATGAGTAAGGCTGAAGAGAGGCTTAGAAATTCAAAAGAATTTCAAAAATTAAAAGGCCGAGAGAAAGATCAGGCAATTGAGGCTTTTAATGCAAAGCAAGGAGGCACGGGTATTTCTAGAAATAGAAAGACGTTAAATGCTGCGGCTGGTGGTGAAGAAGATATTGTTGAGTCGTTATTGACAAATCCAGCGTTTAAGATTTCTGGTGTGGTGCCGAGGTCGGTGATTGATGATGCCGTGCAAACCAGGTCACGCATGAGGGCCGAGCCGGCGACCACGCCTGGACCCAAGGCAAGCGAGGCTGAGTGGAAGGCTTGGGGTGAGAAGCATGGGGTCAATATGACGTTGACTGAGCCCAAATCGCTTGGTGTTTCTGACTTGACATCTAAGCGCGAGGTCAAGATACCTGGTGGGCTTGAAGGCACGTTTACTGTGCCGGACATGTTTTGGATGAAGGCCAACAATATTGACCCGGCGTCTTTGCCTAAGAAAACGCATGATGAGTTGATGCAGAAATTGATTAGGACGCATGAGGTGCAAAATCCTGATCAGGTGGACATGTTTAACAGGCTAAATTTTGCGCTGTTGTCGCCTAATGCGCCGTTGACGCCCAATGAGTTTTTGGCGCAGCGCATGAGGTTGGTGGACATGGGTGAGCTGCAAGCGCTGGCCGGCAGGGTTGGTGA
>JBMOHW010000241.1:0-3132 GCA_049317665.1 Terrimicrobiaceae bacterium | reverse complement strand
CGCCTTCAGTGGTTCGAATCCACTTCTGCCCAATTTGCTCGGTAGCTCAGAGGTAGAGCGGTGCACTGTTAATGCATTGGTCGCTGGTTCGACCCCAGCCCGAGCAGCAAAGCTTTGCCGGATTAGCTCAGTGGTAGAGCGGCTGATTTGTAATCAGCAGGTCGTCGGTTCAAGCCCGACATCCGGCTCACCTTGGGAGGTTCGTCTAGGGGTCTAGGACACAGGACTTTCATTCCTGTTACACCGGTTCGAATCCGGTACCTCCTGAATTTTATTGTTGACAAAATTTAAATATTTTGGCAATAATAGGACACAATGAAAAACAGAATAAGCAAATCAATGGAAGCAAAACTATTGTCGGATATCGACCCTGATCTTTTGGCTGAAATTGAATACCTGATTGCATTGGCACAAGCCGCATTTCAGTTGGAACAAGACATGGCCAAATCCAGAGGTCTAGATTTGGAGAACTAATGTTGGACGTCACAGCCATGAAAGAGCGGGCCAGCCGAAAGGTCTGGCAAGTTCTGGAAGATCTGAATGAGGAATACAACACAGAGTTCGATTTTCCTCATATCGAATGGACAGTGATTGGAACCACTGCAGGACGTGCATGGTTAAATCAGTGGCGCATTCAACTAAACGAACAGCTGTGTAAAGAAAATGTGGAAGACTTTATCAGTCAGACAATTCCACATGAAGTGGCCCATTTGGTTGCTTATAAAGTATATGGAGACGATGGCCATGGAAATGGATGGAAGAGCGTGATGCGTGCCTTGGATCTGGATCCTACAAGGTGTCATGACTATGATACGGCACGTGTCGAGGGTAAGCGTGGGCGTTCAAGCATGTATCGATAAAAAAATATATAGTATTTTGCGACTCGTGTGTTACATATGAGTTGTGAAAGATGCAGATCAACCCAAGGGCCAGTGTTGCGAGAGTAAGGTTTCTGCAGAAGACACGCGACTAATGGATAACGCCGGAGATACAGGACTCGACTTTTTAAGCCTGATCAAGGATATATTTAAAAAATAATTTTATATATTTTACAAATGCTTGATTTGAATGCGGGTACGGATAAATACTTGCATGAATATAAAGCATGCATTTTTGGCCATAGTTCCCGCCCTGTTCCTGCTGACTGGTTGCACCACCACCAATCCCGGTGGCAATGACCAGACCGGGGGCACCACCAACCAAAACAGTGCCGCGCAAAAAGTGGAAGCCGCTCTTCCTTATGTGAAGCCTGCTGTGGCGCTGGCTTGCACAGCCGTGTTGGAAGCGGCGGTCAGCGACAGCGACCGTGTGGAAAAAGCCAAGATGATTCATGACGTGGCTGCCGTGGTGCGTTCGTTAACGGGAGGAAGTGTTCCCACCGTGCAACAGCTCGACGAAGCCATCAGCAACTTCCTGCCAGAAAAAACCCACTGGACAAATTTTGCCGATAGTCTGAGTGACGTGTACCAGAATCTGTTTCGCCAGATCAATGGTGACCCGGCACTGGCCCTTAAAGTTCTCAATGCAATTGCGGACGGATGCGTATCCGCGACCCAGACCTATTTGAATCAACAGCCAAATGGATGAGTTCAGTGATATTGTGGAGAACATTTACAAAAGTTTCTTCGACAAATTCTGGGGGCAGGACGATTTCATCGAGCTGAAGACGGGCCGTCTCACGTTCCAACAGCGGGCCGACATGTACGACCTGTTAACGGACAATGGATACAAATATGATCTGCTGCACAGAACGTATACAGATCCTCATGGTCATCCGGTTCCCAACCCCCAAACCGAATACCTGATGCTCAAAAACAAAAACCAATCTCCCTGGATCCGAAATGAAACTGCAGACTAAAAAATATTTCTATCAAGTGGATTGGTTCCATCCCTTCAGCATTGTTGGCTATCGCGACGACGGTGAAATGGACGGCCGCAATTGGGGACTGGATCTTGACCTGCGCACTGTGCTGAACGTTTGCCACTATGAATACGGGTGGATCTTCGCGTGCCGCGTTTTGGGATTTGGATTTGAATTTAGCCGATTGGATTTCGCATGAAATCATTCCTGGAATATGTGAATGAAGCCCGGAAAAAACGCCGCAAACGCAGGCGTGCTCGGCGCATGCCCAGATCTGGTTTTTATTATCCAGCGTGGGGCGGAGGATGGTGGCCCGGTTTTTATGATGGCAGCGGATCCGGCGCAGGTTCTGCAGACGCAGGCGGAGCGGGCGGCGGCGATGGCGGCGGAAGCTCCTAAAATCAGGATTGACAAAATATAAAATATTTGTTACAAATGGGCCATGCCCAGACCATGTTTAAAATGTAAAAACTACAAACCCCGTCCTGCAAAATTCTATCTGCGTCCTGCACGCAAATTAAAAAAATGATTTGAAAAAAGATAATTATTATGTGTGGAAAGTCTGACAAAACAAGAGCAACAATTTCTCGTTTATTTGGGTTATTTGGTGCTGGATGATGCACGGTTAAGCGAGCGCATTCTCAAGGAAATGCGCGAAGAGTTCGACGAAGGCGATTCCCAAACTGCAGAAACTGTCTTGGAAAAACTGGCCGATCTGATAGAATAAACGCGGCCCAGTAGTCCAATGGCAGAGACAGGCGACTTAAAATCGCTCCAGTATGGGTTCGAATCCCATTTGGGCCATTGACTTTTATTGACCCATTTATAATATACTACAGGTTCTTTCACAGATTTTTTCACCGTTTGGTCACCAGACGTGGTCAACTGTTCGTGGTTCGAGCTTATGTGTTTTCTTGGTCATGAACGGCAAGACAAATGCTTGCGGTGAAAAAAGTTTTCCGCGTAAAATTGCAGGTTGGTTGGCGGCATATTTGCGGAACCCTGTGCTGCCCATATACTTGCAAGCGTTTTTTGGTGTCGCTGAAACCATACTTTTTTTATAATATATTATATTATCTTGACATTTTTTTAAAAATCCTGCAGATTAGGCGTATGAGAACAATCTATGCCAACGGTCGAGGGTTGCCCGGACGCACACGCCATGTGGATGATCCAGAAGGTTTGCTGCTTAAAGCCGTTCTGGAACAAGCAGTTGTGGATCTGGTCATGCCCAATCAATATGTGGATGAAGAAGCAGAAGACGGCATACG
>JBMOHW010000240.1:0-3133 GCA_049317665.1 Terrimicrobiaceae bacterium | reverse complement strand
GCCGCGCCAGCACGAAGAATGGCGGCATGGAGCATGACATCCTGGAATTCCTTTCCGGTTGGGGTCCGTATCGCTACAATACCGCCTTCCATTGGGATGGATACGGGAAGGAACACAAGGCCGCCGGCACCCCGGCCAACTATGTTCTTCCGGACAAAGACGGCTATATAACGACAGGCGTCTATTGGATTCCCGGACTCGCGGTCTATTACGCCCAAGGCAAAGAGATCCTCCGCTGGGAAAGCCCGCGCGTTTGCAGCGTTCCCTCCTACATCATGTTCAACATGGTCTCGGGCGGATGGGACAATCAGCCGCTCGAGGACGCGAAGCTGCCGGACGATTTCGTGATCGACTATGTGCGGGTCTGGCAGCGCAAGGATCTTGCCTCTCCTGTCGACGGGCCGATGCCGAACAAAGGATTGCCTTCCTCGGTATCGGAGGAAGCCACGAAGTAAAGCTGGTGAAAAACATCACAGATCAGGCCCAACGGGTCGTATTCACCGGTAAGCAGTCTGTAAGTCTGGAACCATTCTATGTCCAAGCGCCTAGCCCGGGAGAAATCCGAGTAAGAACGGATTTCTCCCTTATGAGCACCGGGACCGAGAATATCGTGTTTAACCGGCTCTTCGACCCTGGCACGCATTGGGACCATTGGGTGAGTTATCCCTTTTATCCGGGATATGCCACGGCGGGCGTCGTCGAGTCCGTGGGAGAGGGAGTCAACACGCGGAAACCCGGCGACCGGGTGTTCCATCGCGCCGGACATTGCTCCCATGCAGTCGTAAGGGAATCAGAGTGCTTCCTGTTGCCCGATTCGCTGCCATCAGAGGAAGCTGTTTGGTGTGCGCTCGCGAGAATCGCATTCGTCGGGGCGAAGGCCGCGGCTTACCAACTGGGTGATAGCGTGCTCATCATCGGTGCCGGCCCAATTGGACAGATGTCTGTGCGGTGGGCTCGCGCTTCCGGAGCTTGTCCGATCATTGTTGTCGATCCGGTTCCGGAACGGGAGCAGGCGGCCCGCTCGGGCGGAGCCACAACTTATATCACGGCACCGATCGGCTCGGCGAGGGATCTGATCGTCGCGGCCAATGCGGGGTTGTTGCCGAAAATCGTGATCGATACCACGGGGAACGCAACCGTGTTTGCGGAGGCGCTCCAATTGGCCGCCGATTTTGGGCGCGTTGTCGTGCTCGGCGACACCGGCACTCCCGGCAAACAAATGCTCACCAGCGATGTCATTAAACGGGGCCTCCAAATCGTGGGTGCTCACGACGGCCACCATCCACCCGGGTGGGCACCGGACGCCATTCCTCGCCTGTTCTTTGACATGGTCTCGGATGGAAGAATCTCCCTCAAGGGAATTAACACCCATTACTTCAAACCCGAACACTGTGGAGAAGCTTATGCGACGGCCAACCGGGACCGCGCCAAAACGATGGGTATTCTTTTTGACTGGAGACGATAACGCGTCACTTCAATGCGACATCACCTCCAGAGATCGGCATGGCTTCCCATCCTTTGGACTATGGTCCTCTGCGGCAGCGTTCTGGCCCAGAACAATTTCGAAAAGCCACCTGTCACGCTCTATGATTTTAGCAAACCGGAGGATGCGGCCCGACTTAAAACGAAGGGCACCACAATCAACCTGATCGATGGCAAGAGCGGTAGGGTCATCAAGGCGGATTTTGGTACCAGCGACGCTTACCCCAATGTGTCTATGCCCCCTCCCGGCAATTCCTGGGACCTCGATGGATACAGTGGGGTGGCACTGGAAGTGACCAATGCGGGCACGGAAACCGCGCGCGTGTTCATCCGCGTAGACTCTGCGGGCGATCCGAAAGACAGCCCATGGAACACCAGCTCGGTGAAAATTCCCCCCGGAGAAACCCGGACTCTCCAGCTGGTATTCGGCGAGGACGACAACTCTCCCGGGTATCCGCTGGACGCACGTGCCATCACCGCCGCACAGGTGTTTTTGGCCAAACCGAAACAACCGGTCACCCTCCTGCTCGGAAACCTCCAAACCATCGGCCCGGCCCAGCTCACTTCCAGCAAGGACTACACCGTGAAGAACTTCACCACCCCGGCCGATCGTGATACGCCGGCAAACCCTCCTGCCTGGCTCGGCACTAAGCCCCCGGTTGACGGCGAATGGACCCGGACATTCGACCAAACCTTTAAGGACCATACGACCATCGACGAAAGTGTCTGGTCCTACGAACTCCCCTGGAATGGCATCCTCAAGACCCTCACCATGTATTACACAAAGAAGGAGAGTGTGATCGAGGACGGGATCCTAAAGATTCGCGTTCAAAAGCGCCGGGGCCATGCCTACGACAAACCGGAGAATCCCGAGCGGGATTATGCGGCCGGGTTACTCGTCACCTACGACAAATGGACCCAGCTCTACGGATACTTCGAGGCCCGCATTAAGATGCCAACCACCAAGGGCGTCTGGCCTGCTTTCTGGACCATGCCTGACCGCGGTGCCGCGTTTTCCAAGGAATGGTACAAGCGCGACAACACCGGGACGGACGGCATGGAAATGGACATCGTCGAATATCTCGTGGACAACGGGCCGAACCGCTACGGAGCGGGCGTCCACTGGGATGGCTATGGCGAACAGCACAAGATGGCGGGAAGCAACTATCTTTTCCACGGCCCCACCCGCGACGGATGGCACAACTACGGCATGCTTTGGGAGCCGGGAAAAATCACATTTTATATCGATGGCGCCAAGACACTCGAATTCACCAGCCCAAGAGTCTGTTCGGTGCCCTCTTACATTCTGCTGAACGCCCAGACCGGCGGCCACGCCGGACCGGTGGACGACGTCAAACTCCCCGATTCCATGCAGGTGGAGTATGTGCGCGTCTGGCAGCGGAAAGATCTTGCGAATCCCGCCGCCCCATCCAATCAACCTGCCACACAATGATGATTTCCCTCACTACGCCGACAGAACATGGTCTGCCACGGATTCGTCCGTTGCGGTCGCAAGCCCGCCCTTGCACAAATCCTCCCGCCCCCGTAACGAAATCCATCATCCCTTTTCTATGAATCCATCAAACACTGAAGCCTTGCAGGAAAATGATCCGGGAGCGGGAGAGCACGATAAGCTGGCGGCTGACGTCGC
>JBMOHW010000239.1:0-3138 GCA_049317665.1 Terrimicrobiaceae bacterium | reverse complement strand
CGCTCCAAGACCGCCCGCAGCGATTCCAAGCCCTGATTTTCGATATCTTTTTTGTTTTGGGCGATGGTGTCCGACTTGGTGAAAACGGCCCGACGCACCACGATTATTCCGGGAGACGACTGTCCCTCGAACGCGGGGTCGATTCGGAGGTAGAGCACCGTTTCGCCATTTTTATCGCTCCTCTTGGTCTTCAAATGACCAAACTTGATGAGCTGCCGAGGTTTGAGGACTGCGGAGTCAAATTTGTCGCGTGCGAGTGCAGCCTTGGCTCGTAAATCGAGGTGCCCGATGACCCAGCAACCTGCGTCAGCATGAATCAGCCTCGGTTCGCGCTGGCAGAGCTGTGTCTGCAAGAACGCGACATATCGCTGAAACTCTTTCACTTCCTGCGGAATATCGCCGGAAGTTTTCGGCGCGGGGAGGGAGTTCCATTGGTCCCCGAGCTGTTTCAGATAACCGGTGCCGGTCTTTGCCTCGTCTAGGGTCTTCGCTACGAGTAAAAGGTACTTTCCGCTGAGCTTGTTCCTTGTGGCCCAAGCATCTAGTGACACGCCGCGGTCGCCCTCGTCGCGATGGCGATATCGCCAAGCCGCTTCGAGGTAGTCGTCGATCCGCACTTCGTGCTGGCGGTAGAAATCGATGATCGCCTGTTCCGTTAACTTCTTGCGTTCGTTGTAAGAGGTCACGGGGAACGGTGCGAACGTGATACCGTTCGGCTTCAACACCAGGTGTTCCGAGACGAACTGAGCCGCGTCGAGATATTTGTTGAGCAGGTTCGGCGTCATCCCGAGCGCTTCGCCGGTGTTGTTGAATCCTTCGCCGCCGGCCGGATCGATGGGGAAATCCGCGGTTGCCCGCAAGGTCACACCGGTGATGTCGCGAATCGACAGATCGTATTCGGTGGTCGAAAGCCGCCTCGGCAGGACGACGCCCGGATCCCCAGCGTTCTTTCTTGCCTCGACAAGCAAGATCGATTCGATCGCGGCGATGAATGTTTTTCTTTCTTCGAGAGTCGGCTGGGGCTTATCGTTTGGAGGCATTGCCCCTTTGCGAACGAACTCGAGAACATGGTTCCAACGCCGGAAGTCGGCCGAAACGTCGAGGTCGCGTGTGTAACGGGTGAGATCCAGTTCACCTCGTGGCCGTTCCTTATTGTGGCAACTGTTGCAATACTTTTCGGCGAAAGGCTTGATCTTTTCCGGCAACAAATCGGCCCCTGCTGCCCAGAGAGTCATCGTGCTGAGCGCTGCCAGAGTAAGGAACAATCTCACGATTTCGGTCTCCGGCAAAAGACTCACAGAACGAGTCGGCGGGGGTGGTTCGCGGCGTGGCGCTGGCGCGGGGACGGCCTGCCAATTTTCATGGGTTCAGAATCGCCTCATGATCTTCAAAACATAGTAACCCACTATCGAGGCGACCGTAAAGCGGGAAGTGGGAGGGCCACCACAAGGGTGAGTTTTTATATTGAACAATTGAAACCATTGAGCTGGAAGCCGCGAGGCTTTTGGCGCGGCAGGGAATAATCTTGAACAATCGTGGTTTCCAAATCTAGGGATCCGAAACATTTGGAAAGGCACGTGCGATTTCTGAAAAAGAGTTTGTTGCCCAACCATCAGAACCGAAGAGCCCCGCACGACTGAGTAAGGGGCCACGTGCCAAGTATCGGAATTTGAAACCAAAACATAACCTTGCATGATTCCACTAGGGAATTTGCAGCCCCTTACACATTCGTGCGGGGCACTTCGATCCAGCAGGGAAGTGGGCAATCTGGATTAATATAAGAAGCTGTCTTCGTTGTGTGCCGTGCATGCTGCAAGATTAGATTAAAAAGCGTTTTTCTGTTCGAGCCCCTCAAACAACGTGTCGCAAAAATCGCCATTTTGCGACATGTCGCATTGATATGTCGTTTTAAGCGACATATTCTCATGGCATGGCCAAACCGACCAATCCACTTCCGAAGCCCCTAAATCAATGGAACCCGGAGGCTCCGTACAACGAGTTGCCTTTGTTGCCGCCAACAGCGGACTTGGAAACGAAGGCCATCTTGAAGCAATGCATAACGGCGCGGGCTGCCCTCGCGGAATTGAAGCAGGCAGCGGAGTTGATCCCGAATCAAGGGATGCTGATCAACACGGTGCCGTTGCTTGAAGCCCAGGCCAGTTCGGAAATCGAGAATATCGTCACCACAACGGACCGGCTCTTCCAATTCCGGAATGCGGACGACCACGCCGACCCTGCCACCAAGGAGGCTTTGCGGTACAGCCATGCCCTACTTGAGGCGTTTCGCGAAATGACCAGGCGGCCACTGAGCACACGCACCGCCGAACAGGTTTGCAGCATCATCAAAGGCAAGGAGATGCTGGTTCGCCGAGTTCCGGGCACGGTCCTCTCGCGCGGTGAAGAGATCATTTACACGCCCCCAGTAGGGGAGGATCGTCTCCGGAATTTGCTGGCCAACTGGGAGAAGTTTCTGCACGAATCCCGTGATCTCGATCCGCTCATTCGAATGAGCGTTGGCCATTACCAATTCGAGGCGATTCACCCCTTCACCGACGGTAACGGGCGCACGGGCCGGGTGCTGAACGGGCTCTTCCTCATTCAGGAGAGCCTGCTCACGCTGCCGATCCTCTACCTCAGCCGGTTCATCATTCAGAACAAGGCGGACTATTACCGTCTGCTTCGCAAGGTCACTTCGCACAATGCTTGGGAGGAATGGGTGCTGTACATGCTTCGCGGCGTTGAAGAAACAGCATATTGGACTACCGCGAAGATCGGCGCCATCCGGAAGCTGACCTCATTGACTGCCGAGCACATGAAGGCGAAGGCATCGAAGATTTACAGCCTCGAGCTGGTTCATCTCATCTTCGAGATGCCCTACTGCCGGATTCAGAACCTAGTGGAGGCGAAGATCTGCGAGCGCCAAGCCGCGTCGCGATACCTCAAGCAACTGGTGAAGATTGGCGTGCTGGAGGAGCAGGCCGCCGGGCGGGAAAAGGTATTTCTGCATCCGAAGCTTCTCACGCTTCTGACACGCGATGGCAACGTTGTTCCAAATTACTGAGTGGCGGCGTTGGCCGGGGCATTATTTTGTTGATAACAATGGGCAGGGATCAGTATGAGAATTTTCAGATTCACAAT
>JBMOHW010000238.1:0-3141 GCA_049317665.1 Terrimicrobiaceae bacterium | reverse complement strand
AACAAAGAGTGCAATGTTTGAGCAGTTTCCAGAACTCTTCAGCAATCACGACTTCTGTTTCATTGGTGTGCGTCGCGGAGATTACGTGGCCAAGGCGGCCTTTCATAATCCGTGTGGTCCAGATTATTATACGAAGGCCTTGGCTGCTCTACCATCCACCAAATACTATATTGGATCAGATGATATTGCCTGGTGTAAACAACACTTTCAAGGACCACAGTTTGTATTCTTTGATATTCAAGATGATCTAACGCAACTACTAATAGGGTGTCTCTTCAAGAACTATATAATTGCAAATTCCACCTTTCACTGGTGGATGTCCTACCTATCTGTGTTCCCAGAGCCCAGAATTGTGGCCCCTGACAAGTGGATCTTTGGTCCAAGTGCTCGGTTTGAGGAGTATTCTACGATTTATAGGGATAAAATGCAAATAATTCAGAGATTAATTGAAGTTAGATAAAATAAGATGAATCTCAAGTCTTTGAAGAAAAGAATGCAAGTTATTAAATGGAAGGTTCACGTATAAATGCATCTTTAAATAAATAATCATTGTGAGTTCCATCCCAAATTGGATTTGTTAATTTATTATAATTTGTTAAATTTGATACTAATATATAATTATTACTAGATAAATAATTGGCAATATTATTATAGTCATCTGTATATATTTCAATTAACATATACTGTGGTCTATATTTATTTAAATTAAGACCTTTTAATACATTTAATTCATATCCTTCACAATCTAATGATAGAAAATCAATTGTTCTCTTAGGAGATTCGTCAAGAATACTTTCCAATGTTCTTGCGGGAACTTCAATTAAATTATTACTATTTAAACGTGCACCATTTACAGATGACATCGTCACACCATTAAAATCACCCATAATCGTTGAGCCACTATAATCATTTGATACACACGCAGCCTGAAAACATATACTCTTTGGACGTGCTATAACGCATTTTTCAAATGCAATGGGTGATGGCTCTATTAATATTCCTTTCCATTCCCTATTAAATTCAAAAAAAGCAGTATTACTTTGTGTTATGCCATCAAATCCACCAAGTTCTATATAAAAACCAAATAATTTTTTATTAAAAATAGCATCTAGTGTTTTATCAATAGGATTTTGAAAACAATCTACCATACTATATGTTGTATTTTTATCTGTCATATGAGGCACATCATACCAGTCTGGAAACACGAATATATCACCATACCATTTATATAAACCATCATTGGAATAATATACATTTGAATAAAATGAAAGAACTCCAATAGTATATGAAAAAGAACCTGGCGATAATATTACGTTTTTACATGTTGAACCAAATTGAATTGTTTCAATTTCATTTTTAGTAACTGGAATTAAATTATATTTTTCAATAAGACGTTTACATATAGTATGATCAATTGAATCGCTCGCAATATATCCCTTATCAAACTTAATATTAGAACAGGCTTTATCATAATATTCAAATGAATGATAACATTTTTTCTTTTGCGTTTCATCTATTGTAAGGAGATCACCGAGGCGAACATGAATAAATAGATCATTATTTGTGTTATACCTTTCTTTAAATATATTTTTATCTATAATAGAAGATTGAATACTCTGAAGATATTTTCGTAAATAGATAGAGAATTCTTTTATTTGAGCAAAACAAAAACCAACATTTATATTTTTATTAAAAATCGTATTATTGATAATTAAATTACAAATATTACTATCATCCACGTGAATAGTCTCACTATATGTATGTTCACCAACATATAGATCTATTCCTAGGCTTTTAATCTCTTCATAATATGAATAGTTCATTTTAATATTGTTATTTTTTGCAACAAAATGACAGGCCATATTTCGTATTATATGATTTGCAAATCGGCCCGAGTGACCTACAGTTGAGTTTATAGACATTCTTATAATAAGAATGTCTATAGCTTTAGATTCGTATTCTCTATATACGAATAAAGAGTGCATCTAATACATCCCTGCTTCCCAGTTCAAAATGGTTTTAATACTGGATGCATCTATATATTGGGTGAATATAGGATCTAAATATGACATATAAATATAATGAATATTTTTTGTTTAAGTTCTAATAAAAATAGCTATAATTATATTAATTGATTGTTATTATCGCATATAGTTTGATGATGAACTTAAATATAGATATATATATATCTATAGTAATGTTTTCTATAGATGATATTATAACGGGTGAAAAAATACAAGAATTATGCGATGCATATTGTGGATTACAATCTGATTTTGAATTTAATAGGCGAATTTTTTACCAATCATCAAAACATATTAATTTAGATCAAATAGATAGACCTTGGGATAATCCAAAAATCATCTTTTGTTATGGACATAGATTGACTCTTTTAATGTCAAAACTTCCGTTTATTCAGAATAAATTTATACTTGTATCACATAATAGCGATGAAAATATAACAGATCAATATAGGGAACTTGCAGATTCACCACTTATTAAAAAATGGTATGCACAAAATGTGCTAATAGATCATCCAAAAATAGAAATGATACCAATCGGTGTTGCAAATAGTATGTGGGGTCACGGTAGATTAGATATATATCCTGTATTAAATATAGTTAATAAGCCCAATGACTTCTATTTTAATTTTACAGTAGATACTAATAGGGTTGCACGCTCCTTATGTAGGTCTCAGGTAGAACAAAAGGGATTACAATTTATGAATAATACATTACCTATCGAATCATATTTGCATACTTTATGCACTTATAAATATGCTATTTGTCCACCAGGAAATGGTGTTGATAGTCATAGAATCTGGGAATGTTATTATTGTAATGTAATTCCTATTGTTATTAATAACAAATGGACCCAAATACTTAAAAAGTATATGCCGTGTATAGTGCTTGATAATTGGAATGAGCTTGATCTAGATGCATTAATTAAACAATATAATGAGCTGGCAAAAGAATTGGTTAATAATCAGCATACAGTTAAATTTAGTTATTTAAAGTCAACTCTATTGTCGAGCGTAATGATGATATGATATATAATCTAAATTGATTGAAGTGTCTAGTTTTCTTACATTATCCCATTGTAATTGTCTTATCTCAATTGCATCTGAGTGATTAAGAAGCA
>JBMOHW010000237.1:0-3168 GCA_049317665.1 Terrimicrobiaceae bacterium | reverse complement strand
AATCCGCTCTCCTCACCTCGCGACGCCCACACCGAGGGCCCGCTCTGCCTCAGAAAAACCAATAGCCGCCACCAAAAAAACGCCGTCGCCGCCGCAAGCAGGACGAAGCCCGCGATCCGAAGCGCTGGAATCGTCTGCGCAACGATCCGGTAAAGCCCGGCACCCACATACTGGTAAAACGTAAACCCCGTCTGCGAAGCCGCCGGATTCTGAAAATCCAGCAAGTAAACCCCCTCGTCCGAAAAGTCGAATCCCCGGTCGGCCCCCCAGACAAAGACCCCAGCCCCCACCACCAAAATCACCGCCAACAGGACATTCACCACCCGCTGCCCCATCGAAGTCGGCGCAACCACCCGGGCATCACCCGCCCCCTCATTCTCAATCCTCATCCCCTCACCTTGGCCCAACCCCCAACCCCGCGCGAGCCTCTTTTCTCGGCTGATTCAAGTCACCCCAAATCCTCTCGCCCGACGCCGGAGAAATCGATACGCGTTCTCGATGCCGTGGATCGCGCCACCACTCGCCAAACAAACCGCGATCCATCAGACCGAGTTGAGTAAGTCGATCATACAATGACGACGATTTCCTTGAAAGTTAGCGAGGAAGAGTCACGGGCGATCTGTGTCAGGGTGCGGCGAGGATGTCTCCGTGCTGAAGTTTATCGGGCGTCTCTGATGTCCAAAGCTTAACAGAAATCATCCAGCCGTTAAAGATAACGCTTCTTCCTTAACGATTGAGCTTGCGTCGTTAAGTTTCGTGCATCATTTTCTTCGCATGAAACGAGGGCTTCAGGGCCAATATCTGACCATCTCCACAGTCGGGGAGCGGGCCAGCGCATTCGTGCCAAAGCCGCTTCCTCCTGCTCCTCCGGTTGAATGGTCCACCGAGCTGTATTCCCAATTTGCGGCAGCCCACGCAGCGATGGGGAGGCTGGACGGGATTTCTTCCATCCTGCCGGAAACGTCCGTGTTCCTTTACAGCTACGTGCGAAAGGAAGCCGTGCTCTCCTCCCAGATCGAGGGAACCCAGTCCTCCTTGTCCGATCTGCTGTTGTTCGAGAACGAGCAGGTTCCCGGGGTTCCGCTCGACGACGTCCAGGAGGTTTCCAATTACGTCTCGGCCCTCGAACATGGCTTGAGGCGGTTGCGGGAGGGGTTTCCGATTTCCCTGCGGCTGATCTGTGAATTGCATGAGATCCTCCTTTCCAAAGGCAGGGGCAGCAGAAAGAACCCCGGGGATTTCCGTTCCAGCCAGAACTGGATCGGCGGAACCCGCCCGGGAAACGCCCGGTTCGTTCCGCCGCCGCCGCAGGAAGTCATGCCTTGTCTGGATCGATTGGAAAAATTCCTCCACGATGAGCCTGAAAAGACACCACCACTGCTCAAGGCGGCGTTGGCGCACGTTCAGTTTGAAACGATCCATCCGTTCCTCGACGGGAACGGCCGCGTCGGACGCCTCTTGATCACCCTGCTTCTTTGCGCGGAAGGAACTCTTCGCCAGCCGCTGCTTTACCTGAGTCTCTACTTTAAAACGCACCGGAACCTCTATTACGACCTTCTCAACCAGATCCGGGAAGATGGTGACTGGGAGGCTTGGCTCCTGTTCTTTTTCGAGGGGGTTGCTGTGACGGGAGAGCAGGCCTTCCAAACCGCCTCTCGACTGACCGATCTTTTCAAGGCAGATCGGGATCGCATCGCCGGTCTGGGACGTGCCGCCCATTCTGCACTGGAACTGCACCGACATTTCCAAGCACATCCGGTGGGGTCAGTCCGCGAAGCCAAAACTTCCCTCAATCTCTCGATCCCAACCCTGCACTCGGCAGCAAAGCATCTGGTCCGCCTCGGAATCCTCCGGGAGTTGCCCACGAAGGGAATGAAACATCTCTATGCCTACGGGGCCTACTTGGACACGCTCAACGCCGATTCGGAACAGGATTAGACGCTCATCTCGTCACGCTGACGCAAACCCACGCTTGAAACGGAAGGTGACACGGCATGATCGAGGGACTCAAGCCGCATGCGGAATATCAGGATTTGGGACTGTCTATCGTCTCCCCCAAATCCTCTCGCCCGCCGGCGGATAAATTGATACACCCTTTCAATGCAGCGGATCGCGCCTTCCGAAAAAGATTCCGACGACGCAGCGTTGGAAAAACACCTCTGGTTCTTTGGGAAAAATGAAGCCGGTGGCAAATGTTGCGCCGTGCCCGAACTCGATCTCGCTCTTGTCGCATGAACAAAAAATCCCTCAGCGAACGCGACATTTGCACGAAGTTTATCACACCCAGCCTCGTCGCGGCGGGCTGGGACCTCGACACCCAGATTCGTGAGGAAGTTGGCTTCACAGATGGTCGCATTTATGTCCGGGGAAAAATCCACGCCCGCGGCGCGAAGAAGCGCGTGGACCATCTCCTTTATTACAAGCCCAACATTCCCCTCGCTATCATCGAGGCCAAGGACAACAACCACACCGTGGGTGCGGGAATGCAGCAGGCGCTCGGCTACGCCAAGCCGCTCGATGTTCCTTTCGTTTTCAGCAGCAACGGCGACGGCTTCCTTTTTCACGACAAGACGGTGACATCGGGTCCCATCGAGACCGAAATCCCGCTCAATGCTTTCCCGTCTCCCGAACAGCTCTGGCAGAAATACAAAGCCTACAAAGGCATCACCGATGAAGCCGAGTCCGTCGTCGCGCAGGATTATTTCACGGACGGCTCAAACCGCTCGCCGCGCTATTACCAGCAGATCGCCATCAACCGCACGGTCGAGGCAATCGCCCGCAACGAAGGCAACAACCGCCACCTCCTCGTCATGGCGACAGGCACCGGCAAGACCTACACCGCTTTTCAAATCATCTACCGCCTCTGGAAGAGTGGCCTGAAAAAACGCATCCTCTTTCTCGCCGATCGCACGGCGCTCATCGACCAGACCGTCCGCGGCGACTTCCGCCACTTCAAGGACGCGATGACTGTCATCAAGAACAAGCAGATCGACACTGCCTACAACATCTACCTCGCCCTTTATCAGGGTCTCTCCGACAACAACGACGCCGACGCCTACAAGCAGTTCAGCCCCGACTTCTTCGACCTCATCATCGTGGACGAGTGCCATCGCGGCATCGCCTTGTCTTCCTTCAGGATCTGCTCGATCCGACACACATACGGCCCCA
>JBMOHW010000236.1:0-3190 GCA_049317665.1 Terrimicrobiaceae bacterium | reverse complement strand
TGGATAAGATTATTGAAGAGGGCCGAAGGTTTGCGAGCGCGGCGGACTTGAAGATTGCCGACATGTCTGCTCAAAGTCCTGTTGGAACGACTTTGGCAATTTTGGAGCGCACGTTAAAAATTATGACGGCGGTTCAGGTGCGTGTTCACTACTCCATGAAGCAAGAGTTCAAACTCTTGAAAGAGATTATTAGAGACTACACGCCAGAAGACTATGATTATGAGCCGGAAGATGGTCCTCCTATGGCCAAAAAATCCGACTATGACATGGTTGAGGTTATTCCTGTTTCTGATCCCAATGCGGCAACTATGTCGCAAAAGGTTGTTCAGTATCAAGCTGTTCTACAGTTAGCCCAACAAGCTCCACAACTTTATGATCTGGCTCAGTTACATAGACAGATGCTTGAGGTTTTGGGGATAAGAAACGCAAGCAAGTTAGTGAAGATTGAAGACGATCAAAAGCCAAAAGATCCTATATCAGAGAATATGGATGTGGTTCGCATGAAGCCACTAAAGGCTTTTGCATATCAAGATCACAAAGCTCATATTGCTGCACATCAATCTTTTATGCAGGACCCAATGACTGCACAGATGATTGGGCAGAATCCACAAGCGCAACAGATGGGTGCTGCGATTCAAGCGCATATTGCAGAACATTATGCGTTTGATTATAGAAATATGATTGAGCAACAGGTTGGAGGTCCGTTGCCTGCTCCGGATTCGGAAGAGCCATTACCGGAAGATTTTGAAATGGCGTTGTCAAGGATGGTTGCCCAAGCTGCACAACAGTTGACGCAACAACATCAAATGGAAGCAGCTCAGAAACAAGCTCAACAACAACAACAAGATCCAATCATTCAAATGCAGCAACAAGAGTTGCAATTGAAAGCGCAAGAGAACCAAAGGAAGGTTCAAAAGGATCAGACTGACGCTCAACTCAAGATGCAACAACAGCAAATTGAGCAAGAAAGGATTGCCTCTCAGGAAAGGGTGGCAATGGAGCAGATTCAATCCAAAGAGGAACAGGCAGGAGTCAAGATGGGAATTGACGCATCAAGGGGTAGAAATGGCTAATGATGTTTTAACGTATCTTGAAAACAAGATACGACAAGAGATACAGATAGCAACAGATGATGTAGGGATGGGTTCATCCAAATCATATGATGAGTATCGGTATTACTGCGGGGTAATCCGTGGGCTTTTAATCGCCGCTAACTATGTTAGCGAAACCAAAGATAGATTGGAGGAATTGGATGAGTGAAATCCTGATCGGCTCAAACCCCGATTGTCCGGATGAGTTTACGGTTCAAGCTGAAGATAAGGCATCGCAACTGCCTGAGCCTTCGGGTTACCGCATTTTGTGTGCAATCCCTGAAATGGACGAGACATTTGAGAATGGGATTGTGAAGGCAGACATCACTAGGCAACACGATGAGTTGCTAACAACGGTGTTGTTTGTAGTAAAACTTGGCCCAGATTGTTACGCCGACAAACAGCGTTTTCCAAGTGGTCCTTGGTGCAAGGTAGGTGATTTTGTTTTGGTGCGCCCTCACGCGGGGACCCGGATCAAGATTCACAATCGCGAGTTCAGGATGATCAACGATGACAGTGTTGAGGGGACGGTTGACGATCCTCGCGGCATTTCACGCAAATAGGAGTGGGTATGGAAGAGAAATTAGACATCTCTGATGAGATTGAAATTGAGATTCAAGACGACACTCCTGTAGAGGATCGTGGACGAGAGAAGCTGCCTGAAGAGCTTGTCAAAGAGTTAGAAGCTGACGAGCTTGAGGAGTACTCGGACAAAGTTAAGACTCGCATGAAGCAGATGAAAAAGGTCTGGCATGACGAGCGGCGGGAAAAGGAACAGGCTGAGAGAGAGCGTCAGGAAGCTCTTACCTTGGCTCAAAGAGTTCTTGAAGAAAACAAACAGTTAAAGGCCAAAGTATCTGGTACTGAAACTGCGTTGGTATCAAAGTACAAGGAATCTGCTCAACGTCAGTTCTCTGATGCTAAACAAGAGTACAAAGAAGCTTTTGAATCTGGTGATTCCGAAAGATTGGTAGAAGCGCAACAAAAGATGTCTTCTGCCAAAGAAATTTTGGATAAAACGGAAAGATATAAGCCTACCCCTGTACAAGAAGAACAAATTGTAGTAAATAATAGTCCAAGCAAGTTGGAATCCAAAACGGCTGCGTGGCAAGAGCGCAATCCTTGGTTTGGATCTGATAAGCTAATGACTGCTTTGGCATTAGGATTGCATGAAGACTTGCTTGAAAAAAACGGGCAGTCGTATAACAATACTGATGAATACTGGCGTGACATTGACAGAACAATGCGCGAACGGTTTCCAGAACGGTTCAAACGGGACAACCGTACAGAAACACGGCAGACCTCAGTGGTCGCCCCGGCAACTCGTAGCATGGCCCCCAAAAAAGTCACGCTAACGAAATCTCAACTTAACATTGTTAAGCGGCTTGGGGTCACACCCGAACAGTATGCTCGTGAATTTTTAAAACTGGAGTCCTAAAATGAACCGTACACCGCGTGAAATTGAAGATCGTGAACTTTCTAGCCGTCCCAAAGCGTGGGCACCTCCGGAAGTTTTGCCGGAGCCGGACAAAGAGCCGGGGTATGCGTATCGTTGGATTCGGGTTTCGACCTTGGGCCAATCGGATCCGCGTAATGTGTCAGCTAAATTGAGAGAAGGTTGGGAGCCGGTCATGCTTGAAGAGCAGCCTAAGTTTCGACTGTTGTCAGATCCAGCAAGTCGTTTCAAGGACAACATTGAGATTGGTGGATTGTTGTTATGTAAAACGCCTCAGGAATTTGTGGACCAGCGTGATGCTTTTTACGCTAAGAAAGCAAAAGACGAAGCGGATGCAGTTGACAGCACTTTGATGCGCCAGAGTGATCCGAGGATGCCGATGTTTAAAGAGCGGAAATCTTCGACTAGCTTTGGCAAAGGAACCTAAATTTTTTTATGGAGCTTTAAATGGCTTATCCAGTTGTTGACGCGCCCTATGGGCTAAAGCCGATCAATTTGATCGGTGGTCAGGTGTTTGCGGGGTCTACCCGTGAGTACCCGATTACTAATGGTTACAGCACGGCAATTTTTTACGGTGATTATGTAGGGTTGTCCCGTGGTGAAATCGTTCGCTTGTCTGTGTCTACTGGCACAGCAGGTAACC
>JBMOHW010000235.1:0-3196 GCA_049317665.1 Terrimicrobiaceae bacterium | reverse complement strand
GAGATGGGCGTTTCAGAAACTATGGGGAACTATTCATGAAACTATCTGATAAGGAGCGAATACAATGAATTTGCGACAAGGTGAAGGAAAGGTTCCCGTATTTACGGGAGGTATCAAACCATTCAAACTGGTTCCGTTTCCCACAAGGGAAGAGTTTAATGATTTGTATAAAAACATAAGTCAAAACTCAAAGGATAAGTATTGGTCTATCCTCCAGGCCAGGGCGGGGGGATCCATGCTTGCCGATGCCGGCAAACCATTTGGGGTAACAAAGGAACGGGTTCGGCAAATTGAGGCTAAGTTTTTGAGGTTGATGCGTGAGAAATAACAATCTTTTTGAGGGACTGGCTCGCTTGAAACAGGCCGACACGATTGTGAAAGTCGTTAAAATCTTCCCCGACTGTGGGGGAGATCCAATATGGCTTGAGTGTCGCCTGGGCGGACTTTTCTCCAACAAGATTTGGGTCGTTGTCAGCGATGACGATCCCGCCATCGATGCCCCTTGCTACACACTCAAGGTTAGATGCCGAGAAACAGATGTAGATGGAATATCGGATTTTTATCGCCTTCATTACTGCCCTGATGGAAAGGCCGGTGGCGTACCCCTCGCAAAAAATTGGGAGTCCCTTTGCATCTATCGTAAAGGTTGCCCCCTTAGTCGTTTGACCATTGAGGAATTTCTTACCCCCTTGTTCATCGATGAATTGCAAGCCAACTATCCTCCCGGAAACTCTCATTGGAATGACTAGGGTCTTGTTCCACACATTACCCACTTCCTCCGGAAACCCCTTTTTTTCCAAGTAAGGGTGATGCAGGGTTTCGGATTGGTGAAGTATCCACGCCGCTTTGGCCGCCGCCTTATTAGCCGCCTCTTGCCGGTCTTCTACCGCCTTAGTCCTGGCCGTGTAGTCGATCTGAACTGGCGTCTTGCTTTTCCACATGGCGGGTTTGTCCATCGTTGCCCAGTTCTGAACCCAGCCCACATCTCCAATGAATTTATAGCGTCCGTTGCGCTTCTTGGGGTGGTCTTCAGTTGGGGTTGAAACCCATTTGTGGGGGACAATGTCCCTAAGAATCAAGCCGTGGGAACGGGCAAAATCTTCAAATCTCATACGGCTCTCCAGTTATGACCTTACCCTTTGTTGCTTCTTAGCCCAGGCAATGTTCTTGTGTTTGATCCAATTTACAGTCTTTAAGCTAGTCGGCAACGGCTTTTCTTCCAGCCCTCTAGGCCACACGCCAAACTTCTCCCGATACTTGTGGCTTGCCCAATGCTGGTTGTAGTTTCTCTCTTTGGCGTAGAAGATTAGCTCAGAGTAAAACCCTTGTTTCTCATTCTTAATCCTCATGCCCTGACCCTGGAACTCTTGTAGCTCCCCGGCCACTGCCTCGACTTGACTGCGTTTCTGCCTGACATGGCCGCATGATGGGCATATGTCTGTCGCCTTCGGCCATAGGTGTCCACACGATGGGCACTTGGATTCTTTCTTGACCTTCTCGGTGGGTTCCTTCTTGGCCTTCTCCATGCGCTGGTCTAGACCCCTGACCCCGTCCTCGTAAATCTCGTCCCAATCATCCCTGAATCTAAGATAGTTACCAGAATGGTCTAGCCACAATGCAAATTCCTTACCTTCGCATGGCCGCATTACTCTGCCCATTTGTTGGATATGGGACGACAAACTCTTTGAAAACGGGCGAGCTGATACGCCGATCATTACATCGGGCACATCAAATCCCCGTGTCAAAATATCTGTGGCGATCAGGCCGTGGATCTCGGTGTCTGGCTTTGCAAAATCTTCAATCGCAGACCTCTTGAAATCATCGTTATCTTTATAAGATATCGATACAAAGTTGTATCCCTTCTGGGCGAATTGCTCAACCAAGTCTGCTCCGTGTGCGACCCCGGCGCAAAACACAATAGTCTTTCTTGGCCGGCCATATATCTCATGCGTCATGCGAACCCACTCATCTACGATGTCGCCCGTGATCTTCATGCTCCGCTCTGTGACTATGTCTGGCGACCACTCGCCAGCCACCTTCTTCGCCCCGGTCATATCGATTTCCTTGGCGATAAATACCTTTAAAGGCGTTAACCATTTCTCCTCGACAAGTGTTTCTGTAGTCGCCCCGCATACTACATTGGTATAGATATCACCTAGTCCTTTGGTAAATGGGGTTGCCGTCAACCCAACCACCCGAACATTTGGGTGTGTCTTGATGTAATCGACAGTTTGTTTTCTAGAAATATGACACTCGTCTATGATCAGCAAGTCGGTGTCTAGCGGCTTGGTTCTCTTCTCCAGGGTCTGAGCCGAACAAACCTGTAGCCTTTCGCTCGGGTCAAACTTCCAATGCTGTGCCTGTAAAACGCCGTGCGGGAGGTTGTATTTAGAAAGTCTTAGACTTGTTTGATCGACTAGGACTAGCCGGTCTAAAACCATTGATGCTTTCTTGTAGTTGTCTCTCGTTGCCGCCATCAATTGAATGGCTACTTCAGTCTTACCAAATCCTGTGGGTGCATATAACAGTTGCGCTCTGTGTCCCTGCTTAAACCCTTCTCTCAATGCCTCAATCACTTCGGCCTGGTGAGGCCGCAAATCTAATTCCATAAATTTCTCCTGCCGGGATCCGCCCGGTGTCGGCCACCCTTACGGGTTTAATTTCTTTAACTTTGACTGCAACGACTTTATTGTTCCCATTAGTTCTGCATTACGATTTTGATACATATCCCTGCTATCTCTTAGAGTTCTGTTTTCGATCTCTAATACATGGATCTGTTTTCTAAGCTCCGTAACTGTCTCTTGGATATCAATTTTTTCAATGTCTGTTGCATCCCATTGACCAATTGCAATCTGATCCTTGAGTATCGTATTTTCCTGAGATAAAGAATTTATGGTATCGGTAAGTTCCCTAACCACATCGTCATCAGGTTCCGGCTCCGGCTCGGGTTCCGGCTCCGGTTTGACCTTCTTCTTACCCAGGTTCTTGGTTTCTATGGTCGATTCATTACCATGCTTGTCCGTATACTTCTTCTTGGTTGGTGCTGGCTCTTTCTGATCCTTCTCTAGGGATGCCTTGACCCGGCCAACAGTCATCTTGGATACGCCTACGTGCTTTGCAATCTCAGCGTTCGACCACTTGCCCCACACCGGGTGCTGAATCATACGGATGATTATGTTCCGATTGTCCTCAGCAG
>JBMOHW010000234.1:0-3205 GCA_049317665.1 Terrimicrobiaceae bacterium | reverse complement strand
AATCCTCCTTCCTTCTTAGGTGTCGAAATTAAATTCAACAATAACGAGGTTTTACCGCTTCCCTTAGCGCCACTAATAATCATTGTCCAACAACGACGATTGAAAACGCTCATATCGTTCTCTTCAAGTTGGTTGTCTCTAGCCTTCATAAACTCTGAGAGTTTGTTTGGTTTTACTTTAATCGACATATCTTATCTTTATAATATATAAAGATAAAATAATTACTATTATACAAAATGTATAAAATTACAAGCCCAACTCAATCACTCTTGCTCGGATTGAGTTTGTGACTTCTTTTTAAGACGATACTGTCTCATATAGAACTTCATTCTTTCTTTTCTAGACTCTGGAGAAAGATAAGCATTGCATTTATTAACTAGATTAGGGTCTTCTCTAAATCTATCTAGATATTCTTGTTCCTTCTGACGTAATTGTAAAGAACTTTCACAAGGATATTCTTCCAATAACTCAAGAACAATCTTTCGAGGTGCAAGACGAATAATTTCACATGCGGTTGTAGGCTTCTCATTACGAAAATACCATTCAAGATGATGTGCTTTTCGTTTACATAAGCGTTGAACTGTGCTTCCAATATAGTATTGGTCTGTAAGCTCACTTTTGAGTTTATAAATCTTACTCTTCAAATATTTGTTGTCCCTTTCCATTTTACAAATAGTAAAAGAAAAAAAGAAAAAATAAAAAAAATTATTTTTTTTAATTACACACCTTGTGTAAATTTTTATTCCTTTAAGCCTTAATTAAATTGTTTATCGAGATAATAGAAATAATCATAGTATTTATCCTTATCTTCATCACTTAAAGAATTCCAATTTGTAGTTCTCCTATATAGTATAAACTCATCTATAGTAATAATACCTTTTTTATATTCTACATATGCTCGTAAAAAAGCATCGTGTTCCCAAGCTGTAAACATTATATAACAAGGTATACGAAAGTTCCTAAAAAATCAGTTTTTACATTACATTATAACACCTCCTTCCTCGAATGGAAGAAGCTTTCTTGCTTTCTGTTTAAGAAGGTCTAACGCGCCAGCTAAATCAGTAATCGCGTTAGCTATTTTAGGAACATACGAAGGAACATTCTCAACTATTGTTTCTACATCTTGCTTAATGAAATCTGTAGGTGGTTTTATACCTGACCCTTGTAATAGCCGCATAATAAATCCTTGACAATTTCTATTTCCAAAAGCCCCATATGTGAAGAAATCTAATTTCCCCATTTTCTTCACTCCGTTATCAACTAACTCTCCTATAGTTATATCCTTGTCAAACGGAACATCTACAATTTTTTCATCCTTACCTTGAGGTCTATAATTGCCAAATGTAATAAGTTGATTCTTCTCTAATCTATACTTATCATTAACTATGAGATAGAGATGAAATAGAGAGTCAATACCCGCCTTCTTTACAGCCTTGTTTAAAGCTCCTAGAGAAAGAACATTTAACACGCCTTTTACAATACCACTTACAGGGGTTCGTCCAACTTTCAAACTTGTAATTTTTTCATCCCCGTGTTGTTTTAACCAACTAACAACTTCAGGAGGATAATCTTCTCTCACTTCCTTAACTATACCGCCAACTTCATAGCGCTTAACCTTTGAATGTTTATACAACGAACGATTGTGTTTTGACTTATACATTTACTATATAAGAAGAGAAAATTACTTTTTCTTAACATATTTCACAGCTTGTTCAACCGAATGACCCATATTTTTTGCATCCTCAAAGATACTTGGGTCTACGTTTCTTAATGTGTGACTAAGATAAATATGACGAAGCATAGATGTTCCAATTCTTTTTCCAAAGAAGTTATTCAAGATTGTATTAAGCTTTGTTTGGTTCAAAGGCTTTCCACGACTATCTAGGAACGCATAATCATTAGGATTTATCTTCTGCCATTCAAGCATCAACTTTTTAAGTTTAAGAGGAATTGAAACTCTAGCTGTAGAATAGTTACGAACTGTCTTATATCTATTAAAGACAAATTGAGACTTCTTTGCATCCATATAATTATCAGTATCAGGGTCAACATTATGGTGCTTAAATAAAGTATAATCGAGACTTCTTCTAGGTGCTATTTCTAGTAGACACGCTAATAACACATAAGTATTTAAAGTTCTAAATTGCATTGGAGTTAGCTTATCAAGTTTCAAAAGAGGCTTTGCCACCTTTTCAAAATCGTGATACTTCTTCATTACATCTTCATAATCCATCCAATTATCACGTTGAACATCGCTCATTTCCATCTTCTTTTCATCTTCTTCTGCTTCTTTAATATCTGCTAACATCCCACTTCGTAAGGTATCAAGGGCTTTAGATTCATCTTCGTCACGATTAAAGAGGGTAATAAGAGAAGCGATGATTGTCTTTCTCTTTCTAGCTTCTTTGTTCTCTTTAAGATGGTCCATAATCTTTTTTAAGTTCTTGCTTACATCAGCTTTAGATTCAATGGTGATTTCAAGCGCTTTAGCTAGATTCTTAATGATAGAATTGTAGCTTCGAATTGAGGATTGAGACAAATTTGGTCTATTCTTCTTAATGATGTCGATTATTGTCATTTTATATATACTACACGAAAAAAAATATATTTTCTAACATTAATAGAAACTAATAGATTGTTAACTTATCTTCATAATCTGTTGAATGTTATCAAATATTCATTGTATTGTATGTGTTTCTATGAAATAAAAATTTTTATTTCATTAACTCTATGCTTGTGATATGAATATTAGTTAACAAATACTTGTTCATATAAGAGATTATGAAGATAAGTTAACAAAACTAATACATTTTGTTAATAAATTTTTTTTGTATTAGTTTTCTTAAAATATCTTGTTTTCAATAATATTATACACATTGTATAATATGATTAATATTCGGGTTAAAATTACCCTTTGTCATTTAGCTTACTTACATTAATTTTTGAACGCTTAATGTGCCATCAATAGTTGCCAAGTATGAATGTAAAAAGTAGAAATAGTATGTATCACTAGTAGTTGCTGAAGGAACTTGAAATGATACTGAACATTGGGCAACACTTTGACCATTCATAGAACAAGAGTCATCTACAAAATTCTTACATGGAAGCGCTTGTAAATATGCTTGATTTCTGTAAGAACCATTCCATGGTGTCGCTCCGCCAACAAGACCACCACCTTGAATAAAAGGTGTAACTGCTTTGTCTG
>JBMOHW010000233.1:0-3227 GCA_049317665.1 Terrimicrobiaceae bacterium | reverse complement strand
TCACGTTGTCCTTCGAATAATGGGTCTGCGCGCCGAGGTGCCATTCTTTCTCCGTGTAAATGTTCCAGAGCTTCGGATTGATGGCGTCCCCGTCGAAGTTCTCGTCCAGCGTCTGCACCCAGTCGCCTTCGACCGGCGGTTTTTTTCCCAGCCAAGCAGGCAGTTCGGGCTGCGGCGGCATGTCTGCGACAATCGATGTGACCGCATAGCTCTCGGCTGTTCCGCCCGGTAGAAACGTGATTCCCGAGGTGATGTTGCTTTTGTAGGTCGTGCCGGTGCCGGGCACATTCTCAATCCATTCTTTTTTTAGTTCGTACGTGCTCTGATCGGGTTCGACAACCGGCATCTTCCAGGGGACGGCTGCGACAAACGGCACGACAATCTCCCCATCGGCTCCCGGCTTGATGGGAGACTTTGCCGTGATGACATCCGAAACCCCGTTGCCCCGGCTCTCGAGGCGGACCGAGGGATTGATATCGGACGTTCCGGTGTTCTTCACCTTTACGCGGACTTGCAGGTGTTGGTTGAGGTTCCACATGCCGGTTGCGGGCTTGAAGAGGACCGAAGCATTCTTCGATTCAGCCGGGAATTCGATCTGGAGGGATTTTCCATCTTGCCCGGCCGTGCCTTTCGCGCCTTTTGCCACAATCTGTTTTGCGGCGTCTATTGTGCCCGATCCGCCGAGAATCACGCCCTCCGGAGGTTTCGCTGCAACCGTATTTGGATCGACATAGGGTTTCTCGCCGGCTGGGCCGGCTGCGATCAGAGATTCGATGCGCATCTTCTGCTCGACATCGGATTTTCCGATGAAAATGGTGGCGCTGCTGATGGCCTCCGGTTTGAGCGCGTAACCTGCCTTTCCGTATTGATAGCCGAAGATCGTCGGCACGACGACGCTCTGGCCGGGCTTGATAGTGATGGTGTTTGCGCTCCAGCGGTTTTCCTGCCAGGGGCCCTCGTTATCGATGCGCAGGTTGGCGCGAAATGGTTTCGTCCCGTTGTTGGTGACCTTGACCTCGACGTGCCCGAACCCCGATGCATCCCACGGCTGCGGAGGTTTAATCACAACTCCCGGATAGCTGGATTTCCCGTTCGGCTGCACGGTGACATCGATTCCGCTGCGGCTGACTTCGAAGGAGGCGCCGCCGTCAGCTCCGCCATTGATGCTGATCTGGCCCGCGGCGTCGGCAGCAGCGGGGTCAAAGAGAACCTTCGGCCCGCCAACGGCATTGACCGGTGTGGGCGACTGCTCGGCGGAGGCGGCGTTAAATGCGAGCGTGAACGCCAAGCACGTTGCGACACGGACGAGCATTGTGTTAGGAGGCATGAGAACGGGGTAGGAGAGAGGCTCCTGCTCGCATACCCTTAGCGTAACGACCAACCACCAGATAGTTCCCTGCTGATTGTAGTTGTGTGATTCTCTGACATCCTGGCCAAAACGGTGGATTTTTCCGCGGCGGTCTGAGAAAGTCTCATTCTTATGAACACGATTTCCTTTATGACCGCGAATTTCGTGGCCCGCGAACTCGGCTACTCCATGACAAAGGGGTGGTGGGAAGGTGATCAGGCCGTGAGTCGATATTTCCAGCCCGAAGAATCTTTTGCGGAGCGCTTCGATGCGATGCTCGGTGAGATCACGTCGCTCGGATTTTCGGCGATTGATCTTTGGGTCGCACATCTCAACCCCGACTGGGCCACACCGCGCCAGATCGAGGAAGCCGCCGCGATTTTGAAAAAGCGCGGTCTTTCGGTCTCCAGCCTCGCCATTGGCATACCTGATGACTTGGGCAAGATCGAGGCGATTTCCCACATCGCCAAAGCGCTGGATACGCGCATTCTCGGCGGAGGATGTCCGCCGGGCGTTTTGGAAAATCACCGCGAGGAACTCCTGCGGGCCTTGGAGAAATACGATCTCGTCTTCGGCTACGAGAATCACCCCGAGAAGAATGCGTCGGAATTGCTCGTGAAGATCGGTCCCCCCTGCGACGGGCGCATCGGCGTGACCATCGACACCGGCTGGTTCGGAACCTACGGCACAAGTGCTCCGGATGCGATTCGCGAACTCGGCGACCGGCTTGTTCATGTGCATCTCAAAGACATCTTTGAACCGCACCGGAGCAGCGATCATCACGATATCCGCGTGCCGACCACGACCAATCCGACGTTGAAGGACATGGGACACGAGACCTGTGCGCTCGGCGAGGGAGTTGTCGGGATTGAGGACTGCGTCGCCGCGTTAAAGGCAATCGGCTACCAGGGTGGCATCTCGATCGAGCACGAGCCGGAAGATCACAATCCGCTCGAAGACATCCGGCTTGGATTATCCCGTCTGCAGAACTGGCTCGGCAAATAAATCTCTCCCATGGAAAAAATCAAAACCGTCATCGTCGGGTGTGGCAACATCGCCACCGCTTACGCCGAACAGATCGCAAAATACACCAACATCGAGCTGGCGGGGTTCAGCGATCTCGTGCCCGATCGCGCCCGCGAGTTTGCGGATAAGCACGGCGGCAAAGCCTACGCCTCCCTCGACGAGGTTCTGGCAGACGAAACCGTTCTTCTGGTCGTCAATCTCACAATCCATCACGCCCATGCGGAAGTCATCACGCGGAGCCTTGAAGCGGGCAAGCATGTCCATTCCGAAAAGCCGCTTGCGACTTCAGCCTCCGAGGCCAAAGCGCTAGTCGACCTTGCCGAGGCCAAGGGCCTGCGCCTGAGCAGTGCCCCCTCGACCTTCCTTGGCGAGCCGGTGCAGACGCTCGCGCGCTTGCTTCGGTCAGGAAAAACAGGACCGCTCCGCGCGCTCTACGCCGAGATCAACCACGGGCGGATCGAGTCGTGGCATCCCAACCCGGCCCCATTCTACGAAGTCGGCCCGGTATGGGACGTGGCTGTCTACCCCCTCGGTGTGTGGGCCGCGCTCTGCGGGCCCATGCGTAAAGTCACGGCGGTTGGACGCCGGTTGCTGGCCGATCGCCGCACGAAGGACGGAGCCGAGTTCACGATTACCACACCGGATTTTTATACCGCTGTCATTGAATTTGAGAGTGGTGCCCTGGGGCGATTGACGACAAACTTTTATGTGAAACCCTCAAAACAGGATGCGACGATGGAGTTTCATGGCGACGCCGGTTCGGTTTATCTTGGGAGCAGTTACATGTTCAACACACCAGTGGAGTTCGCCGAGTTTGGCGGAAACTTCTCGCCGGTGCCACTGGTCCGTGCGG
>JBMOHW010000232.1:0-3235 GCA_049317665.1 Terrimicrobiaceae bacterium | reverse complement strand
TCGCACTGCCACCAGTCAAGATTCATTGTTCTATTCTTGCTGAAGATGCTATAAAAGCCGCAGTGGAAGACTATCGAAAGAAACATTGATTCATGACGGATCAACGATTTCGTATACTGCTGTATCATGCTGGTGGAACAAAATCTTGGCTGTATCCAGCGGTGTTACATTTAAAAACTTATGTTGATGTAACCTACCCAGAGATTGCTGATCAATTGGAATGGTTGGTGCCCATTCAACAAACGTTGACCGATGAAGAGTTACTGGACTATGTTGAACAACATGAACCTGACGTGCTTTGTACCAGTCATTACATGTGGAATCATGATTACTTGACCGATCAACTGAGCAAAATCAAACCAAAGTTATCCGAACATATCAAGATCATTGCTGGTGGTCCCAGTATCAACATCAACCTTGACCCAGCATTTTTTGAAAAAAATCCATATATTGATTATGCAGTGTACGGCGCAGGCGAACAGGCATTTGCAGACATAATCAAAAGTCTGGTTGGTAAAACTCCGTTGATAGCATTTAACACTAGCAACTGTGGATGGATAAATGCGAGCACTGGGCAAACAATCACAGCAGATTATAAGTTTGTAAAAATGATCAGTATCAGTCCATTTACGCACAATCGAGAACTGTTTGCTGAAATGACTCGCACTCTGCTGGCTCGCAACGGTGTTTTATATCTACCCTACACCTTGACAAGAGGTTGTCCGTATTCGTGTACATTTTGTGATTGGAACAGCGGGCTAGGAAACAAAATATCGCGACGGAAAAATACCTACCAGGAAGAAATTGATTTGTTTTACGAATTAGGAATCAAACAAATTTACCTGTCAGATGCCAACGTTGGGCAGTACGACGAAGATGTTGCCATGATAGAGTATTTTGCACAAAAAAATCTGCAACAAAATGCTGGATTCAAAATCAGCGGCAACTACAGCAAACTACGCAAAGATGTAAATTTAAAAATTTTCAACATCATGGCCGAAAGCGGCCTGGTACAAAAAACATTAAATTTTTCCATACAAGACACCAATGAGGAAATATTAAAAAACATTGATCGTCCAGATGTTGGTTGGGAAACTCATGCTGCCATGGCCCGTGAACTGGTGACCAACCATCCTCAGTTGATTGTAAAAGCACAATTGATCTACGGGTTACCTGGACAAACTCCCTTGACCTGGAGGCAAACACTGCGTCAGATAACTGAGGCAAACATATTGCCCATTGTGTTTTTGAATGAACCATTGCCGGCTAGTCCTGCCATGTACAACCCTGAGTATCAACGCCGATTTCAATTTGAATATGTAAAATCCACACGCATTGATCCTGGTTTTGATTTTTACACCAGCGAGATTCCTAAAAAGTGTGTGTCTTTTGATCAAAAACAGCTGGTAGAAATGACAGTGCTGTCAGGAGTCTACAATGCACTAAGTGTGATAAAATTTGTGCTGACACAACAAGCCGGGTCGCACATAGATATTGAGCCAATAATTGATGACTTTTTGACCAGCCACCAGTATCATAGTTTATGCAATAATCTTTATATCAACTGGTCTACCGAACAAAAATTCTATTTCACAAAAGATTTTTCTGACCAGCCGGTTGTGTTGTCATGCGAGCCCATATCATATGGAATCACATTGGCCAAAGACAAAAATTTTATTTTATACATTACAAAATTCTTGACAAAAGAAACATCAAGAAAACTTGCTCATTTAAGATTACAGCCCAATATCAGTCAAATCATCAGTGAGTTATGCAGTGAGATTGACTAGTAAATAGTAACATGATAACCATAACTGATCAAGCACAATCTAAAATACAAAAATTGGTAACAACCAAAGGCTATGCCGGCATACGACTGGGTGTAAAAACTACCGGTTGCTCAGGGCTGGCTTATGTGTTAGAATACGTGAAAGAATACTGTGCTGATGACAGTACCATAAACTATGCTCAACCAAATTTTTGTGTGCTGGTTGACAAAAAACACGATGTGTACTTGCGTGGCACACAGGTAGACTATGTACGCCAAGGCCTCAATGAAGGCTTTGAATTCACCAATCCCAATGAACGCGACCGCTGCGGTTGCGGAGAAAGTTTTAGAGTTTAACATTGTACAACCCAAAATTTGATTATAAGCCTATTCCCCGGGAAAATGTCAACGGCCGCAGACTGTATGCCACACCTGATGGAAATAAACTACCTTCAGTGACCACAATACTTGATGCTACCAAAAGTGAAGAGAGTAAAAAGGCCTTGCAGAATTGGCGCAATCGAGTGGGGCATGAACAAGCGCAGGCCATTACAACAGAAGCAGCCAATCGCGGCACACGCATGCACACATATCTTGAACAGTATGTTCGAGACGGTGTGATCAAAGACCGTGGCACAAATCCATTCTCCTGGGCCAGTCATGCCATGGCACACACTGTGGTGGAACACGGTTTGAAGAACGTATCAGAATTTTGGGGAATTGAAGTGCCGCTGTATTTCCCCAAGGTGTACGCAGGCACAACAGATGGTGCAGGTATACACTTGAATGATGAAGCCATCCTGGATTACAAGCAGACCAACAAGCCCAAAAAGCGTGAGTGGATTGATGATTATTTTGTGCAGTTGTGTGCCTATGCTGAAGCACACAACGAACTGCATGGCACACGAATCCGAAAAGGCGTGATTTTGATGTGTGTCAAACCCACTGTAGACGAACAAATGAACATGATCTCACAGCCAGAATACCAGGAATTTGTGCTGGAAGGCAAAGAATTTGACCGGTATCGAGACTTGTGGTGGAAAAAGGTCGAACAGTATTACTTGCTAAATATGTGATACCCGAAGGAATCACACTGTGGCAATTGTACAAATCTCAAGAATAACCCAACGCAAAGGTCTGCTAAACGATCTTCCAGAACCATTGGCCCCTGCTGAATTTGGATGGGCAGTAGACACACGCCAATTGTTCATTGGCCCAGGTACACTAGCCGAAGGGTCTCCAGACGAGCATAACAATGTAGAAATTTTAACAGAATATTCAGATATTCTGGCTACACAAACTGCCTATACTTACACAGGGTTTAATGCCACAGGCTACAGTGTGCAGACTGGATCCTCAGTTGGATCTCCAGTCAGCCAAAGTTTACAAAGCAGACTGGACAGTTATTGTGTGGTCACTGATTTTGGTGCCACTGGGGATGGTGTCACAGACGATACCGCGGCAATC
>JBMOHW010000231.1:0-3287 GCA_049317665.1 Terrimicrobiaceae bacterium | reverse complement strand
ACAATGTGATAGGGCGTGTCTAAGTATATATCTGTGGCTTAGGTGCAGGGATCATCAACTTGCTTACTACCATAGCCAATCCAATAGGTGCTGAGATGTCTCCAGCAGACTTTCGCTTAATGATGCGCCATGCTGAGTCATTGACCTTAGCTGCACAGTTATTCATCTGTTGTATAAGTTCTGCCTGCCCATTATGTACAACGCGAGCATTGACTAAGCCTTCTAATAGATCGCCACAGGCTTTGTAGAACTGCTGCCCTGAGACATCTTCGACCATAACTCCAGCATTGCCTAAGCGATCTGCAATAGTCTGAGTGGCGTACTTGTCAAAGCAGACTAGGCGCGGTTTATAGATATCGCACCAACCCTTGATAGATGCCGCCATCTTTAACTCATCAATAGCAACCTGAGAGCTGTAAGTCTCTAAGATCCCGATGCCAATCCTCCCATCTGGGAGTAGCTGTCCTGCGACCAATGATCCGTTCCTGCGTGAAGGACTGACATCGAAACCAAAGACAGTATAAGCCCCAGGAGCCATTTCAAGTGTGCTATCGGATGTGTCCTCTAGGACTCCATGAGGCCATGGACTACTTAGTGAATCAATCCATTGACAAAGCGTTTCAGTGCGTGTGTTTTCAATAGGAGATGTAGCAATCGCTTCTTCAATCGCTTCCTCGGTGATTGTGTACCCCAGTGAGGGGTTAGCCAGAGCCCATGCATCGCGATCAGTTATCTTGCAATACTGTGGTGCTGAGTATTCATAGAATCCAAAAGACTTTGGCGGATAGTCAATAGCTCGTTCTCGTAGGTCGTTAAGGACAGTGCTGAAAGCGTCTCCTGCATTAGAGGTAAGAAGCGTCTGAGAGTTTGGATGAGCTCTAGTCGTAGGAGTAGCAGCTCTAAATCCATCTTCTGTGATCTCTCGGATTTCATCGATATAGAGTAATCCATTGACACTTCTGCCGCGAGATCCGTCTCTAGTTGCTGCAACAACATCGAGCCTTGCTCCAGATAGCATCTCAATAGACTCTGTGCCGTTGGCGTGTCTAATTTGTTTGACGAATCCTTTAAGGTGGTCATTTGTCTCCAATAAACTAGTAACTTGTCGAAAGGTGTCTAAAGCCATGCTTCTGTTAGAGGACATGATAAGGACATTGGTATTCCACTTGATGAGGTGGGCAAGGATCAACATACGCGCCAAGTGAGTCTTGCCGTTCTGCCGAGCAACCAGAATGAGGTTTGTCTTACGAATCCACATGCCCTTCTTGTCCACAGTAAGCATGTCTTTAAGCACGAACTCCTGCCACGGCATGAGATCCATCTTGACGATTGCGCATAGGTCTTTAACATCTTGCAGCTTGTTTTCGCCTTTAAGAAGTGGGCTGTGAAGCCTCGGTTTGGTTGCCCCTCGTAAGGCTTTGGACTTTCTGGGCTTAGTTGTCATTGATCTGGATCGGGTCGGGTCTTAAAAGGACTGTCCAGCATCGTCTCGGACTGCATCGGGGAGATATAGTCGAGAAAGACAGGGGGGGTAGCCGTCTGTGATAAAAAAACGCCCTCATTGAGCGCACCTTTGCGTAGGTTGCATGACTTACATAGCACCCTTAGATTATCTAAGCTGTGGTCTCCACCTGCTTTGCGAGGAATGATGTGGTCGATGTGCATCTCACCCTCATCTGTGCCACACAACTGACAAGCTCTGCCATCACGCATGAACACACGCTGTCGCTGCTCGCGATAACGCCTACTGTTCAGCTTGTCTAATGCCATCCCTTAGCCTTCCAATGATCATAAGCCTTGCAAGGTGTTGAGTACCTATGCTTAATGTAGCGTAAGCCCCACTCTACTTGCTGTATTGGTGTAGCTGTTAATAGCCATTTAGATCTACCTTGTGGAATACCAGCATGACTACCATTAACTGCTTTAGGATTCCATGCACTCTCTTTACCATATAGAGCTGCAATGCATTTGTATTGTTTAACATCTCCTAATGAGTAATATGCATATTGTTTAGGAGTCATAGATATATCTTGTAAGTTAGTAGAGCCTGCTTCATACGGTAGCAATAGAGATATCCCAATAGCTACTAGCACCCCGCAAGCTACGCCCCTCAGGGGCTTGCGGTGAGCCTTTGAGAGGCTCTGCGCCGTTAGCGTACCATTGCTGTCAAATCCATTTACATAAGTGCTGGTCAGAGCGGTGTTTCGCATTGGAATAACTCCTTTGTTATACCCTGTGGATAACTTCTGTGAATAACTATTTATCCGTTGAATAGAAGCCCTTGCCCCTGAAGTGAATAGCCGAAGCTGTAAAACCTTTGATCATGGGAGCATTGCATAACTGGCATGGCACTACTGGTCTACTGTCGAATCCATGAGTGACTTCTTGAGATAGATTGCAGGATTGGCATCGGTAGTCATAGGTTGGCAAGTTAAGCATCTCCTGATCATGTATGACCCACATCCAGAGCATCGGTCTATGTCTGCCTCTGTGGGTTGATTGTCTAAGTGACCGTACTTTAATATGAGTAGTGGCAATAGATCAGCTAGTCGGATAATGCAGGCATACTCCGCTGCATCTTCTCCTTGCCCATTTAGCCGTATGACTCCGAATCCTAATTCCCCCGAAATGGATGTCCGAGCTTTTAACTGTTTAATGTATGCAAGAGGTTGAAATCCAGCGCGGGCTTTGACTTCAACATCGAACGGCACATTAACAATATCCTTGCCACTACCCCTTCCCACACATGCGCCTGCCCACACAGTCGATAGGTACTGTGCTACAACACGCTCTGTCCGGAAACCTCTGTGCTTCCTTGCTTGACTAATAGCCGATTCCTACCATGTAGCCCATAAGGCTTGACATAATGACCAACACAATAATGCATGCAGCTATCAGATTGTTCTTATCCATTGACTGCTGTGCATTTTGCACATTGCCATGTGACAACTCCATTGACAGAATCAGATGAGATATTCTCTAGCTCACGAATCTGCACTGGCTCATTACATAACTGACAAGCGATGAAGGCTGACATTAGGTCAAGCCATTCACCATTGATCTTAATCCCAACATGTCCCATTTTACACCTTTGCTTTCTGTGGATGCCATTTACCATCGCTGCCTATGTTGTACCAGATTGGTGGACAATCAGATTTAATTCCACCTGCGTTCATTTGATTGCACTGATAACCGCCCCATGCTCTGCCGTTCTTCTCACCTTCACGCCATCTCATGTGTCCATGCTTGCATTGTGGTGCTTCTTGTGCTTCACCTGTGCCTAGTAT
>JBMOHW010000230.1:0-3295 GCA_049317665.1 Terrimicrobiaceae bacterium | reverse complement strand
ACTGTTTTGATATCCATTAGAAGAATGGCAATCCTGATTTCTTAGTTGTTTCTAAGTTATCTGTTATAATTTCATTGATTAGATTGCGTTCCTGTGTGCCTAATGCCATTGTCTGATCGTATGTGATCCCCCCACGCATGAACCAACTTATCTTCAATGCTTCCTGGCGTATGGTTTGGCAATCTTTTTCCATGTTATCTATCAACTCACTGATTTCCCCAGGATTGGATCTCAGGAGTTGTTGGCGAAAAAACTTGCCATGTCCAAAGTGAATGGTTGTTTGTAATTGTGGTTGCAATGACCACAGGCAAGATCCAATGGTTTAATTTCACCTGCTTCACGTTGTTTAATCACATGGTCGCGAATCTGATTGAATGTCTTGCTATCACAATTACGCAAATATTCAAGTATAAACTCATTTTCAGTTACCATTGCAGTGGGTGACTTGATAGCACCAATGCTGTGTGCCACAGTTTTTACTGTGATCTCATTGATAGTGCCCATTATCTCTTTTAACTTTTCTAGTCTCACGGCATCATCAAGTTCTGTGGCTGTGACAGCCATGAGTTTTTGTTGTTGTTCAAGTTGAATTTGATTGTTCTGATTTATAGTGAGATATGTGATCGGATTTATATAAATTTCCAAATCCCCTATACTCAACGGCGTATCATAGTCGCCAACTCCGATATTGTCATTGACTGCTCGCAGATCTACCTGGACATCTTCTATTTCTTTGCATTCTGGGCAGGTCGGAGAAATCTTCATAACATGCCCAAAACTAGCAATCCTGATACCCACTAGCACAGCATCAACATCTACTCCGGGCATGACCCAAGGATCTCTAATGTTAGGCACACAACTCTTGATCACACTCACAGTTGCAGCACCATTGTACAATGCGTCCGGAGTTCTATAAGTGATCTCATCCACTGAGGTCATGGGCAGAACCGGTATTTCACCGTTGGGCGGCATGTTTAATGTGCCTGGTGGGTAGAATCGTCCCTTGCTGGGCAATCGGATATAGATCGCTGGTTGGCGAAAATATTGTGTTAGCGGGTTGTTTGGTAGCATAAATTTCCTCGATAAATATAATTATGACAAAATCCCTTCCTGGAAAAAATTACAAGGAACCATCATGGCTACACAAGCGGAATTAGAAGCAGAAATTGCCGACCTTAAAGAAAAAGTAAAAGCATTAACGACATTGGCCGGGCAAGCCGGTAACAGTTTCAGCAGACTTAGTACCTCTGCCGGCAGCATACTGGGTCCTTTTGGATCTTTGTTTGATGCCACAGTCAAAGGTACTACCGGTGTAAGTGCATACAACAACGCCCTGGATCTCAGTGGTGAAGAACTTAAAAAACTTGCAGGAACAACATCAATATTTGGTATAGCACTTGGTACTGCATCTGAATCGTTGAAACTATATGTGAAAATGGCTGGCGCCCAGGCGGATGCATTGATGAAGAGTTATCAAGATCTGTCCAGTGTGGGTGCTGCTGGCAAAGCAGATCTCACTGACACGTATGAGACCATGCGTAAGTTTGGTGCTACGTCAAAAGAAGACCTACCAAAAATCACGCAGATGGTAGGCCAGAATGCCGAAATGTTGTCAAAACTGGGCGGTACTGTATCTCAAGGTATGAAACAATTTGCTGATGTTTCTGCCAGTATACAGCAGACCGGCCTCCAGACTGAATTCATGAACATGGGCATGAGTGTTGACAGCATCAACAAGGGCATAGCCGGATATCTCAAAATACAAACCCAGTCTGGTCAGGCTCAGAAGATGACTCAGGAAGAGTTGAATGCAGGTGCCGCCGATTATCTAAAACAACTTGACAACCTGAGCAAACTAACTGGAAAGAGTGCCGAAGCATTGGGCAAAGAGCGTGAAGAGCGATTAAACGATGAGAAATTTGCTCTCATGAGACGTCAACAAAATCAGGTCGTGGCACGTGGTGGTGCCGAAGGCGCTCGCATGGCAGAAACCATAAAGCAGCAAGACGAATTATTGGCTAGAATCAAGCAAGCTGGTGGTGCCGAAGCTGAAAAAGCAGCCATGGCTACCATGGGAGGTTTTGGAACACAGACCGAAGAAGGTCGGAAGATGCTGATGCAGATGCCGGAAGTTGTCAAGATGATACAAGACGTTTCCGCTGGTGCAAAAATAAGCAACGACGCAATAATGAAGCAGGCCGGTGAATCTACCACAAGATTTTATGATACCATGGGTAATGTTGTACAGGCCGGTGGTAAAAATATAGGATTTAATGCTGCCCAAGGTACAGGGTTTGAAAATACCGCGGCAGGAGAAGCCAAACGACAAGCCGCACAAATAGCGGCCGGGCAAAAGCCAACCACAGCAAGCGAAGATGCCAAAGCACAGCAAGACGCACAAACCAAAGCCACAGGTGAATCTGTGGCGGCCATGGTAGAACTGACACAGAAACAACGTGATGCTGCTATAAACCTCAGTGATATGTCAACTAAAGGCATAGTACCGGCCGCTCAAGCCATGGGTATTCTAGCAGGAAAAGTCACAGCTTTCACAGATATTTTACCAGGTACAAGAGAACGAACTGCTGTCCAACAAAATCAGCAGTCCGGAGGACTCATCTCAGGTCAACCCGGATTCAATAGAGATTTGCCGTTTCCTGGTATGAAAAGTTCCGAAGTTGAACGTAAAGCACAAGAAGAAGTTAACAAGTTTATTGTAGAACTTGGTAAATCTTTTGAAAAAGCAACTGCTGCTGCTGGAAAGATTGGAGTAGATGCTGAAACATATATTAAAAATATCTTGCAGGGACGGCTCCAACCAACAGTGACTCCACCAGCAGCAGCGGTGACACCAGCAGCACCGGTAGTGACCCCAGCACCGCGCACAGGTCCTCCATCAGGTGGAGGAACGCAACGAACAGTTCCAAGCGGCACATCTAGTGTACCAACATCGGGGGCACTGTCAATTGCTCGAGGGTTTATTAACATAGAATCGGCTGAAAATATTAGATTTCCTGAAATGTCTACCGCTTATCAATCTAGTTTAGATCCTGAAATGATGAGTAGGTTTGCAGGACAACCTGCAACAGGCAATACTTCAGCGGTAAACGAATCAACTGCTCAACGGTCTGATGCCGAATTGATTGCTTCTAATGTGTTGGTATCACAAAAATTAGATGATCTTATTGATATCATGCGTAAAGGGGTAGGATATCAACGAAAGATCAGTATGTCAGCCAGTGCATAACAATAAATAATACACTATGGCAGAACCAAAACAAGGCTGGAAAAAATA
>JBMOHW010000229.1:0-3300 GCA_049317665.1 Terrimicrobiaceae bacterium | reverse complement strand
ATCAACAAAAAACCCCCCCGGCCGAAACCGGGAGGGTTTTTATGGTTAAGTTTTCCCGTCTCGGAATTAGAACGAGAAGGTCACTTTCGCGCCACCCCAGACAGTGCTTGGGTTGGTGGTTCCGTTCAAGTTCTCGAACGCGTAGCTGTAGGCCACATAGCCGTAGAGGCTGATCACGTCGTTGAGCTTAACCGGAAGGCCGAGGCCGAGTTCCAAAGCGTTAGCACCGTTGAAGAAATCCAATGTTCCCGAGCTGCTGAGCCGGGTGTTGTATTGGAAGTTCGTTCCATAGGAGATCCATGGAGCGAGAGCAACAGTGTCTTTGTAGATCGGAATGCTGCCGTCCACGCGGAGTTGGAGGTAGCTCGAAGCCGCCCGGGCGATTCCAGCACCGTCCGCGATGTCGGGACCGATGTTGAAGAAGTAGGCGATCGACGGAACGATGCTCATGAATCCGAGATCAAACGTGTAGGCGGCCTTCACGTTCAACTCATGCGAGTAGAGGTGGTTGGACGCACCGAACACGTAATAGAAGATATACCCAGCGCTCAGCGAGAGATCGCCGATCGTCTTGGTATAGCTCGTGTAGATGTCGAGTTCTTTGTAGGCAGTGTTCTGCGTTCCGAACGCCATCCAGGATCCCACGGTGAGGAAATCATTCTCCGTGATGTTCCAGGTGAAGCTCAGATCGGTCCAGTAAATGCCCGAGCCGTAGTCATCTGTGTCTCCGAAGGCCCCGTGCGAAAGCACGTTGACGCCACGGAACATATAGAGGCTGTCCCAGCCTGTGCTGAGTGCCGCATTATACCATTGCGTTGGTTCTTCGATGACGACTTTTTCTTTGAACGTTTTGCCATCTCCGGCGAGAAGAGGGTTGCCCGCGAGGACGACCGCCATGCTTGCCATTGCGACAAATTTTGTAGCGAGTTTCATTTTGATTTTTCTCCTTTGTTTTTTTGTAGAGCCGAATTTCTGCTTCCAGAAACCCGACTCAGGTTTTCACGCCCTTACCAGCATGTTGAGTGCCAGTGAGAGCACGTGTTGTGCCAAGTGATAGCCATCCGAGGTGGCTCGTCAAAACTTTTTTAAAAATATTTTGAACGAATTCGGGGGCATCCCTGTCGATGTGACTGGTTCCCGTTAAATTCCTCCTGTTTTCACCTACCTAAACGCTCACGCTGCAACGACATTGATGTCCTCCGGCTGGATGCGAGCAAAGATCGCCTCCCCCTCGTGAAATTCGAGTTCCTCCTGTCCGTCGTTGGCTAGAAGCGCCCCGAGTTCGAGGCCACCTTCGACAACGATCGTCAAATCGTCGACGGCACCTTTGAAGATTTCCACCGAGATCCGCCCCGGAAAGCAATTTTGACCGCCCGGATTCGCACGGTAGAGGCGAACCTTTTCAGGCCGGAGCGACAGGAGGACCTTGCCACCGGAAGCGCGTGGCCCATCTTTGACCAGCAACTCTAAGCCGCCTTCGAGCCGACATCGGACGAGGCCGTCCGCGCGAGCGATCACCTCAGCCTCGACGATATTGGTCTCGCCAATGAACGTCGCCACAAACCGCGTGGCGGGCTGATAGTAAATTTCGTTGACCGTTCCGATCTGCTCGACTCGTCCGGCATTGATCACCGCGACCCGGTCGCTCATCGTCAGGGCCTCTTCCTGATCGTGAGTGACAAAAACAAATGTGATCCCGAGACGCTTCTGGAGCTGCTTGAGCTCGATCCGCATTTGCGCGCGAAGCTTGGCATCCAAGGCACTCAGCGGCTCGTCGAGGAGAAGGACTTTCGGCTCGCAGACAATGGCGCGGGCGAGGGCAACACGCTGACGCTGGCCGCCAGACATCTGAGCGGGCTTGCGGTCGACGAAGGACCCCAGTGACGTCATCTCCACGACGCGATCGACGCGGGCCTTGACCTCAGCCTGCGGGACTTTTTTCATTCGGAGCCCAAAGGCGATATTCTCGTAGATGGTCAGGTGCGGGAAGAGGGCGTAGCTTTGAAACACTTGATTGACGTCGCGCCGGTAGGGCGGGTCGAGCGTCACGTCGGTTCCGCCGATAAAAATCTGCCCGGTGCTGGGCGTATCAAACCCACTGATCAGGCGCAAACACGTTGTCTTCCCGCATCCGGATGGCCCGAGAAATGTCATGAACTCGCCCTCGCGAATCTCGAAGTTGACATCCTGAAGTGCACGGTAGGTGCCGAACGATTTGTTGACCTCCCGGAGTTCGACCATGCTGGACATGGAAGACGAAGCTACGGAGTTCTTTCCGGAATTGCGACGAAATTTCCAACCGCCCACCAAACCTGACTGTTTCCCGGTCGGACGGAAACGCCGTTGCGAGCGGCTCCGAATAGTCGTGATCATCCCACGCGACTGCGCCTAGTATCTGGCTGTCCAATGATCTTGAAACTTCTCGCCGACCACGTCGTCAAGACGTCCCCGACATGCGGGGCGATTCATGAGGTCCTCCGTGGGGAGGAATACTCTCCCAACGTCGCTCTCGCCTTTGATATCGGGGTCACGACAGCCCACTACCATCGGACATTTGACGAAATTTATTTTGTGATCGACGGCTCAATCGACCTTCAACTGCATGACCCCGCGACCTGCCAGACGACCAGCCACCACTTGGTCGCCAATGAACTCTGCGTCATCAGCAAAACGGTGCACCATCGGATCACATCGGCCTCCCCACGGAATCGTCTTGCCGTGCTGACCATTCCCCGGTTTGACGCATCCGACGAGCATCTTTCGGATATTCTGTTGCCGGGTGTCGAATCCCGGCGAAAGTGACCGCGTGTCCCCCGTCGCCAACCCCCGCCCTTCCCCTGGTCCAGTCGTCATGCGGCAGCGTTGGGAAGATTTGTTGTTTCTCCACTGGGACTGGGATCCCGTGACCGTGCAGAATACTCTTCCGCCGGGGCTTGAGGTCGATGCTTGGAACGGTCGGGCCTACATTGGATTGGTGCCATTTTTCATGCGAGGCGTGCGACCGGCGGGTTTGCCAGCCCTGCCTTGGATTTCGAATTTTCTCGAACTGAATATTCGAACGTATGTGCGCGACCGCCACGGGCGGGCGGGTGTCTGGTTTTACTCGCTCGATTGCAATCAACCGCTGGCGGTGTGGGTCGCACGGACGCTTTTCCACCTGCCATACTTCGATGCCAGAATGCGCGCGCGGCGCGGAGGAGGCTCGGTGGATTACGAATGCCAACGTGTAGGACATCGCGTGTCCTCTGCCTTTCGCTATGAGGTAACTGGTCCGGCGGCTCCCGCATCGACCGGCTCCCT
>JBMOHW010000228.1:0-3303 GCA_049317665.1 Terrimicrobiaceae bacterium | reverse complement strand
GGTAGCTATCACCGCCACCATTCTTGGTAGATTTACTGGCGCGATACGCTAGAGTTTTTGCCAGTGTTTTGGCAGCAGGTCGTCCCAGTTCTTATCTCGATCATGTATCCAGTGTTTTGGCGCAATTACCATCGGTGTTGCGCTTTCACTTAACCATGCACCCCACCAACTCAGAGAGCTATTTGCAATTAAATGCTTTTGGCATTGACCCATTAAAAAAAGTTCTTGTACTGGGACATTCTTCGCACCAATACTCTCAATAAAGCAGATCTTATTTTGGTAGGGTAAATGGGCTTTAGCCCACTCAATATCATCCGAGAATACAAAAAAATGTGTATTCGGATCGGAGGCCAGAAGTCGATCAAAACCTTTTTGATAGTAATCTAACCCAAGAAATCCATGAATTTTTGCTGCAACTGGGAGATGAACATAATCACCCCTACGAATATGAACCATGGCGGACGGGTAGCTTTGAATTTTCTCGAGATACCCTTGATAGTGATCGGAAAGTGCACCCACAGGTCTAATCTCCCTAATTAGCAAGTCCCGTATCGCGTTAAAGTAATGATAAGATTGCCAGTAGCCCATTAGATAAATATCTTGGCTAGTGTAGGGTTTGAAAGTATTTAGATCTGAATTAAAGCGAAATGGGCGATCTTTTAAAATATAGGGGTTAAGCGGCAGAAATCGTTGTGCAATTCTTCGCCATCTCTTTGGTGATTGGATGGTCTGAACATGGTTTGTTAATTCATAGTCTATTCTCAGCTCGGGTAATAAAAAGTGCCTTGGTGTTACATCCTCCCAGTGATGACTAAACCAGCTAATATCGAGTTGCAAAGTACGCTTTAGACGAATGCTTAGAGCTTTTGCAGTGGCATACTGAAAAAGTTGGTTTCCAAGACCGCCTTGGATTTGAGCCGTAATATTCATATTCGTATAATTAAAACACTAGATGAATTTCTATTCATGATTTCTATTTATTAACTCTCGCCGGTCTACTGAATAACGGGAAAATTATGGTCACAGGTAGTATTTACGGGTGGGAGAATGGTCGAGATGATATTTTTGATGTTTTGAGCTCTCGAAACCGTGACGATTGTTTGGAGCCAATGCGTTTACTCAATACGTTGGCACGCAAGAATGGGATTGAGCTTCATACCGAAGATGTTAATCGGGATCAAGGTGCTATTCCAAATTTTTCTCTTTATGTTGAATCTGTCGATTTTGTGCCCTCTGAAGTAAAAAAGAATTACCTCATTTTGTATGAAACCCCTTTGACGGTTCCTAGAAACGCTGAATGCAGCTATTTAGGCCGGTTTGATGCTATTTTTACTTGGAATAAGGAGCTCTTGGAAAATGGAATTAGGGATGACTCGGGAACCAATATTTCTCATGATCGATTTGTAAAAATCTTTCATCCAAATCCAATTCCAAAAGAGTGCACCACTGATTTTCAATTTCCTTCATCTGACGACCGCCCCGATTTTTGTTGTTTGATAGGCAGTAACCGGCATGCATCTGTATTTGATGAGCGCGAACTTTATTCCGAAAGAGTCAAGGCTATTAAGTGGTTTGAAGATAATGCGATCGGCGACTTCAAGCTTTACGGTAATGGCTGGAAAGTGCCCCAGAAACGTTTGGGTAACGTTGGGAAATTACGCTACCGAGCAGATAAAATCATTCCCTTTTTGCTTGGTAGACCTACTTTTCCAAGTTATCAAGGCCCAGCAATAACAAAATACGAGGTTTTAAGAAAAACAAAGTTTTCTATTTGCTTTGAAAATGCCCGTGATATTGATGGCTATATCACTGAAAAAATATTTGATTGTTTTTTTGCTGGATGCGTTCCGATCTATTGGGGTGATGCGAATATTGAAAAAGTCATTCCAAAAGAGTGTTTTATCGACTTTCGTGAATTTTCATCTTATGTAGATTTATATGAATTCATAAAATCAATTACACCAAAACAATTTGGTCACTTTCATCAGGCTATCAGAAAGTTTTTGCTAAGCGAACAGTTTTGGCCGTTCGCTACACAAAATTTTGCCAACACAGTGGTGCAGAAAATCAAACATGATTTTTCGATAACCTAAACTAGGCTTTTAGACGCCTCTGATTTAAGATATGCCATGTTCTTAACTAACCTACTAAAGAAGTCGAGAAAGTCAATCTCTGAATCCACAGTTTTGTTGGCTGGTCCGGTACGTAATGCATCTGCGCAAATTGAGAATGATTTTGGGCGACTGCTCATTAGTTTTGACCAATTTAAAAAAGTCTTTTGTTTTGTAGTAGAGAGTGATTCTAGTGATGACACTATTACAAAATTAGAAGATTTTTCAAAAACAATTCCTAATTTTTCATTTATAAGCGTTGGCGAGTTAAGTAAAAAATACCCTAAGAGAACTGACCGGATTGCGTATTGTAGAAATCTAATTATTGATGCTGTAGCAAATGATTCAAAATACAGTGTTATTGATTACGTTGCTATGGCTGACATGGATGGCATGAATGGACTTGTTACTCGGGAGAAGATTGCTCAGTGCTGGGAGGTGGATGAGCCTTGGGATGTCATAACAGCAAATCAGCTGGGGGAGTACTATGAAATTTGGGCGCTCAGCCATCCTTATTGGAATCCTATGGATTGTTGGGAGCAAAAGCGACAGTTAGAAAACATTCTTAGTGATGTTGCCGCCCATGATATCGCTATTGGTTCTAAGCAGTCCCCAATCGATCCGCGTGCAGACTTGATCGAGGTGGATTCAGCATTCGGAGGCTTGGGAATTTATACTCGCGAGGCCTTTTTGGCTGGCAGATATGCGGGAACAGACAATCAAGCGGGTGGCATTGATGTGGCTGATCACATCCCATTTCATCGTGATTTAAGAAAAAAAGGATTTCGAATTTTTATTAATCCAGCATTAATTAACTGTAATAAAGTACTTGGTGGCGAAGTTGAAGAAGTTCTGTTATCAAAGCCTAAGGGTAGTTTAAAGTTTGTTCAAAAATTTGGCATCTTTTTATTTGGAAAAAAACGCTTTAATAAATACCTTAAACTACTTCAGATTCCATAAGTGCATATGGCGAGATAAATAAAGATGAGACAATGATTTTAGTGACTGGCGGCGCAGGATTTATTGGTGCGAACTTCGTCCTTGATTGGTTAAAAGACCCAAAGGCTGAAGGCATTATAAATTTGGACAAATTGACCTATGCCGGTAATTTAGCCACACTCGCTTCTGTAAAGAACGATTCTCGCCACCTTTTTTTTCAGGGCGACATTGGCGATCGCACTCTTGTGGCAAG
>JBMOHW010000227.1:0-3306 GCA_049317665.1 Terrimicrobiaceae bacterium | reverse complement strand
GTTGAAGATCCTACATTAATTCAGCCGGCAATTCATAGCCGATGTATCACAAAACGGATTCCGACTTTCTTACACCACCCCATAATAAACTAAGATGAAGATTGTAGTATTTACCGATGGTGCGTGTGGAAGTAATGGCAAGAAGAGCGCTAAGGCTGCGTGGGGCGTATGGTTTCCAGACCACAAGGAATTCTCTGATGCTCAAGTAGTTCCTGCTGACCAGCAGCAAACCAATCAGCGTGGAGAACTGATGGCGATTTCTCAAGCTGTGCAGATTATCGAGAAGAACTTTCCTTATGATGTAGATATTCATATCTTCACAGATTCTGACTATTCGAAAAACTGTTTAACCACTTGGCTTCCTTCGTGGCTTTCAAATAATTGGAAGACAAAGTCGAATAAGGATGTATGCCATCGGGATCTTATTGAAGACACATCTACTCGTCTATCAAAATTCAATTCATTCACAATCACTCATGTTGACGCTCATACGGGTGGAGATGACTACAATAGTGTGAATAATGCTATTGTTGACAAGATGGCAACGAAAGTTCTGAATCCCGAAGCAGAAGTTAAGGTAATTACCACAAATACTCAGGTGGCATTGGAAGGACTCCCGCTAACTCTTATGGGTCCTCCGGTCTCAGATATTGCGCTACACAAATGGTGTCGTGATAATCTAGATAAACTTGATCAAGCGTCTTTGGATGCTGCTCTGGTTTCCGCTCTATCCAAGACAGTCAAGAAGAAGGGATTTGAGATAATCAAGCAGAAACTTCATCGGTCAACTCAGTATCGCCTCGTCAGCTCAAATCATTTAATCTCAGAGGGAACTACAATAACAAAAGAAGAATGAGCAATGTTGTGACAGTATATCACTTCTGGTCAAAGACGTGTGGTCCTTGTCAAATCATTAAACCGGCGCTTCAGCTACTTCGTACCGAGTTTCCGGCAGTGAAGTGGGTGAGTGTAGATACTCATCAGGATGTGATGAATTATTCTAGTCAATTTGGAGTGAAAGTTGTTCCTACTATTGTAGTTGTCGTAACGACTGCAGATGGGCGAGTACTGGGTTCAGAGCGACACAGTGGTACCCAGATGATTGGATATCACCGTATTCTTCGTAACGCTATGCGTTCAATTACTCCCCAATAGCTTGGGTAATAAGCTTACCATTTTTGTATAAATCTACAACGAACGTCTTATCATCATTTCCGGATGGAGCTTTACATTTTTGGCCATCCGAAGACGACAACATGTCTGTTACAGAAGTACCAACTCCTAGGTTGGTAGTAGGTTTATCGCTAAAAATAAATGACTGTGTAACCTCGTTAAAATGCTCGGTCGTGAATGAATCTCGGGTTACCACAACAGGAGTTATACCGCCTTGGCCAAGCTGTTTTCCAGTAGCTGCCCAAGCCGACCAGTATCCAATCGTCCCAGCCAAAATTCCAATTGCCCAAGCTCCTAGAATTCCCCACCATGGAACTGGTGGACACTGGGGCTGTTTTATGATTACGTATGACTGGGCGCCAGCTAATATGAGTACAAAAAAGAAGGGGACAAGAGCATGCAACGCCGTAGTACCTCCTTTGAAAAATAGACCGTTGAGGTAGTACCACCCAATCGCTAACGTGAACACAATCACGGAAGGAAATAAACGGGTCTTGAAAGAGTACCCGAAAACATTCAGGGGTAAATCGCAAATCCCCTCGTAAGAAGTTACGGGAGCTGCTGCTGCCATTAATCTAATCTGCCTTTTATTTTCATACAGTTACTTGCTTCAGCAATCCTACTCGGCGTAGAAGCCAAATAAATGGGTAAATTAGATACGACCATAGGACGGCAAAACTTCCGGAAGACACGCCAAAATCTATAGCAAAATTTAGTCCTATAGCTGCTACTCCAACAATTACCGGAAGAACTAGATCAATAGCTTGTAAAAACATGCCGGAGAACAGGCTGAACCATGCTAGTGCCATCGGTAGGAACACCACAACTGTTCGTGCCACATTCCACCAGAATTTGGAATTGTACTCTCCGGCTGGGGCATTTTTGGAAACGGTCCATCCCGTATAAATACCAAGACCAGCTAGAAGTGCGATTTGAACACCTATGATTGCAGCAGCGGCTGGTTCCATTGATTATTCCCAAGATACAAAATAACGCCAAACTACAAATGAGCGATTGCTCTAAAGCTCAAAATCCGAGCCCAATTAATTTGTCACAGTCCACAGCTCAGCCGTGCGACAGTCTGTGCGATCTTGTGATGGACGACGCTTATGCGACGAATGGGTCTGTATTAATTGAACAGGGGAATCTATTAATTCTATTTAGTCAGACAAACCTAGGTAGTTGTAAATTCAATGGGGAAGGATATACGTGTAGTTGGGTAGCAGTCACTCATCCAAGTCGCCACACGATTGAAAACATCCAGGCTGATGCTGAAGTTATAGCACATTTCACAAGTCCTACTGGAAAGATTCTTGAGGTTTCGTCACTTATTCGTGTGAATCCTGCCGAAACTCAATCCACTAGTTTTTTGAACAAGTTTATTCCGTATGCGAACCCCAGTGAGCGCAATACTCAAGTTACACTGAACAATTGGTCGTTAAGTATGATGGTTCCTCCGAACGCTACGTTTTATTCATACCAAGGAACTGATCTTGGTTGCCGGCCCTCCCAAGTCATCGTCTTTGGGTCCATGATCAATATTGATTCGAACGCCTTTGCTTTACTAGTGAAAAACGTAAAACGCAGTTCAGTTGGTATTCAGCCACTTGGTAGACGCGAAGTCTATTTCAATAACGGTCAGCAGTTACCTGGTCCTCAGATGCCTAATGACGGAAAGATTTACATGCGCATTCGCTCAAACAAGGCCGACGATGATAAGAAAAAAGGTAGTAAGTTCGTGAAACCTGTATCTAGAGCCGATGTATCCAGTGTTCAAACAAACGAGCGTAACAATAGCGGAATAATGGGCTCTATTTTCAACTGGACACGTACGCAGGCAGCTTATAACGGCTGGTTTGCGATTTTGAATGTTTTACTTATGATGATAGCTATGGGACTGGCTATTTATGCTGCGTACGCATATAACGATCAGGTGGCAGCTTTGCTTACCCTGAACGATAAAGCTCGTAATTTTGCAATCTGGGCGCGCGGCGGTGTTGTGAGTGGCGTATCGAATATTTCCTTACCAAGCTTAAATCTAAAAACTCTAGCGGCTTCTACACCGACCAGTTCATCTCCTTCATTAACTAAATCTACTGGAAGCCGTAATTTAGTTTAGTGACGACGCTCATC
>JBMOHW010000226.1:0-3323 GCA_049317665.1 Terrimicrobiaceae bacterium | reverse complement strand
CCACTCTACGAAAACCGCAAAAATGCGGAAAACCTTCTACCGCTCACCGCAGAAACCCGCAACGCGATCTCGGTCGGATCCACTACATCCTGCCGCAGATTGCTTGATGAACTCACTGCCAAAACAGGCACCAACTCTCCGGGGGTTTTGCTGATTGACGGATGGTATGGGGTGAATTGGGCTTCGCTACGGGCGGGTTTAACCGAGGCCGCTGGTGCGCTGGGGCAGAAGGTTGTTTTTGAGTCCACCGCCGGACTCTTCCGAAGTGATCTCGCTGAGTATCGGAAAAAATTTGTGAGCGAGGATCCGTCATTTGGCTGGGTCAACAAGGACGGGACGCTGGCAGATGTGCTTGACGCCGATGCCGTGACCTCGCTTGCTGCCCGGCTCGCAAGCCCCGATGTGGACACCCTGCACATTGTCCTCGGTCCCGGTGCGGCCATCCCGGAACTTGCCACGCATGCGGGTCTGGTTGCCTACGCCGATTTCACTATGCAGCCCACGCTGTGGCAGATGTGGGGCGGAGAACTTGTGCCGTTTGGACGCGAGGAAGCGGACAGGAACTACGCTTGGAAGCAATACTACTATTGTGATTTCTATCTGCTTCTCCGGCAGAAGAAGGCTGTGTTCCCGCGTATGGATTTCTACATCGAAGCCGTCCAGTCCGATGCTCTAAAAATCATGCCCGCGGCCACTTACGAAACGCTCATTGATGAGCTCGTCAAGCGTCCGATCAAGCAGGTCAAAATCACCCAGCCCGGCCCATGGGGATCCTACCGTTTCAAGGAAATCTACGATGAGATTCCCGGACTGGAGAACATGGCATGGAACGAACTGGCTGGGATCGAGCTGAGCATCCTCGTCGATGCTGGTCTCGAAAGCGGCGCACTGCTCAACATGCCATGCCAAAACATTATGCAGCGTCCGGTGCAGATGGTCGGCGAATACATTCACCAAAGCTATCCCGACCTCCTTCCGTTGCAGGTCTGGCTTGATGACGGCTATTTTGCCGAACCGGTCCCCTACGAGCGCGGGAGCATGCCGATCCACAATCATCCCGACACCGCCTACAATCAGCGCAATTTCAACGAACCGCTCGGACGCTACGAGACTTACTACATCGTTGAGGCGTATCACGATGCGGGGACCATGATGGGATTCAAGGAGGATGCCGACCTTGAGGAATATGAACGCCTCTGCCGCGAATCGAACAATAAGATCCCGTTCGATTGGCAGAAGTTCATCAAGCGCTGGGACACAAATGTCGGCGACTTGTTTCTGATCCCGCCCGGAACTGAACATGGTCATGGCGGAAACCAAATGATCCTTGAGATGGACACCGGACCGAGTGTTGCGGGGACCGAGTATTCGTTTTTCACCTACGATTTCGCGCGTCCCACGTGGGACGATACCGCGAAATCCATGACGGCTCCACCGATGAAGATGCATCTGGAGCATTCGTTCCGGAACAACCGGTGGCGGCGGGAAAAATATGTGCAGGAATATCTTCGCTCGCGGCCGGTGGTGGTCAGCGGCGATGGGGACACCCGTCTGGATCGCTTCACCACGGTTTCCGAAATGCCATTTGAGATCGAGCGCTTTGTCTTCACCAAACCAATGCGGCACTCGACAGACGGCCGGTTTTTGCAGATCCCCACGCTCACTGTCGGGCGAAAGGTGATCATCCGATCACTTTCGGATCCTTCGCTGGAAACGTCTCTCGACTTTTTGCAGGCGTGCCTGGTTCCTGCCGGGTTCGGCGACTACGAGTTTGTCAGCCCGGACGGGACGCAATGCACTGTGGTCATGATCCGTCTTAAGAAGGCGTGATGAATCGCATCGCGGCAACCGTTCATCCACTTGGCGAGATCTCGCCGATCGGGGATTTCGGATGGGCCTGCCTGGCCGCGCAGGAAGTGCGACGATTCACCGATCTGGAGGGCACGGCCTTTGGCGGAAGTTATGCGGAGGCATCCGCGTGGATGGCCGGCCAACGGCCCAAAGCGCGGGCCTTTGTGGTGATTTTTACCGGGGCAGAGGGCATGGAGGGATTTCTTGACGGACTGCCTTCGGAGGTCGCATCGCTTCCCATGGCGGGCGGCGCGGCGGCCCGTGGAAGCGGCCCGGGCTTCACCCATCCGAGGGCTCAAGATGTGGCCGTGCTGGCCATCATGGAACGGGAATGGCAGGCGCTGTCGGTGGCGGCACACTTTCCAGCGGGAGATCGGTTCCAATGTTTGGGCGATGATCCCCGGCGTTTCTCCACGATCAGGACAAGCGAAACAAGCGAAGGAACCGTCGGAGCCGACGGTTTTTTTCAAAATGCCCGCGTGGTCTACGGCCTCGCTCCCGGCGATTGGGATCGGCTGGCTCTTGTCACGGACGACGGGATTGTTCTGCACCTGCATGAGGAAGGTGGCGTGGTCGTCTCCGGGGCGAACCTGCCTGCATCGCGCGAGGTGCGGCTTGCACTATTTGATGCTGCCCGCGGGCGCGAAGCCATTCTCCCGCACGCAGCCCCCGGGGCTCTCGCCTTCGGCTGCGCGGGGCTTTTCGGACTCTTCGGAGATGAGCGGCCCTGGGAAGAGTTCATTCCGACGACCTATCTCTTCGGAGAACTTGCGGTGGGGAACAAAACTCCCCGGTTCGCCAATCTCACGTTTTCGCTGTTGGTTCCCTGCCCATGAAACACACCTTTGCGATTTACGTGAGTGCCGTCGCGGCTCTCGGCGGCCTCCTGTTTGGTTACGACACGGCGGTCATTGCCGGCACGGTGGAGTTTCTCCAAAAGCGTTTTGAGCTCAGCGATCTGGCGCTGGGCTGGACGGTATCGAGTGCGTTGGTGGGCTGTGTGATTGGCGCATTCCTGGCTGGCGGAATCGGAGACCGGATCGGCCGCAAGCGCTCTCTGCTTGTCTGCGCCGTGCTCTTCTTTCTTTCCGCCGTCTGGTCGGGCATCCCATCCAGTGCCGGCGAGTTGGCCCTTGCCCGGATACTCGGCGGCATCGGCGTCGGGATGGCGTCCATGATGACTCCGGTTTACATCGCCGAGATTTCACCAGCGCGGCTGCGCGGATCCCTGACCACGCTCAACCAAATTGCCGTCCTCACCGGAATGGTGCTTGTCTATTTGGTCAATGCGCAATTGGCCGTCGCGGGCGACGAAGCCTGGCGGATCGCAACGGCGTGGCGCTGGATGTTTGCTTCAGAGGCCGTCCCTGCCGCCATCTTTTTCGGGCTCCTTTTCGCCATCCCCGAATCCCCCCGCTGGCTGGTCATGAAGGGGCGCGAGGCCGAGGCGGCAGCGGTGCTCCAACGCATGG
>JBMOHW010000225.1:0-3335 GCA_049317665.1 Terrimicrobiaceae bacterium | reverse complement strand
TAAGGACAAACTATGGCAATTGATAAAGCAATAGGGCAAGCCCCGATGGGGTTGGATGAAAATTTACTGCTCGGGCAAGAAATGGAGCCTGATATTGAAATTGAGATAGAAGATCCCGAACGGGTAAGTATTGAGGCAGGTGGTATAAAGATTGAGATTGAACCGGGTGAAGAAGATGATGATTTCAACGCCAACCTCGCTGAAGAGATGGACGAGGGCGAGTTAACGGAAGTATGTAACGACTTACTTGGTGAGTTTGAAGAAGATCTATCCAGCCGCAAAGACTGGATGCAGACTTATGTAGATGGCCTAGAACTCCTTGGCCTAAAGATCGAAGACCGGACAGAACCTTGGCCGGGTGCTTGCGGCGTGTATCACCCCCTTCTCTCAGAAGCCCTAGTTAAGTTTCAGGCTGAGACGATCATGGAGACCTTCCCATCAACTGGGCCGGTCAAGACACAGATCATAGGCAAAGAGACAGCCGAGAAAAAAGAAGCAGCCGTTCGTGTCAAGGATGACATGAACTACCAGTTAACCGAAGTAATGGTTGAGTATCGCCCGGAGCATGAGCGTATGTTGTGGGGCTTGGGGCTGGCAGGTAATGCTTTTAAGAAAGTCTATTTCGACCCATCCTTAGATCGTCAGGTATCTCTGTTCGTTCCGGCGGAGGATGTCGTGGTTCCCTATGGCGCCTCAAACATCCAGACCTCCCAGCGCGTAACCCATGTAATGCGTAAGACGGAAAACGAACTACGCAGACTACAGGTGGCTGGCTTTTATCGTGACATAGACCTTGGTGATCCAGTTGATTCATTCGATGAGGTTGAAAAGAAGATCGCTGAGAAGATGGGGTTTAGTGCCTCATCCGACGATCGGTACAAGATCCTTGAGATGCACGTTGACATCGATCTCCCCGGGTACGAGGACAAAGACGAAGATGGGGAGCCGACGGGCATTGCTCTGCCTTACGTTGTTACTATCGAAAAAGGTACACAGAACGTATTAGCCATCCGTAGGAATTGGAATCCAGATGATGATCTTAAACAAAAACGCAATCATTTTGTCCATTATTCATACATCCCGGGATTTGGGTTCTATGCTTTTGGTCTTATTCATCTCATTGGTGCTTTTGCTAAGTCTGGCACTTCTATTATTCGCCAACTTGTTGACGCTGGCACTCTCTCGAATCTCCCCGGAGGATTCAAAACAAAAGGTCTGCGGGTTAAGGGTGATGACACGCCGATCGCTCCGGCAGAATTCCGAGATGTAGATGTAGCCTCTGGCACGATCAAAGACAACATTATGACGCTCCCATACAAGGAGCCAAGTCAGGTGTTGTATACCCTCTTGGGCACCATAGTTGAAGAAGGTCGTAGATTCGCTAGTGCAGCGGATCTGAAGGTATCCGACATGAGTGCCCAATCTCCTGTTGGTACGACGCTGGCAATACTTGAGCGCACGCTTAAGGTGATGTCAGCCGTTCAAGCACGTATTCACTATGCGATGAAGCAGGAATTTAAACTCCTGAAAAACATCATCCGTGACTACACCCCAGAAGAGTATTCATATGAACCGGTAGAAGGACCACCTCGTGCCAAGCAGTCAGACTACGATGATGTAGACGTAATCCCTGTATCCGATCCCAATGCGGCCACCATGTCGCAGAAGGTTGTCCAGTATCAGGCGGTCATGCAATTGGCCCAGGGCGCACCTCAGTTATACGATCTGCCATATCTACACCGGCAGATGCTTGAAGTCTTAGGTATTAGGAACGCCTCTAAATTGGTTCCGATGGAGGACGACCAAAAACCAAAAGACCCCGTTTCAGAGAATATGGATGTTGTTCGCATGAAGCCTTTGAAGGCTTTTGCTTACCAAGATCACGAAGCTCATATTACAACTCACCAGACATTTATGCAGGATCCAATGACTGCACAGATGATTGGACAAAACCCAATGGCCCAACAGATTATGGCATCTATTCAGGCGCACATAGCAGAGCACTACGCCTTTATGTACCGCAATAAGATTGAGCAGCAAATAGGCGCTCCGTTACCTTCGGTTGAGGAAGACGAAGCGTTACCACAAGAACTTGAGAATGCTCTTTCTAGAATGGTTGCCCAGGCTTCTCAACAGTTGCTTCAACAAAATCAAGCCGCCGCTGCACAACAGCAGGCACAAGAGCAAGCGCAAGACCCCATCATTCAAATGCAGATGCAGGAACTTCAGATCAAAGCTCAGGAAGTTCAGCGCAAAGCGCAGAAGGATCAGATGGACGCACAAATTAAGATTCAACAGCAGGGCATTGAAGTCGAGCGAATTAAATCTTTAGAACGACAGGCACAAGAATCTACGAAGTCTAGAGAAGATATCGCCGGCACAAAGATTGGCATTGAAATTGCCAGAGAGGAGCGGTTACAAAATGACCGCAATGAGTTAGAAGAGGCCAAACTTGGCGTTCAGATAGCTCAAATGATGAAGCAATCCCCCAAAAAGGAGAGTAAATGAGTAATGACATTCTCAAATATCTTTCAGACAAGATACGAGAGGAAATGAAAATCATCGAACAGGACACGGTTTTGGGTAACGCCAAGGATTTTGGAGCCTACCAATATGGCTGCGGGATCTATCGTGGACTTCTGATCGCAAACAATATTCTTATAGAAACAGCAGAAAGGATGGAAAACTCTGATGAGTGAATTATTAATCGGCACAAACCCCGATGACCCAAACGAGGCAACAGTGTTACCCGACACCGACGATAGAAAAGCAAAGCAGTTACCAGATCCTTCTGGCTATCGCATTTTGTGTGGAATTCCCAACATAGACGAGCAGTACGAAAGCGGGATTCTTAAATCTGACCTGACTCTCCAGCACGAAGAACTACTCACAACGGTTCTTTTTGTCGTAAAGATGGGGCCGGATTGCTATAAGGACGCCGCAAGGTTCCCAAGTGGACCCTGGTGTAGGGAAGGGGATTTTATTCTCGTGCGCCCCCACGCAGGTACACGGCTAAAAATTCATGGTCGTGAATTCCGCATCATTAACGATGATTCTGTCGAGGGAGTAGTTGAAGACCCCCGTGGAATCAGCCGCAAATAGGAGTAAAACATGCCGTTACCTAAAGAAGCAGAAGGAAAACCTGATTTTGAGTTTGAAATAGAAGGTGAAGATCAGGGTAAACCCGTAGAAAAAGAAGCAGAGGCTAAGGGAAAACCCGAGGTTGACATTGAAGTTCAGGACGACACGCCGGAGGAAGACCGAGGCAGGACGCCCCTTCCAAGGGAGATTGTCGAAGAATTAGAGGCAGACGAGTTAGAAGAGTATTCCGACAA
>JBMOHW010000224.1:0-3388 GCA_049317665.1 Terrimicrobiaceae bacterium | reverse complement strand
ACAATAAAGATTCCGTTGTCCGACGACGCCAACCCGATCACAACCCCTGCTCCAATCATCAGACCACACACCCGTCCCGCCCAGACGCTGTCCTTAAAATCCTCGCACTGCCGCAAGATCAATCCCAGCCCAACCATCTGCAAGATCAGCCCGCAGATCAGAAAGGCATAGTTCGAAACCCCCGAAACAAAAAACGGAACGCTTGGAACAGCAATCCATGCCACAGCAGGGATTGCCGAGACCGTCCCCGTTTTCAACAGCCAGGCACTCGTCGCAAATCCAATGCTCAAACACACTGCCGCCAGAACCACGTTGATCACACGAATTGATAAAATCGTCTCACCGGCACCACTTTTGGGTAGTGCTTTTCCCACTGACGACCATACACAGCGCGCCACAGCCGAACGGTCGGGATCTGTCTCCCCGATATGCGCTGCCCATCCTCCCACCTGTCGGGTTCCCACATCCATCGCTGAAAGTCCTTCGTTGGAGTGGAACTTAATCCGCTCAAGATGCCCCAAGCGCGCCAAGTCGAGAGCATTCTCAGCCAGTGCTTTGTCGCTCTGGATCTTCGCATAGGTCAAAAAATGATCCGCCTCGTCCGGCATTTGGAGCGGTGGAAACAGCAAACAACATACAATCCCCAGCCCAACAAACATAGCTCCAACACCTGCGCCAAAAGCCAGATGCGAAAGACTCCCCCTCGTGAGTATACCCCGCGCGAAAATCAAAATCCCAGCCACCCAAATCGCAGTTGCCCACCACACTGCCCCCATTATTAGGCCTGAACCATTCGTTCCAAATCCCCACGCATACGCCAGCAATTCTCTCTTTTTAAAACCTGACTCACTCCCCGAATGGCCCGCCCATCCAAAAATACTCACTTTCCCCCCCCCATTCGGCGACCACCATATAAGTGGCGATTCCTGCCGCTCAGGCCCACTCTGCCCCCAAAGAGCCAAATCCGGCGCTCCCCGACTCCATAGGCGAAGGCGGACATCGTCAATCACTCCGACGTCCCAGCCTGCCCTATCCTCCATTACCAACTCCAAATCCGAGCGATCACGTAGCACACTTGGGTTGGGCCCCTGAAGCCGCGCCACGACGCGCGTCCCACCTCCCTCGATGGCTTCCAGCGTTGCCTCCTGAACTTTGGCCTCTCTCCCATACGTCGCAACCGCCAAACCCACAGCCTTTGCACCCTTAAGTCCAGGCTCCGAAGTGGATTCCAGTCGGATTTCGTGCTCGTTTACCCCGTCACAAGTTCTCACAAGCGTCAACGGCACCGGAACCCTCTCGGTTGTTCGACTCGAGTCATAAACTTCTAAGTATGGCGGCACAAAGAACGCCACCCCACGGCCCCGAGCCGCTGGCTCGTTCAGGCCAATCGCCAATCCGGCAAATCCAAGAACTGAGAGTGTTGCCAAACCAACGAAGGCAACGACCAAGGTCCGCCGGGATCCTGACTTAACCGTCACTACTCCTTCCATACACAATACTCAGGAATACGATCGGAAATCCATGCCTTCACTGCTGCCGCATCCTTAAAATCCGTCCTTTGAACCATTTTCAATAGCTCCCCACACACCCGCCGTCGTGTTGTATCCGCTTCCCGTTTCAATAACAAAATCTTCGGGTGCGTCGTCACGGTCACGTTCTCCTCGGTGTGCGTCGTCTCCTCAAACAACTTTTCACCGGGCCTCAAACCCGTGAACTCGATCCGAATGTCCTCATCAGGCTTGAAACCCGAAAGCACAATCATTTGCCGCGCCAAATCCAAAATCCGAACCGGCTCGCCCATCTCCAATACAAAAACCTCACCACCCTCGGTCTGCCACGCTGTCTGCAACACTAACCCCACAGCCTCAGGAATGCTCATGAAAAACCGCGTTATCTCCGGATGCGTCACCCTCACCGGTCCACCCGCCCCAATCTGTTTGCGGAAAATCGGAATTACACTTCCCGAAGAACCGAGCACGTTCCCAAATCGAACCGCTGAAAACGCCGTGCCCTGCGCTCCATCCTGAATTTCTGATATCACCAATTCCGCCAGCCTTTTCGACGCCCCCATGACATTGGTTGGATTGATCGCTTTGTCCGTCGACACTAGGACAAACCTCTCTACCCCATGCCGAGCCGCACACGACGCGACAACGTGGGTGCCATAGGCATTATTGAAGACCGCTTCCATCGGTTGGCTCTCCATCAAGGGAACATGTTTGTGCGCGGCCGCATGGAAAACGATGGTCGGACGAAACCTCTCAAAGATCTCATCCATCCGCGCCTCCTGCGTTACGCTCGATGCGAGCGGTTCGATGCGCAAACCGGGGTAGGATGCCCTGAGTTCCTGTTCGACGAGAAAAAGGGCGGGCTCACTTCGCTCGATTAAAACAAGGTTTGAAGGATTATTGAATGCAACCTGCCTGCAAAGTTCACTTCCAATGCTGCCACCCGCCCCGGTGACCATTACGATTCTGTCCTTGATGAGGTGGGCGATCCCTTCCTCGTCGAGCGCAACGGGATTCCTTCCGAGCAAATCCTCCGGCTCGACATGCCGAAGGTGGTTTACAGAAACGTGCTTGTGGAGAATCTGGGTGACCGAGGGAAGGATGTCGTGCTCGATCCCGGCGCCGTTCAAGATATCCACGGTCTCGCGAATCACGCCAGGCGTGGCTGTTGGCATGGCGATGATGGCCCGGGAGATATTTAGCTTATCAATCAGCTTTGTAAGGTCTGCCCGCCTGCCTGCAATTTTCCGACCATGGAGAGTCCCGCCGACCTTGTCGGTATCGTCATCAATAAAGCAGACAACATCCATTCCCAGCCCCGGCTTGGATTGGATTTCGCGGAATAGAACGGATCCCGCTGATCCCGCACCAATGATCGCAACCCTCTTGCGCTTCATGCTTGAAGCGTTTCCCTGAACGACAAACTGTTCTCGGTAGATCCGCATGGCTGTCCGCAGGCTGGCGACTCCAGCAAGAGACAGAATAAAGTCCATGAGGATGACTCCCCTTGGAACGACCATGTTGCCATCTGAAAGTGACCAGATTCCCATCGCGATCAGCGATGAGCTTCCCATTGCCATTAGCAGCCGCTTGCCATCCGACAGGCTGAAGAAAGTCAGAAGGGTGCGGAATTGACCAAATACCAGCAGGGAGAGGAGCTTAAGGGGAAGCAGCCAGAGGAGAGTCGCCTTGAATCCGATCCAGTAATCCTCCGGCACTGCAAAGTCAAAGCGGAGAAGCACGCTGAACCACAGGCTAACGCCCATGATGGCGGCATACGTGACTGCCAGTATGAGGTTCCTTGTGAGCTGGGCAAAGGCCCCCGATAGACTCGGCTTCATGGGTTTCCGGTCAGCGAATTCAATGCGAGACCACCTCGG
>JBMOHW010000223.1:0-3388 GCA_049317665.1 Terrimicrobiaceae bacterium | reverse complement strand
CAGAGGCTGGGGCTGCCGCCGCCTCGCTTCGAGCGGTTGGATCCTTCCTTCTTCGTGTCTGCGCCTGGCAGCCTTCAAGGCAGCGGAAAGCCGAAGCCAGAGGAATATGACCCCTTCCAACCTGAAGAGCCGCTCTTTTTGCCACCACAAGCCGCATTTGCCAACGACGGCGGTGGCGGTGGCGGTGGCGGTGGAGGTGGCGGTGGGATGGCAGCGGCATTTGCCAGAGAGAACATCAATATGGTAAATATGATGCTTATAAGAATCAAGGCCATCGAGGAGGCCATGCGGAAGGCTGAAGAGCTGAAGGCAAGTGGCCTTCTATCTGAAGATCAACGGGCATCTTTTGAAGAGGATCAACAGGAACGACAGGAGCAGCTTGACGCAGCCATTGATGAGCTACGGAAGTTCAAGGCTGACAACGGACTGGCCTAGCGTTGCACCCTTGCCCTCTTAAACGCCCTCATGCTTCGCCTAAACTGAGAACCTTCATCCGACTCATCAGACTCCGTGTCGCTCGAGCTACCCCTTGCCATATACTTTCTATAGTTCGTAGGCCCACGAGCCTCGCCGGCTGCGATGAGCTTCCGCACGTACGAAGACTGCTGACTGAACGCCCTGCGCCCCCCTTCCATCTTGTGATGGGAAACCGGTGGCGCCTCCATCCTAGCCTTTGCAAGCTCCTTGCGCGCCTCGAGCTCGGCGCGTGGACGGTTCTTCTGGTCAGGGTTCGGGGGCTTGATTTCGATGTGGTGGTCCGCCTTGATTGCCTTATAGGTCCTGTAACGCCTTGCAATAGCTTGCTGAAGGATGTACTTGATGCGCTTAACGCTGGCGTCGCTCAGCGGGCCGCGGGGTCCGTTCAGTAGGGGGTTGTCGTCTGATTTCCGAACGACCCCTCCAGGGCCAAAATACTTACCGTAGATCTTCCGTGTCCTCATCAGCGCCGCCAGTGCCTCGCGTTCCGAAAAGATCCTGGGGTCGCCATCCGGCTTACCCTCGCCCTTTTTTACATTCCCCTCTCTGTCACGTTTGGCAACTTCCGGTGGTGCGCCGGCGGCGGCACCGGCGGCGGCAGGCCCGGCGGCGGCAAGCTCTGCGGGCGATGCACCAGCTGCGGCAGGCTCCGCGAGCGCGGCAGGCGCAGCCTTCACCTTTTTTGCCTCTTGTACAAGCTTCTTGCCTGGCTGTAGGATAAGAAACTCCCGGTTGTTACCAAAGTCCCTTACCCAACCATCAAGTTCTAGAAGTTCGAAGGGGCCTGAGATCGCGTCTACCAAATCCCTGTCCACGAATCTGTTAGAATTCCATTTAGTTCCGTCGGCATTTAACGCGTTCTTGAGTGCCTCTTCTGCGTCCGCTATAGCTGAAGCGGGGAGGGTTCCACTGCCAATACCCTCTTTAACCAAATCAATCAGACCCTTCTTGTCGGCCTGAAGCTCGGGGCCAGACTCATGGAAGAAGAAGAGGTCAAGGTCGCGGCTCGGGCGGAAGTAGATCTTTTTGCCGCTCCCAAAGTTCTGGACACCGAGGCCTTGCGCCCCCACAGCAGACAGCCATATAGCCTTATCAGGGTCGAGTTCGAAATCCTTAGAGCTAGTCGTGTGAACAAGAGGCGTGCCCGCGTTCAGTGTGAAGACGGCCATTTCCGATGATATCGCCTTTTTAAGATGTGACGTCGAGCGATAGAATGCTTCGCATCCGCATCCCAAAGGCTGGCTTTGTAGAGATTGCAGAAGAAGCCGACGCGGAAGGAACTTACGACGAGAGCCTTCTGGCAATTATAAGGCTTCTTCAAAAGGCAGCCCGCGAGCGCGACGCGATGCGCACACACCTCCTTACTGTTTCGTTGCATGCATTCCTCTACTACAAGGGTGGTAGCTACCCCCTCCCTACTCACACGGGTGCCCAGACTGGCGCTCGACCTTCGGTGGCTCAGGCAGGGCCTCCGTCCCCAGCTCCTGCTCCTCAGCCCAGTAGCGAGCAGCAATCTCAGGGGTGAACTCGAAGTCGTCGCGGACCTTCAGCCAAATGGACTGCATGGCTGAGATGTCCGAGAGCTCCTCGCAGATCGTCTTGGGTGCGAGACAGAAGCCGTCCTTAGTGATCCAGAAGACCCACCCAGCCTTGTCAAAGACCTGGCTGCGAAGCCTGTTGTCTGTGGTGAGCGAAGACTCCAGCACGCCACGCTTGTCCTTGGCAAGGATAAAGCGAAACTGCCACGGCATGTGGCGCGCAGCCAGGGTGGGCAGAGGCGCGCAGAGGTATGCAAAGGACTGAAAGACCGCGGTGTGGCGGGGCTTCTCATTGGGATCCTCGCCGTGGAGACGGAAGCGAACATAGGGCTGGCCAATCACCTTGTCGAGGAACTCCTCGGTGAGCACAGGGAGCATGTGGCTGATCCAGAACCTACGACGGTTGTCCTCGTTCACCACACCCTCGTGGATCTCAGCGCGCTGGTGGCCACCCACAAGACCGCCGAAGTGGTTCGCGGTTGCGATCTCAGCACCTACGTTGAATGACATCTTAGCCTTGTCAGACGACGAGAATGGCGCGTCGGTTTAGATGCAAAGTACCGGCGGGTTCGTTTTGTGCGTCAAAGAGGGCCAAGATCCGCGCCATGCAGCGCAAGTTCTTATCTTCAAAGAAGACGTTCTTATATCCAGTAAACCAGCTCATGCGTGAAGACGTGCTTCGTGCTAAGAAGGTGTCTAGTGGTGTTTAACTGTCCATCGCGCCTCCCTACTCTGTCACCTCCTGGATTGCTGGCATTTGGTTCATCATGGCGTCATCAAGGCAGTCCAGGATGCACTGGGTGATCGGTGCAACGTCGCGAGGGTTAGACCTGGCGTTGGCCGCCTCAGAGCCATGCCAACCCGGACCCACACTGCTCCAGAAACGAATGTTGAAGGGAAGCATCGAGTTTACTGGGTTCCGTGTGAGAATCACAGGAGCTATGAAGACTCGCGCAGCGGACCCCATGTTCTCGTCGTCTTTCTTCTTGAGCACCTCGGTCATCCGGATGAAGAAGACTGCGTCGGACTGAGAGCAGTTCTGGAGGTGTGGGTGATCCCTAAGAACCACAGCCTCACTCAGCGCCAGCTGCCAGTCTGAGTCCTTCTCCTGGAAACAACTAGCAACAACGTTCACCTGCCTCTTGGCGAAGAGCAACACTGCATCGGCAAGGATCGCACGCATCGCCTTTACGTCCTCCTCCTTAGGCTCCATGACCTCCCGACTAGACGCGTCGACCCACGTGGGTTGATGGTGAGGGTTTGTGGGTTGAGAGTCTTCTGTGGTATTGATCCACTCATCAAAGTCGTATGTGGACATTTTGTGTTCAGATCGAAGTGAAGTAGTTTCCCGGCCGAGCGCCCTCCGAGTCCCC
>JBMOHW010000222.1:0-3415 GCA_049317665.1 Terrimicrobiaceae bacterium | reverse complement strand
CGGGATGACTCCGCGCGTCAACCGCCAGACAAGCCCCCCGGCGAGGAAAGCGGCCGCAAACTGACAGGTCAAAAGGAGCGAGATATCGATCCAGCGCTCGAACGGAATGATTGAGAAAAGCGCGCCTCGCATCCACAAGGCCCCTGGCCATTGGTGCCCCCAAACCGTGGAGTAAGGTGGAAAATCCCCGAGAAACGGAATCGCGAGCGAAAACGGCCCCTTCGCAAATGCCAGCGGCAGCCCATACATGATCGAATCGGAATCCAAAGCCCGGAATCGGACAATCAACCACGCCGTGGATACGATCCAGACAGCCAGCAGCGGGATCAGCCACCCGATCTTCAGAAACGGAAAAGCTTCCTGAAAAAATGCGTTCTTGTGGCGTGATGACATGGAGTCAGTCGTGGCGAGGGGCTGCGTGACGATTTAGCGAAACAAAGAAGAGACCTCACTGCCGAAGTTCAGTTCACCTGCCAGATTCACGCAGCCAGCGATCAATATCATTCACCTCGCCTAGGTTGAATCGCCTCACATCGATTATCTGCCAGTCCGGAGTCAACGTAAAAAGAACGCCACGTTGGATTCCCACGGTGTTTAAAAGTCGACTTGCTTCGGGGCCGTCAAGCCAAACCGCAAGGTTGCGCTTGGCATAAAAGACGAGCTGCGGATGAACCTGCCAATAGAGGTCGCGCCTGGGAGACATCCTTCCCACAGATACAAATGCGATCTCGTCTTCACCGGTTCCACGTTGAATAGCATTCCCACTTGCTCGGTAATTTTCGTCATGGACGAGATTTGAGTGGAAATACATGAATATCGACGATGCAACTCCCATGAGAAAAATCGCCACAACGAGAGGAAGTCCACAAGTCCAACCCTTTTCTCGGGAGCCTTCCAAAACCCATAGAACCAAGACACCGAATACCAGTGCAATCAGTGGGGCCGTTTTCAGAACGGAAAAGCTGTGAGAGGTCGTCCAATTGAACAAAATGAAGTGATGTAACAGGATCGGTGCAGCCAACAGCCAGACCACGGAGACAAAATCTGAGTCAGCCCAAGCCCTGCGAGTGAAAGTAGTAAGTTGCTTCCGAAACGAGAGAACGATGAATCCAGATAGTGCTGCGATCGCGCACGCAAAACCGGCATAGGAATCAAAGTAATGACGCGCGAATAGCAACCACCTTTTCGGAGAGATCACTGCTGGTGTGCCAGTGGTGTTAGCCGCTGCTGAGTAAATCTCAGCTTTTACTCGAAGAGACTCTACGAGGTTGGCAAATCCATCGATTGAGGAATAGTGGAGGACGGTCGCAGCTACTGCGAGTCCCGATGCGGTTCCTGCAAGCAAGGTTATAACGATTCCCCGACGCCATCCGGCAGCTCGAAAGGCAGCAATAGCAAGCGAAATTGCGAATAGGCCTCCAATCCACTCCGTCAGAGTCATTGCAAAGATTATTACCCAAACAAATATGAAATCTACGACGCGTCCAGGCACAGTGCGAAGTAGACGTAACCCGAGCAGCGTGCCGGCCAAAAAGAACATCTGGACCAGCATGTCCGACATATAAACGTTCCCATGATACCAAAGAGTGCCGGTCGCAAAAATGTAGAGCCCAGCAGCGGCAATTGCGGCAAGTTCAGCTGAAAAGGGATTCCATGGACGCGTTGCGACTCTTACCAAGGCAAAGACAAGCAAGACACAAATTAAATGAACGCAAAGGCAGAAAACCCGCATGAATGTAACCGATGGTCCCATGCCAATTATGGACGTAACAAAATAAGGCACGTAATAGCCCAAAGAAGGATATGATGTGTAATAGCATTCTCCATTGGGGGCGATGAGATTGGCATGGTTAGGAATAAATCGGTTCGCCGCACCTGGATATGTCATCGAAGGCAACAATTGCTGGCCGTGGATAGCACCATCCGCCTGCCAGATTTCCATGGTGCGAAGAACAGTGGAAGTCAGCCATTCCTGATTTCCAGCAAGAGGTCGGTTGAGCACCGGCTCTCGAATGGCCAAGCTCACGGCAAACAATGCGAGGATGATCAGAATCGCCTGCCATTCGGCAGGCCTCCCGCTACTTGTCGTCCTTAGACTCATGATACTCCTTTTCGGTGTTTACCTCCCAAAGGTTATCCTTATTAGTTCTGCCGACGACTATGTTTTCGACCGCCTGCATTGCGGTAAGCATCGAGTGATCTTGATTGTTATAGCGGTGCATTCCGTTTCTCCCGACAAGAAACAGATTCTCAATTCCATCCAGCCATTCCCGCAATACCGGAAATCTGTCATAGCTTCCGAAATAGGCAGGATATGCTTTTTCTACCTTGATTACTGTTGAATCGAGAATGTCCTCTTTGAGAGCCATCCCCATTTTCTCCAGTTCTAATGCAGCCAATGCCTTCATCTCCCCGTCGCTCAGGCTCCAAAGGTCGTCTCCTTCATCACAAAAGTATTCCAGGCCAATCCAGACGGTGCCCTCCTTCGCAACAAGATAGGGGCTCCAGTTGTTAAAGATCTGCATTCGCCCCACCCGGACATCAGCCTCTTGAATGTAGATCCAGTTGTCCTTGATTAACCCTTTTTCGTGAGGGTCTGTTAAACGGATCCGATCAAGTAGAACCCCAACCGTGATGAAGTCGCGATATTCCAAGCCTTTTGCAACTTCGGCTACCACGTCAGGGATACCTTTCCCGGTAATGGCGGTTACGAGTTCTTTGATTGGCATCGTGGAGATGAAGAAGTCCCCCGCGAGCGTTTCCTTCCGCCCACTCGCCACTTCGACACAGTCCACAGCTTCCACCTTGTTTCCGTTCAGGCGTATTTTCTCAACCACCCAGCCCATCCGGATTTCACCGCCTTTTTCCTGAATGATTGAGGCGCAGGTCTCCCATAATTGCCCGGGACCAAACTTTGGATAAAGAAATCTCTCAATTAGGGAAGTCTCGGTTCCCGTCTGGGAAATGTCCCCGCTCGATTTCCGAAACGGTTTAGCGATGGCGTTCTTCAATGCCTTCCCGATATCGAGACCCTTAATGCGTTGGGCCCCCCATTCCGCGCTGATTTCCGTGCACGGACGGCCCCAGACCTTCTCTGTATAACTCTTGAAAAATGTTCTGTAGAGTTCACTTCCGAAACGATTAACGAAGAAATCTGCAAGAGTCTTCTCTGGCCGCACGGGCTTGAGCCGCGATGCAATGTAGCTCACTCCGATCTTGAAAAGCCGCACCACCCCGAGGTTTGCCATGGTATTTAGCGAAAGAGTTAGGGGATAATCAAAGAACCTTCGCAGGTAATAGATCCTGCTCTTCCGGGGTCGAACCAGCATTACCCTGTTTGGATCATGGCTGGAGTCGGTCATGCCCTCTGCACGGATTGGGACCGTGGTTCTTTGATTCTGATAAGTAATTACTA
>JBMOHW010000221.1:0-3418 GCA_049317665.1 Terrimicrobiaceae bacterium | reverse complement strand
TGTTCCATTCGATTCCATTTACACCGCGCAAAGTGCAAGCGACAGAGTCGCGCTTAAAGGCGGTATATGACGCGGCCAAACTGGGCCTCAAAGGCGACGCGCTCGCATTGGCCGCAGGCATGCTGCCTATTGAATACAGACAACTCACGCAACTTGACCCCGTGGTGGAACTCGCCGCGCAAAAGGGCAAGGCTGACGGAGAGATCGAGTTGTCCAAAGTGATGCACCAAGCCGCCCTCAACGGCGACGCCAAGGCGGCGTTAGAAATCCTGAAACATCAACACGGCTGGGTGGCCAAGCAGGCCATATCTGTCGAAGTGGATCAGCGCATATCAATCACTGGCGCGCTAGCTGAGGCAACCAAGCGAGCGCTGACAGTCGAAGACGCAACAATAATCGAGCCAACAATCCATGCAATCGACCATATACAGCGCTGAAGACGAACAGGAACTGATGGCCAGATTATGGGCGCCAGCAATCAAGGACAACCCCTTGGCGTTTGTAATGTTCGCATTTCCTTGGGGCCAGCCTGGCACACCGCTGGAGCATTTCAAAGGCCCACGCAAATGGCAGCGTGAAGTCCTCCAGACCATCGCCGACCATATCAAAGATAATCAGGGCAAGATAGACTTCAATACCCTACGCCACGCTGTCTCATCTGGCCGTGGTATTGGTAAAAGCGCTTTAGTCTCATGGATCACGATCTGGATGCTCACAACGCGCATCGGCTCAACGACCATCATCTCGGCCAACAGTGAGTCTCAACTAAGGTCAGTCACATGGGCCGAGATTACCAAGTGGCTGGCGATGGCGCTTAACAGCCACTGGTTTGAGGTGTCAGCCACCAGGCTGATGCCAGCCAAATGGCTCACGGAATTAGTCGAGCGTGATCTTAAGAAAGGCACACGTTACTGGGGCGTTGAGGGGCGGCTGTGGTCAGCCGAGAATCCCGACGCTTACGCCGGTGTCCACAACTTTGACGGTGTGCTGGTGGTGTTTGATGAGGCGTCAGGTATTGACGACAGCATCTGGGCGGTGACGAGTGGATTCTTTACAGAGAACACGCCTAACCGTTTCTGGATGGCGTTTTCTAACCCACGGCGCAACACTGGGTACTTCTACGAAGCGTTTAACAGCAAGCGGGAGTTCTGGACGACCAAGGTGGTGGATGCTCGCACCGTGGAGGGGACAGACAAGCAGGTTTATCAGCAGATCATTGACGAATATGGCGCTGACTCATCGCAAGCGCACGTCGAGGTGTACGGTCAGTTCCCGTCCGAGGGCGATGATCAGTTCATATCGGCAAGTTTAGTAGACGAGGCGATGAAGCGGCCTAAGTATCAGGATCAGTCAGCACCAATAGTGATCGGCGTAGACCCCGCCCGCTTTGGTGCGGATGCAACTGTCATTGCTGTCAGGCAAGGGCGCGACATTATCAGCATACAGCGGCACAGAGGCGACGACACTATGACTGTCGTTGGTCATGTAATTGAGGCGATTGAAGAATACAAGCCCGCGCTGGTCGTGATCGACGAGGGTGGCCTTGGGGCTGGTATTGTGGATCGCTTGAAAGAGCAGCGATACAAGGTCAAGGGCATCAACTTTGGCAATAAGTCCACGAATCCCATCATGTACGGCAACAAAAGGGCTGAAATGTGGGGCAAGATGAAGGATTGGCTGAAAACTGCCTCAATTCCGCTTGACAGATTCCTCAAAACTGATCTAATTTCGCCTATGATGAAGCCCGACTCCAAGGGAACTATTTTTTTGGAGTCAAAAAAGGACATGAAGGCACGCGGATTGGCCTCGCCTGACGCGGCTGACGCTATTTGCGTCACGTTTGCCTTCCCAGTAGCCCACCGTGAGGCGCGTGAACCCACGCAGCGCCGAGCGTACAGTGACCGAAGCGTGGCAACAACCTCATGGATGGGTTCGTAATGGCTAAAAAGAGTGTGTCTCTAAGCGTTGGTCGCGGTGAAAAGTTGCCGGTCAGCAAAGGTGCTGGTTTGACGGCTAAAGGGCGTGAGAAGTACAATAGAGAAACTGGCAGCAATCTCAAGGCGCCAGCGCCTAACCCAAAAACAAAAGCAGATCAGGGGCGCAAGGATTCATTTTGTGCAAGAATGGGCGCAGTAGCGGCCAACGCCAAGGATGGCGAACGCGCTAAAGCAGTTCTTAAACGATGGAAGTGTTGATATGGCTACCAAACCTGGACTCTACGCAAACATTCACGCCAAACGCGAACGCATCAAAGCTGGCTCTGGCGAAAAAATGAACAAGCCTGGCACCAAAGGCGCGCCTACCGCTAAAGACTTTAAAGAATCTGCCAAAACAGCGAAGAAGAAATAATCATGCCATTGGTTAAATCAAAATCACCCGAAGCCTTCCGCAAGAACGTCAAAGCTGAAGTTAAAGCTGGCAAGCCCGTCAAGCAGGCCGTGGCCATCGCGTATTCAGTCAAACGTGAAGCAGAAAAGAAGAAAAAATAATGGCTGATCCAACCGGAATGGTCGCGGCGGCTAATGTAGCGGCTGGCGGCAAACCACCCAAGTCTGACTCAGACATTCTGACAGTCGCCCGTGCGCGGCTGGACATGGCAGTCTCTGCACTGGCTGAGAGCCGTGAGGATGAAATTGACGATTTGCGCTTTTATGCCGGATCACCTGACAACCATTGGCAGTGGCCTGCTGACGTCCTCGCCACTCGCGGTGCGGTGCAGGGTCAGACGATCAACGCACGTCCGACACTGACAATCAACAAACTGCCGCAACATGTCCGTCAAGTGACGAATGACATGCGGCAGAACCGCCCAGGCGCCAAGGTCATTCCAGTCGATGACAACGCTGACGTGGAAGTGGCTGAGATTTTCAACGGCATGATTCGCCACATTGAGTACATCTCTGATGCTGACGTGGCATACGACACGGCTTGCGAGAATCAAGTGTCTTACGGCGAAGGCTACATCACCCTGATGACCGAATATTGTGACGAGAACACATTCGATCAGGACATCAAGATTGGCCGTATCCGCAACAGCTTCTCGGTCTACATGGATCCATTGATCCAAGACCCCACGGGCGCGGATGCCAAGTATTGCTTTATCACCGAAGACCTGACCAAAGCAGAATATGAGCGCCAGTACCCTGATGCCGCGCCTATTTCTACTTTGCAGTCACTTGGTGTGGGTGACCAGTCGATCAGCAACTGGCTCAATGAAGACACAGTGCGTATTGCTAGTTACTACTACATTGACTACGACAAAACCAAGCTGAATTTGTACCCTGGCAATCAGTCGGCCTTTGAAGGCACGCCTGAAGATAAGATGCTCAAGGACATGTTTGGCAAAGCCATCAAGTCGCGTGAGTCTGAGCGCCCACGGGTGATGTATTGCAAGATCAACGGCTACGAAATCCTTGAA
>JBMOHW010000220.1:0-3431 GCA_049317665.1 Terrimicrobiaceae bacterium | reverse complement strand
ATTGTAGATGGAGCAAATCTAAAGAAAGAGAGTGCCGACTTTATTGATGCTATGTACAATAAGAGCGGACACGGTGCGGCACCGCCTGAAACGCCCCCACCACCACCGCCAGAGGGAAACGGAAATACCGACCCTCCCCCACCACCGCCAGAGGATAATGAAAATAACGGACCCCCGCCGACCGCCGAAGAAGCCGAGGCAAATAAGAAGCGTATGGCTACGGAAAAGGGTCTAGCAACAAAGGCGGCAAAGAAGGCAGAGGCTGATGCAGCGGCAGCGGCAGCAGCAGCAGCGGCTGGAAGACCAGAGCGTGCTGCCTCTAAAGGCGTAGCTGCTGCAGTAAATGCTGCAAAATCTTCACAACAACGTGCTACAGAAGCCGCCGGTGCTACAGGGGGCATAAATTAATCGGATAAAGGTGCTAAGAATTCCACAACTGGAATAGCAGAGACGGAAAAATCCAAAATAAAAGTAGGAGGGAATGAGTTACGATTTGCGGTGCTTTGGGTGGGATGGTTGTATTGTCCCACATACTCTCAAAGCAGTACAAACCTTTGTTCCTAAATGGTCCGACTTGAAGATATTACGTAAAAAACAGACCGAAAACGGCGAGGACCTACGCCTACTCAGCACCTTCTTTCACGATCCTACCTTCGGACCCTATATGCCAGGCTACACCAAAGAAAAACGGATTGACGACGGCAGCTACGGAAATATCTATCTCGGCACCCGCGGCATCTATCAGCCCAAATACGGCAAAACCAACGGCATAATTCACCTTGAACGGGACCGTTCAATGGAGGAAGTTTGTATCAAAGAGGTACGGCTGCGGATAACGGATGAAGAGCGTTCAGGAAGCCCCCGTACATGCCGCACCGCCTATGAGGAAGAGCTACGATGTATATTAGCCGAAGCATTCCTACACGCACTTGTACTCAAAGTGTTTGAAACGGTAGGAAACCCCCAACGTGTCCCAAAACTCTACGAAGTCGTAGGTTATACACGGCAAGGGCACGCCGCGAACTCACCGCAAGACTTTGAATCAGTTTGGATGATTATGGAAATGCTCCATGGTCATACACTAGACCGTTATCTACGTACGCATTTGAAACCTATAACGACAACAACATCGGCGGCAGATAACGAAATAATTATTATAGATATTCTCCTACAACTTGCCTATACTCTCCATATCCTACAAACCCGTATACAATTTAACCACCGAGATATAAAACTTAATAATCTCTTTGTTCGCCAACATACCGATGAATGGATACGTGATCTAGAGATAGAAGGATACGGACCCTACGCCTGTAAAGAAGATATTACACTTCTAGACTTTGGATTCTCCTGTATCGGTTGTCCCGTGGACGATTCCTGTATTATCAATGCGGGCAGTTGGTTCGGAGAGAAAGACCTATGTTTCAAAAAGGACCGTGATCTATGCCAATTTCTATACGCATTACACGCATCCTATCCCCTAGATAAATATGTATCCACCAAATTTTACGATTTTATTTCGGCGGCTATGATTGCGAACAATCACGGGTTGGCGGTAAATCTACTCCACGGTGTTAATGCCGACGGTGCCCCCAATTTAGTACAAGGGCGGGTCATATTTGACGAAGGAATATACACATTCTTAAAAAATGAAGGCGTGTTTGTTCCTGGTTGCGAGCCATTCAAATTCCTTGCCGCCCTACGAGACTATGAGTGCCACAAATAAACGTATTATGCGGGATATTGCACACGTGACCGGACCGTCCAAAGATACCCTTGCCGCGACTGGTATCTACTATATGAGCGACGAGTCCAATATCTTTCACGGCACGGCAATGCTTGTAGGGCAGAAGGATACGCCCTATTACGGCGGCTATTACTTCTTTGATATCATCTTCCCCGCCGATTACCCCTTCTCTCCTATCAAGGTGAAGACGCTCACGCAGGATGGAAAGACCCGTTTCAATCCAAATATGTACTTAGAAGGGAAAGTCTGTCTTTCTATTCTAAATACCTGGCACGATGGACCCCAATGGTCCTCGGTACAGACCCTAGAGTCGGTGCTACTCGTTATGATGGCGGATGTGCTCAGTGCTATACCTCTTACGAACGAACCCGCCTATTACAATACTGGACTCACTGAACAGGCGAAAGTGTACAATCGTATGCTATTTCACGCCAATGTGAAGACGGCGATTCTGACAATGCTTAATACGCCACCGCCGTTTGCTATTCCCTTTCTGGATACAATGCGGGCTGCGTTTCTAACAAATAGTAGTGGTGTGCTACTGGCGGCGGAGACGCACGAGGTGGAGTGGGACGGGCGGTCCGAAATGCTTGCCGTATACGGAATGACGGTGAAGTACGATTTTGCACGGCTGGCGGCGGACCTACGGGCGGCTAAGGCGACGCTCAGCGGTTAGACATTATTACATACAGCCAATGGTTCCCTTGGAACCCAAGGGGGTCAGGAGTTTTTTTGTAAAAATTGAACCACCCTTTCAGGATATGTTGGCTGGTACAGTGATGGCTTCAGGTATGTCCGCTTTGAAAAAGTTCCTCCACGAGCGACGTGCGACAGATGATGTCTACGGTCTTGTCGGTATGGGCAATGATGCCGGCAAGTACAATGTAGACGATTCCGAATACGATACTTTCCTAGATTTGGTTCATCAGCATATCTATAGCACGCCTCCGCGTGCCCTTTCCCTTATTGAGCGGCACAAGGAGCATTCCCACATTATCGTAGATCTAGACTTCCGTTACGGCGAGACAAAGGGTGGACCGCTCATGCGTCACTTCAACCACGACCAGGTACAGACCTTCATCGCAATGTACATCGCGGCGACGATCTACTTCACGCGGGTAGAGGATCTTGAGGACGACCTTATCTTCTACGATATGGTGAAGCCGGCGCCTGAGACCGATAAGAACCAGCACAAGGACGGCATCCATATCCAGTGTCCTACGCTCAATACATCGCCAAAGTTCCAGCACGCTATCCGCGGATTCCTGCTCAAGAACGAAGCGATTGCGAAGGTATTCGGCGGTACAAGTATGTCCAATTCCGCCGAGGACTGCTTTGACAAGTCGGTCATTACATCAAATGGCTGGTTCCTCTACGAGTGCTGTAAGCCTGACAAGTCGCAGTACAACGTAGCACACATTTGGAAGGTGGATATTGCCGACATTCAGGAGTCTCTCAGTGGTCTGGACCCTGATAACTTTACGGAATTGGTGGATATTGTGAAGGATATGATGACGGACGTGCCGATTCCCACGTCACCGCTGGAGATTATGAAGACTCTCAGCATCCGCCTAGGGTCTACTGACCTGGTGGAGCCGACAGTTCGCGAGATGCGTAGTGCCGAGTGGGAGACCTGTGCCGCATCAGGCTCCACAAACGCAAAGAAGCCCATTCGCAAGGCTAC
>JBMOHW010000219.1:0-3433 GCA_049317665.1 Terrimicrobiaceae bacterium | reverse complement strand
AAGAAAGCCAAGGTCACGCCCGCTGCCGATGCTGATGACGAACCTGAAGTCCGCAAGGAAGCCGTGAAGCCGTCTGCTGTGCCTGCCAAGAAGGGTAAGCTGGCTGACATCGTGTCCGACTGGGATGATGAATAAATTGGAGAATTCAATGCTTAGAAAAGACGCTTTAGAAACGTACATGCAAACGGTATACCGTTTAGGTCAGATCACGTACTTACCACACTATCGTAATGACAGTGTTTTTGTTGGCCCCGGATACCCTCGCCACACACAGGCGCAGTACTCGGTCGCTGATCTGCTTGCCGCAGGTGCTGAAAAAGACACGCTTGCTTTATGGCATCGCGGTAGTGGCGGTACAGTGAACGAACAAAACTTATAAGGAGTTTCGCTAGGCCGCAGTCGGCGGTCGCATTGCGTTGGGCGGGAGTAGTCCCTCTCGTTATACAAATACACACACCCCAACGACTGCGTTTCCCGATCTGCGTGTCCTAGCGCCCAAACAATATGGCCTACTCACAAAAAACAATCGACGCGATCATGCGTGCCCCAAAGACTCAAGGCAATCAGCTTGGGCGGTGGGCAGCGCATCACAACTTCTCAGTTGTTCGCATTTCAAAAGCGTTGGGTGTGTCAAGACAGACTGTGTACAACTGGTTCGAGGGTGGCGATATCTTTCCTGCCTATGAACACCGAGTTGAAACACTTCTCAAATTCCTACAACAATCACACTCAGCAGACGAAGCATGGAGAAAAATATGTCAGCATTACAACCTCGTACCTTAAGCAACGCAGAACTCATCAGATACTTTGCCAACTACATGGACAACAAAGACTTTGGCGCTCCTATCGAATGGCAGCATGAGTTACTACGCCGCTTTACTGCAATAGCAACCGACCACGCTTACCCCGTGAAAGACGAGCGCCAACTCGACCTGTTCATTTAACCCGAAGGACTCCCATGACTCCGCTTGAATTTCTAGCGGTGGTTTTGCCGTCTCCGGATAACGGGTTGTACTGCGCGGCAGAGCTAACTACAAAGAAGAAAGAACACACGTTTGTTCAAAAGATTGAGGAGATAGAGCCAACCGTAGGTAAGTGGGTTACACAGAACAAGGACATCTACTTTGCATTGTCCACGTTTGAGAAGTCGGGTAAGCGCACGGCAGAAAACGCACGATTCATTCGCTCTCTGTTCATTGACATGGATGGGTACGCTTCCAAAAAGGAAGCTGCCCTTGCACTAGATGGGTTCCTTGCCAAGACTGGCATCGATCTGTTAGGCAATCCATACGTTGTGAGTTCGGGCGGTGGACTGCACTGCTACTGGCCGTTCACAGAAGATGTGGCGGTGGGTGAATGGAAGCCTGTTGCCGAGAACTTTAAGCGCCTGTGCAAACATGAAGCCTTGAGCATTGATATGACGGTGACCGCAGACGCGGCTAGGGTTCTGCGCGTGCCTGAGACTTTCAACAACAAGGCCAAGTACGCTACGCCGCGCCCAGTGCGCATACTAGCCGAAGGCGACACGTTCGACTTCAACGACTTAGCCAACCACATTGAGAGCCAGCTTGTGTCTCTGCCTGCGCTCCCGCGCCAGCAGAGCACGCTCTCGTTGCCCGGGCAACGACCTGATGTAGCCCACACCCCCACCACGGTCAAGCTGTTTGAGAACAGTATCACGCTGTTCAAGAACATCTACAAGAAGACCAAGGACGGCACAGGCTGCGACCAGCTTCGATACTACGCTGAGAACGCCGCCGAGGATGGTGTGGAACCTATGTGGCGTGGGTGGTTGAGCATTGCGCAGAAGTGTCAGGATGGTGAGAAGGCGGCGGTGTGGTTGACTGACTTGCACCCATACCCGCATGAGCGTATGCATCAGAAGCTGGCTGAGATAAAGGGGCCATACCCTTGCACGAAGTTTGACTCAGAGAACCCCGGCATCTGTGACGGGTGTCCACATTGGGGAAAGATTACAAATCCGCTGGCGCTTGGGCGTGAGACTGCGGTAGTCACCGCTGAAACAACCATCGAGTTGCCTGCCGTGGAAGGCCAAGAAGCCAAGCAGTTGATGCGCCCTGAAGCACCCCGAGGGTACGCCTACGGAGTACGGGGTGGTGTATTTATGGAGAAGGAGGATACAGATGCAAACGGTCAAGTAACCAAGCGGCAGATCATGCTGTTGCCTTATGACGTGTTCCCTGTGGACATCTTGAGTCATAACGGTGAACATCTTGTGCATATGCTCGCGGTGCGTGACTACAAAGTACAAGCGGTGTCGTTCCCGCAGAAAGCCATTGTCAGCAAGGACGAGACAGTTAAGGCGCTGGCACAACAAAACGTCATGGCCGCATTCGGCTCTGGCAACGACAAAAACTTATATGACTATGTGAGGGCATGTGTGGAAAAAATGAGTAGCGAAAAGAAACCAATCGAAGTACCAGACCATTGCGGCTGGCAACCAAACGACACCTTTGTGTGGGGCGGCAAGATTTACTCTCCGAATAAGGAAGCCATCGAAGTGCCGATGCCCGGACTTGAGAACATCACGATGAACTCTAAAGCCGCCGGCACGCTAGAGAACTGGCGCAGGTTCATCGACCTGCTGGTGCGCAGGAAACTGTGGGATCACCTAGCCATCATTCTTGTAGGCGCTGGCTCACCGCTGATGCGCTTCACAGGTCTGCATGGCCTGACTGTTCACTGCGCCTCGACCGACTCGGGTACCGGCAAGTCACTGGCGCTTGAAGGCGCAGCATCTATATGGGGTCACCCTACCCACTACCGTACAGGCGCAGGCACTTCTCCTGTTGCGATGCAACAAAGGCTCGGTCTCTTGCACAGCAACCCGCTTATCACGGACGAGATCACCAGCAAGAACCGCGACGAGTTTGAGTGGTTCCCTGCATTCCTGCTTAGTATGACCGAGGGGCGCGGCAAAGAACGCATGGAGTCTGGAGCCAACAAAGAACGCTTGAACCTGTCTACATGGGCAGCGATGGCAATCATGTCATCAAACACCCACGCCGTGGACTACCTGACAGGCACACGCAAGCACGCTTCTGAGGGAGAGCTTCGCCGCTTGATCGAGTACATCATGGACGAGAAGCTGGAATGGAGTGCCGACGAGATTGAGATCATCAAGTCTTTGAGCAGTAACTACGCTGTGGCCGGTGTTGTCTTAGCGCAGTACATGGTTGACAACATCGAGATGGTTAGTGCGCTGGTGCTTCAAACTGTGCGTCAGATGTACACCGAGTACAAGGCTCCCAACGACGAGCGGTTCTGGATGGCAGGTGTTGGCTGTGCCATAGCCGCCGGTATCTTGATGAACAACGAGCACGCAGGTATTGCCGAGTTCCCCTTGGTAGAGATCATCGAGAGTTTCCGCAAGCGTATCAATAATCAACGTGGTTGTATCAAGGGCAGTTAC
>JBMOHW010000218.1:0-3437 GCA_049317665.1 Terrimicrobiaceae bacterium | reverse complement strand
TACGAAAATGAAATCCCTCCGCGGCACATGGGCGATTGGTTGGAACACGTTTACCGAGTTGGTTCGGATGAAGGTGTTTTATTTTCTACTGATTTTCGCGTTGTTGATCATTGGGAACTCTGCGTTCGTGGCGAAGTTCTCGTTTCAAGAGCAGTTCCAGATGTTGAAGGATATCTCGCTGGGTGCGATGGCGGTATTCACCTCGCTCCTTGCGATTCTGGCCACGGCGAATTTTTTGCCGAAGGATATGGAAGACCGGACGATCTACACGATTCTGGCCAAGCCGGTGCCGCGCTTCTCGTATCTCCTCGGAAAGCTCCTGGGCATCCTTTTGCTGCTCGGGCTTTCGATTTTGTTGATGACCGGGCTCTTTCTCGCCGTGCTCTGGCTGCGCGAGCATTGGGTGTTGAGCGAGACCCGTGCCCAATTGGAGGGGGCGCCGGCTGAAGAGGTCGCGCTGGCGTTGCGCGAGGTGACAGCGGCGACATTTAATGCGAATCTGGTTCCGGGGATTGCCATCATTTTTGCCAAGGCTGCGCTCTTGGCGGCACTGACGCTTTTCATTTCGACGTTCTCGACGTCCGGGATTTTTACGATTCTAATGACGGTGGCGATTTACTTCATTGGGCACCTCCAGGCAACAGCCCGGGAGTTTTGGCTGGCGGGAGTGGACATTCAGTGGTGGACGCGTGTCTTGGCGGCCGTCGTGGCGTTGATCTTTCCGGATCTTCAAGCCTTCAATGTGACCGATGATGTGATCGCCGGGGTGGCAGTTCCCCTCGGGCTCTTTTTGCAAACGATGGCCCTTGGCGGCCTCTACGTTGCGGTGTATTTTTTTCTGGCTGCGATGGTCTTTGCCGGTCGTGAGCTATGATGGCGCGGCGCTTGGGTTCGCTTTTCTTGCTGGCCATCTGCGGGGCCGCGCTCCTTCCGTTGCAGATCCTGATCCAGCGCGAGGCGGCGGCGGCCCATTTTCGCAAGACCGATCTCAATCTCGACCTTCGCGAGCGAGTTGGGCAGATGGGTTTTCTGGCTGCATTGAGTGGATTTCGTTCGCCGCTGGCTGCGTTCCTTTGGATCGAGGCTCACACGGCTTGGGAGAATACGGAGTGGGGGCGGATGGCGGGAATTTTTGATACGGTGACGACGCTCCAGCCACGGTCTCTCCTTTATTGGGACATGGCAGCCTGGCACATGGCATGGAATGCGAGCGTTGCGGCGATGCAGGATGAAAAACAGCCGAGTGAGGCCTTGCGAATTCGGGCTCAACGACAGTATTTCGAGCTGGGGAAAGATCTTCTGGAACGCGGAATTCGCAACAACCCAGACCGCTACCAACTCTACCTTCAGCTCGGGGTGCTCCTCCGTGACAAATTCGAGGACCACTGCGGAGCGGCCGATGCGTTCTTGATGGCCTCAACCTTCCCGGATGCGCCGCCCTATTGCCGGAGATTCGCTGGCTATGAAATGGCGAAGTGCCCCGGGCGCGAGCGCGAAGCTTACGAACTGCTGAGTAAACTATATCTCGAGGGTGAGGCCCAGCGTCTCCCCACACTCATCAATGTGTTGAGAGAAATGGAAAAGAAACTGGATATTCCCGAGTCGGAGAGAGTAGAACAACATCCCTGACGTTCCCATCCGGGACGGAAACCTACTCATGCGATTTGCCATCTTCGGCGACATTCACGCCAATCTTCACGCGCTTCAAACCGTTCTCGCGGACTCGCGTAAGGAAAATTGCTCGCATTACGTCTGTATGGGCGACGTCGTCGGATACAATGCTTTTCCGAAGGATTGCCTCGAAATTGTTCGCGGTCTCGATTGTCCGGTGGTCAAGGGCAACCACGATGAGCAAGCCTCGATGTTTGGGGATCAGGATGGATTCAATCCGCTCGCCGAGGAGGCGATGACGTGGACGCGAGCGCAACTCACCACGGACGACAAGGATTGGCTCCGCTCGCTTCGATTGCAGAGGCAGGTCCGGGATTTCACGATTGTCCATGCCACGCTCGATACGCCGCACAAGTGGGGCTACGTCTTCAATCAGCTCGATGCCGCGGCGAGCTTCAGCTACCAGCACACATCGGTTTGCTTCATTGGCCACACCCACGCCCCGAAGGCATACGTCCGTGACGGCAGCGTGCGCAGTCTATCGCTCGATTCCCTGACGCTCGCGCCGGGAAAAAAATATCTGGTCAATGTCGGGAGTGTCGGTCAGCCCCGGGACGGAGACTGGCGGGCCGCCTACTGTATCTACGATACGAATCTCAATACCATCACGCTCAGGCGGTTGGAGTATGATATCGGTGGTGCTCAGAACGCCATCCTGGCTGCCGGTCTCCCGAAAAAACTGGCGGAACGGTTGTCGGTCGGTCGCTAGTTTTTCGGTCTCGACGGCTTCCGAATGAATCCGCCGCGCTCCCTGCTCCTCATCAAGCCTGGGTCGATGGGCGATGTGATTCATGCTTTGCCTGTTGCGTCCGCGATCCACGACGCCTGGCCTGAAACGAAAATCACATGGATCGTCGACTCCCGGTGGCGGTCGCTTCTGGACGGGAATCCCGCCGTTCAGGCGACCCATGTTTTTCCTCGGCAGGAATTCCGTAGACTTTCCGGAGCGATCCGTGGTTTTAGCTGGTTTCGCGGGCTTGACGCGTTGAAGCCAGACCTGACCCTAGACCTCCAAGGCTTGTTCCGGAGCGGTCTCATGGCCCGAATGGCTGGAGGCCTGGACATCCTTGGACTGAGTGACGCCCGTGAGGGGGCGAGATTGTTTTGTCATCGTGTGGCCCAAGTCGGTTGCGAGCAGCATGCGGTGGATCGTTACCTGGCCTGCTTGCCGGAAATCGGGATTGAGATTCCGGAGGAAAAAAAATTCCCCGTTTCGGTGGGACTTGGCGGGCCGGGTCCGTCGATCGAGGGAGACTACATCATCCTTCATCCGTTCGCGCGGGGCGCGGGAAAGTCGCTCTCCAACGCGGCGGTCCGGGAGTTTGTCGAAGGCTTTCGAGCCATGTCCCGCCTGAAGATTGTCATCGTCGGGATGGGCGGGATCGAGGGGGATTTCGGGGGTCAAGTCGTCGATCTTATGGGAAAAACGACACTTGCCGAGCTCGCGACCCTAATGTTCGGAGCGCGATTCGTCGTCAGCGTGGATAGCGGGCCCATGCATCTCGCCGCCGCGCTGAAGACCCCGTTGATCGGCATCCACACTTGGAGCGACCCTCGCCGCGTCGGTCCCTATTCGACGGAGGCGTGGATCTGGCAGGGAGGCGGCATACGGGGACAGAGTCTCACGAGTCCCCCGCTTCCCGAGGCACCCTTCGGCGCAAAAGACGCGGCGGAGGTGGCGGAATTCGTTGCCGCAAGGGTTTAGCGACCTTCCCCGTCGGGATCATGGATAAGGGTCCTGGAAGATACGGATGCTTCGGCTTCAA
>JBMOHW010000217.1:0-3444 GCA_049317665.1 Terrimicrobiaceae bacterium | reverse complement strand
ATCGTGGCGTTCGTAGCCGCGGATCCGGGCCAAAATCTCCTGACTGCTCTTGCCGGGTTCAAATTTCGCAGCACATCCAAGCACGGACTTCATCTCGTCTGCGTCAAAAGCGGCGCGTGCGAGAATGCCTTCGTCTTGCTCATCGAACTCAATCTTCGTGCCCGGTTTCCAGCCGAGGCGCTTCCGCAGGGAAGCCGGAAGCGTGATTTGGCCTTTGGAACTGATCGTGCTCGTCATTGCGAGGTAAAGATATTTCGCCAAGCAAGAATGTAAAGCGCTTTCTCCTGCGGCAGGCGTCGGAACGGAAAAGCGGAATACGTAGCCGTGGGAACGGCTCGGATAGATTCCGCGGACGCGGGACCCGCAGGGCGACATAACCGACCGAAGGGAGATAGACTGCCTTGAAAGGCAGCCCGAAGGGTGCGCACAGCGCATCAACCGGGAGCGAAGGAGTCAACATTGAATACGTAGCCGTGGGAACGGCTCGGATAGATTCCGCGGACGCGGGACCCGCAGGGCTACTGATCCCAAGCGGGCCAGACGCGTCGATGAACGCCTCGCCGCTTCAAGATGGCAGCGGATCGCTGTTGAATGGCCAAAAGCGTTTCGTATTTTTCTCTGAAAGAACGGGTTTCAGACAATAGTCGTTGCCGGGATTTCAGGGCCATGGCCTTCTGCAATTCCAGAGAGAGATCGGGGAAGTTAATTTTCCGGACTGTCGATGTACTTGGCATGGAAATCCTCCCATTTTCTTTGGAGTCCGTGGTTTGAGCAAATGTCTTGAAACTTCTCCCTGTCGAGCAGCGGGGATTCCCAGGATTGTACCAAGCGCAATTTGTCCTTCGGGCGACCCGTATCGAGCATGATGGCAGCAAGGTGTTCGAAACGCATGATTCTACAGGGGGCCCCAGCGACACTTTCTTCACGCGCGTTCCTGAATGCATCAAGCAGGAGCGGTGTGGCAGCAGGAAGAAACTGAACCGGGATTCCCTCAATCACAATCCCCTCCTGCTCGAAAGTGGCAAAGCCCTTTTCTCGAAGATGCGCATAAATGACGTCGAGGGATACGAGCATCTGATCGGATGGAAATGTTATGAAAACATCCAGATCGGCAGTTTCCGACGGTTCCGTGTAGAAGATGGCCGCCACGGCCCCACCGATGGCATAGTCTTCGATGACTCGTTCCTTCACCAGACTGTTCAGCACTTCGAGGGTTTTTTTCATCGGCGCGGCGGAAGGGGAACGTTCCGAGAACGTGTGGATTCGCAGTAACTCATTCCGTAAAATGACTCCCAGGCTCGCCATGAGGCAGTCTCTCTGTGCTGCTCTTCGATTCTGTTCATTCCGTCAAAACTTCTTCAATCGCTCGATCCTAGTTCAAAGACCCCCCGAAGAACATCGTCGTTTTATCCGATGATGCCAAGAATTTTGGGCAACCCAAATCGGGGAGCGAAGAAGGGAAAGCGGAAATGTGAATACGGAGCCGTGGGAACGGCTCGCATAGACGGAGACGCGCGACCAGAAGGGGGGCTACTGATCCCAAGCGGAAATCTTCCTATCTCCCATCGATCTCCGCTTGCAGATAGAAGATGGAATATTGAAGATAGGTTTCGGAGAGAGACGATGAATCCCATCTCCGATCTCCCAACTCCCATTCCCCCTTACTTCACAAACACGATATTCCCATTGGCTCCGAACAACGCTGCCTTCGGGAACGTCTCTGCAAGGAAGCGGTCGAGTTGATTCGCCAGTCGCGCGGCCTTGACGGCCAGACCGCCGGGGATGCCTTTGAGGAAGTATCCGCTGAGATTGAATGACTGGACCTCGCAGGAACTGAAGTTCCGGAGGATTTCTCGAAAAACCGAATCGAACAGGTTGCTCTCATCGCACATCTCGTGTCGTGAGACTTGGATGGCTCGCACACAGGCGACGGCCCAGTTGTGGCCGAGCGGTTCGAAGAGAAAGAGAAGACGCCCGCCGGGTTTTAGTGCGCGGCTGGATTCGATGCTGAGGGCTTGAGAACTGTGCGCGAGATGATGTAGGGCGGCTTGGCCAAAAACGAGATCGGCTGTTCCGTCGGTCACAAATGCGAGATCCATCGCATCGCCGCAGTGGTATTCCAGGTTCGGAACCTGCCCTCGCGCATGAGCCTCGCGAATGGCGGCACCTGCCTCGGGGTAACGGTCCACCGCGACGATCCGGGCTTTCGGAAAACGCCGGGCGAGACAGACAGCAAGATCGCCCCGACCGCAGGCCAGTTCGATGGCCAGCCCACCACTTAAATCCACTCGGCAAAGCTCTGCGTAGGCATGGCAAAACAATGGAAAATCGGTCGCCGGGTAGTGAGCGCACGCTTCCTCGAAACCGGCGAAGGTCGTATCCGCAGGCGCCTCGGGAAAAAACCACGAGACGGCTTTTCCCTGACGGGGAGTTGAGGAACCGGATTCCGGAAGCGACATGCGCCCGGTTATCGACTGACCCCTTCGGACTGTCAATGTCGAAGAGGTGGTTTTCGCGGACGGGATGGGCAATGGTCGTGCCGCCTGCGGCGGGTTACGTGTCGGATTCTGCCCGCGAATCAAGCCAATGAACGCAAATGAAATCAAGGAGATGGGATACGGTAACCCGGAAGTAAACGTGCCATGCTTTCCTTGCTGTAAGTCCCTAACGTTCGCGGCGGTTTGCGTGTTTCGCGGGCCTCTTCTGCCTTTTCGGATTGATAGTGCCTATGTGGTTGACAAATTGTCATCCAAAATCAATCTCCAGGAAGTCGGACGGGGCCAAGCCTTGCAAACTTTCGGTGATCTTTGAGATCGATCCCTGAATCCGGGGCCATGAGGTGGTCTTCAAGACTACGATAGCAACCTTTCGATGAGTGAGGTTTTGTTGATATTTAAGGTTTTGATCGGTCGTGATCATTGCGTCGAAACCAACTTGCTCAGCTGAGGAGATCAATTCTCCATTCGTCAAAGTTGACCATCCCATTTCGGTGGCGGTGTCCACTGTGTGGGGATGGAGAAATCTGCGAAGCGGGACAGGAGTTCCTTGGTCAAAAAGAATCCTCATGCAGCCAAAGGCTCACGAAGAGTTTCTGACGCAAACTCCAACACCGTCTCGATTTGGAACCTCTGGACTCCAGGAAACCATTCTAAAAAATCATCGATGCTCGCCCCATCTTCCAGATTTTCAAAGAGAGCACTCACGGGAATCCGGGTTCCGCGAAAAACAAAAACTCCTCCAACCACCTCGTGGTTTTGTTCAACTTCAGTACAATGGGACCAACTCCTCATGCGGGGATCCTACGCCTACATACCTCAACCTTCAATTCGATTTCGAGCCACCAAGGAAAATACTGAGTGGCCATCGGTGTTGCTAGCGCCCGCCCTGGCGTCTCACCCAGCGGCTTTCCAGCCGCTTGGTTGGCCCGGCCAGATCAGTGTCCAT
>JBMOHW010000216.1:0-3448 GCA_049317665.1 Terrimicrobiaceae bacterium | reverse complement strand
GGGTTCCCTGACTTATTGTTTCTGGGGAGCAGGCAGACGATCAATAACGGGACGTTCAAAATTTTGGGCGAAGGGGGGGCCACCGATACCACCCCGATGAATGTGGGATTCTACGCGGTGACGACTTTCAACAACGCCGACTTGCTCATCGGAGCCAATGCCACCACCATATTCGGAGTTGCCAACGCATTCGGAACCACCTCGGGGTCGTTGCCGGGTGTGACCGTGGAAGCCAACGGCGCCCTGAACTTGTCCGCTACCGCTGGGGCTAGCGCAACCAGCCAAGACCTGACCATTGCGTCGCTCGCGGGTGCAGGGAACGTCGTCAACTCCGCAGGGGTCGCCGGAACCGCCACCCTGACGATCAATGGCTCGGCGACAACGACTTTTTCCGGCACGATCAAGGACGGGGGCTACAACGGCCGGACAGCCGGTCTTGTCGCGCTGACCAAGGAGGGCAGCGGCACGCAGACGCTGTCGGGCACGAACACCTACACTGGGGCAACAACCGTCAGCGCCGGAACACTGCTCCTTTCGTCCACTGGCTCCATTGCAGCAGGGTCAGCTGTGACCGTTCAAACAGGGGCAGCCATTGGCGGCGACGGCACGATCAGCGGCAACCTCACATTGGCCAGCGGTGCGAAGTTCGTTTTCGACCTCAATGACAACCCCCTCACGGTGGGTGGAACCTTCGCTCTTGACAGCACATTCGGGGTCGATGATCTGGTAACGTCCTCCTTGGGTGTAATCGATTGGTCAACAGTCACTGTTGGCACCTACACGCTCATCGGAACCTCCTTTGTCTTCAACAGCGGGAACATTGAGAACTTCGGACTTGTCAACGCCTACTCCAGCGGAGGCAAGCAGATGTATTTTGCAAACGGAAGCTTGGATTTGGTTGTCGTCCCCGAGCCCGCCACCTGGCTGCTCCTCGCGGGATCGCTCACCGTGCTGATGGCTTCTCGCCGCCGCCGGAGAAGCTAGAGCCGGTCTGAGCTCATAGCGAGGCTCGCTTGCCCGCCTGAATGAGGCTCCGCGTTTATGCAACTCAAGGTCAATTCTTGTTTCTGGCTTCTGCTTGCAGGCTTCTGGCTTATGCATTGTCCGGCCAAGGCAGAAAACCTGGTTCCCAGCGGGGATTTCGAGGATGAGACCTTGGCAGGCCAGTGGGCACCGCCCGATCAGGTCAGCCAGACCAAGGAGGATCGTGTCTCCGGAGACTCCGCGCTTTGTTATAAGGGTCAAACATGGGCGGTCTCGCCCGAACTGGCCGGGGTGGATCCTCAACAATCCTATGTCCTGCAAGTCTTCATGAAGGATTCGAAAGGGGATCTCACGGTTCTTCTCGGGCTGCAGCTTTTCGACGAAAACGGGGAACAGATCAGCAGCTTCTCCGTCGCGCCAATTCCGGGCACTGAGGCCGTCCTGCTCAAGGGGGCTTCGGAAGGCGACAAAGTTCTGCATATCGAAGGAAATCCGTGGGAGCCCATTCCACAGACCGCCACTGCGGTCGCCTTCGATGCAAAGGAAGATCTTAGCGACCTTCCAAACCCCCGGACTGCCGCGATCGAGAGAATTGTCGCCGGCAATGCCGGTTCTTTTGAAGTCAATCTTTCGAGCCCCCTCGCTCAAAGTTATCCTGCAGGTACCCGGGTTCGCCAGCATCGGTATGCAGACTTTCCCGTCATGTCTTTCGAACCGGGCAAGGACTGGGAGGCACATCGTTTTGAGATCGGAGGCGTCTCCGAGCCCGGGATTATCGAACAAGGAAAATTCTGGCATGGCACTCGCGCTGTTCGCCCTGCATTCGCCGGGCTCATCCGCGGTGCTGCCAGCATGGCCTCCGGAGGACCCGTTGAACTCCTGGTGGATGATCTTTCTTTCCTTCGGGTGGATTGACGCCCCGCGGGCAGTTTTCAATTCTTGCATGAAATCCCCGCGGCGTCCCCCCGGCCGCTTGATGGTCAACGCGTCAATGCCACCGCGGTTGAACATCTCGATCCAAAGACGCACCAGGCGAAATTGTCAGATACTCAGAACCCTGTCGCGGCCCGTCACCCGCTAGGTCCCGACCACGCGGCCGTCCCGGACGACATGGGCACAGGCGTGCAGCGCCACGGTCGGGCAGAGGTGCCACGGCACACCGTAAAGGACGCAGTTCGGATGCGGGGGACAAGATCCCCGGCCATTTAAGGATATCGAGCAAGGCATCCACTCTCGTCGGGTTTCGGTTACTGGCAACAACCGCGGAGGTTGATCGGCCAATCCCCCACGACCTCATGGTTGCGGACGAGATGAAACCGGTCGTGGAGGTTGATTGTCGGGTCGCAGTGCGAGGCGACAAGCTCGACGGTGGTGCCGGGAGGTGGCAGGGCGATGCCCGGTGCCGGTGCCAGCAGCTTCCCGTATTCATCGCCAAACCATTCGTAGGCCAGCTGCGCGTAGCGTGCGTCCAGCACGCGCGGGGTCGCCCCGTCGCGGTAAACCGCCTTCAATCCGGCATCGACAGTGACGAATCCCGGCTGGTTTGCGCTGACCACTCCCGTGAGAACACGAAGGGCCGGCGCATACGTCTCGAAGCCAGTCTCACTGCCGGCTGAACCGATGCGGAGGTATTCCTCATCCATGCACACATACGACCCAGGCTGGAATTCGGTGATCTCCGAAATTTCCAAGTCGATGTCCACCGTGCCGGTCCCCGAGGTGCTGAAAATATTGCAGCCCGGGAAGCGTTCGCCGAGCACACGGAAAATGCAGGCGGCTTCACGCAGCACGCGGAGCGAGGCCTCACGCCGCTCGGAGTAGGAGGTCACATGCTGGAGGTGTCCGGCATAAACCTGGATGCCCGCCAGGCGAAGGTTTTGAAAACCCGCCAGCTCCGCAGCAAATTCCAGCGCGCTCCCGAATGGCACGCCGGTGCGCCCAAAGTCGGGATCCAAATCCAAGAGCACATTCATCCCGAGGCCGCGGCGGGAAAGCTCGCGATCCAGCAACCCGGCCGAGATCGCGCTCTCCACGACCACCATGGTTTCGGGGGCGCGCTCGATCAGCCCGGCCAAGCGTTGGATTTTTGTAGCCGAGCTGACGGGACCGGTGATCAGGATTCCGCCAATGCCGGAATCCACAAGCCCCTCGGCTTCGGAAACTTTCGCCACACAAATACCGATGGCTCCCGCCTCAATCTGCCTGCGCGCAATCTCGGAGCATTTGTGGGTCTTCGCATGCGGACGGAGGTGACGTCCGGCCGCCACGACAAGGCCCTGCATCCGGTGCAGATTGGCTTCGAAGAGATCAAGATCCAGAACAAGGCATGGAGTGTCGAGATCGGTGGTGCCCATAGAGCGGTTTTGCCTGGAAATTTTGGGGCTTCTTGATGCTTCCGTCAGAACAGGGCGGAGATCTCTGCAGTCAGATCGGAAGTAACCAGCGGGTCCGCCGATGCGGAAAT
>JBMOHW010000215.1:0-3483 GCA_049317665.1 Terrimicrobiaceae bacterium | reverse complement strand
GGTGAGAAAGGCGATAAGGGTGAGAAAGGTGAAATAGGCGATAGAGGAGTTAGAGGATACAAAGGTGATAAAGGTGAACAGGGGTGTGATGGACCACCTGGTGAGAAAGGATGTGATGGTGAGAAAGGGTGTGATGGTGACAAGGGTGAAGAAGGCCCTCATGGTCATAAAGGTGACAAGGGTGAGAAAGGGGATAAAGGTGATAAGGGTTGCCATGGTGAAAAAGGATGTAATGGTGAAGACGGCCCTCCTGGTCCTAAAGGTGATAAGGGTTGCCATGGTGAAAAAGGCGAAAAAGGTGCCAGAGGTCAAGAAGGTGAAATGGGTAAAGATGGACCTACTGGTCCTAAAGGCCATCAAGGATGTAGGGGTGAGAATGGGTGTGATGGCGCAACTGGAGCAACAGGGTCTATGGGAGAGACTGGCTCCGTTGGTTCGACTGGTACTAGAGGGGATACAGGATTAGAAGGTCCGACTGGTTCTGTTGGCGCGACCGGTCTAGATGGAGCAACTGGTCCTGTTGGTCCGACTGGTTCTGTTGGTCCGACTGGTTCCCTTGGTGCGACAGGTCTCGTTGGCCCGACTGGTTCCCTTGGTGCGACCGGTTCTGTGGGGGCAACTGGCCTCGTTGGCCCAACTGGTTCTGTTGGCCCGACTGGTTCTCTTGGGGCAACTGGTTCTTTTGGAGCAACTGGTTCCTTTGGAGCAACTGGATCAACTGGCCCTGGGGGTCCAACCGGTCCAGTCGGGCAAAATGTGGCAATATCATCTGTATTTAGTTGGAGTTCGGCTAAACAAGCAAATAAGGATATAACAAAGTTTCAATATGTAACATTCGAACAGTCTCTCATAGGACCAGCAGGAAATGGATGGATAACAACAACCGAAAGCGGATATACTGCTCCTACGAATTTTATTGTTCCTAGTAGCGGGTTTTATTCAATCACATATAAACTCGACGTACGTGCTGGAGGGAATATTGTGCCAAATAATACAGACTGTACAACGGTATTAATCCTAAACGGGATACAGATTGCCGGCTCGACTACATTAGTAGAGGCACCCGAAACCAATCATATTTATACAATTTCAAATACTGTTCTTGTATTGATGAATAAAGGTGATTCAGTTTCTCTAATGTTTTGGTCTACAGATCCAGGGACACAACTAGGCGATCCACTGGTTATAAAAGGAATTTTACCAAACGGAAGTATTCCAACGGAAGCGACGGCATCAATTGTCTTGACTAAAGTATCATCCTAAATCCAGGAGAACTCTAGGCAAGCGCAGCAGTCGCCAAGGCGTCAACCTGATGATTAAACATCCAAGGAAACTGATATTGTGATCCTTCTTTGTGTCCCTTGAGCCACTTATATTGAATCTTGTGTCCCATAGCTATTGTTTCATTTACAAGGTCTTTAATTATATCTAAGTGTTGTATATCACCGCCCTGTTTTTTCCAGCCGTTGGATCGCCACTTGGGACCCCAGACAGAGGCACAATTGATTGAGTATTGGCTATCTGACCAGAGTGTTATGAGCCCCGGATAAAGATCATAGAATCGTTTGGCTTGCCGAAGTCCATTGAGAAGTGCTTGAAGCTCGGCGCGCTGGTTTGTCTGAGGCTGTGTCTTAGGAATCGGCCCTGAATCTCTGTAGAGAACTATATGGTCTTTATCGGCTACGACAATGAGGCCCCAGGCGGCATTGGCTGTTCGTTTTCCATTGTTTGTACATGCGCCATCCGTGAATATATGTGTCTTTTTTAGTTTCGGTTCCTCAGATAGATGTTCGCTAGTATCAACAAACACGTTCTCCTGAATCTCTTTCATATCTTCCTCGTCGCTCCGTTTTTGATATATATAGGAGTCAAGAGGGCCTCTCCTGATTCGCCGGAAGTCATGTTTAACGTTTTGATTGGTCTCTCCATTGCCATCTTCTTGTATCATTTCTATAGGGCTTACATTAAAATGAAAACAGGGAGCTCAAGTTTATGGGTCAACTTAATTCATATGTTTCTTGTTGCGCCCCTACTATTGTGGATAGGGTATCATGGTAAAAATACTGGAAGAGCTGCCTTTGAGATGCTACTGATGCTGGCATTTACGGCACTCGGATATAATCTGTATACTTTAGTTTTAGAGCTGAATACTGTTACGGCTGGCAAGGCGTAAGCCGGCTCGCAAGGCGTAACCTGGCAAGGCGTAAGCCAGCTAGCAAGGCGTAAATCAAGGGTCTAAACCATATAGAATCTTTACTCTAGAATGAATTATTCATTGTATATTAAAGATGGGTTACTTTGTTGGACGTTGACAAGCAATGGGTATAAGTATTTAACATTGAATTTTTATAAGCACTGGCAGCGATCATGTTCTTCTACACCGCTATTAATTGTCTGTGCTGATAAGCCTTCTTATACATTTTTTGTGCGCGAAGGTATTTCATGTCGCTTGGTTGATGAAGGTGTTCAAGATTATGGAATCCATATATCGCTATTTGGTACACGAAATTTTCAGACCTTAAATCGTATGAAACTACGTATATTACATATGATTGCGAATGACCCAGCAGTAATGAAATCTATATATCTAGACGGAGATATATGTATCTACAGGAATTTCTTGGATGATATACAAGGCCGCCTTGAGGTATGCCCCTTAGTATTTCAATGTGATGAAAATGAAAAAGAAAAGGAATGTTCAAAGCCATGTAAAAATGTATGTACAGGCCTTATTGCCTTTGTACACGGCCATGACAATGGGATTTTTAAGATTGATGATTTAGCAGTATGGAAACAGAAGCCTGAAGATCAAGTCTGGGTGAATCATAAGATAGAACAAGTAGCATGTGCCTATGATACTCTTCCTAGAGAACTATATCCGAATGGAGCCCGTCTTAATTATACACAAACAAATCCAGGAGTATTAGAAAAGGCATTTCTTTGTCATTATAATTACCGTGTGGGGAATTCGAAAAAAATGGATATGAAACGATATGGAGACTGGATGATACCCTATTAATTAAATGCTTAGTAATTTATCCTTCATAGTAATGTCCTGTTTCGCATGATCCATCACATGATAAAGGATCGCAGGATATGAATTACATTCCTTCTTACAGTTACCACAGGTGTGAATTTTTGACCCCTCTTTCTTTTGGATCCAAGGGGCCAAGAATTCTTTCAGATGATTCCGTGCGATATGAACACGGCAATGTTCCTTTTTATGGAATGTATGTTTACATTCTGTCCAAGGACACTTAATACTAGGCTCTACTGGAATTGCTGAATGCTGTAGTTTTACATGCTCATCTAGGGCATATTTCTGATAAAACTTCTTTGTACAACCCTTTGAACTACAGGCATAGGGCATAGTACCCTCATGACGTTGAATATGGTAGTGCATAGTGTTCTGTTTCTCCTTTATTGCGCCACATGTTCCGCAGACGTAATGTCCTTGCTCATTCTTTTTATATTCAAATACCA
>JBMOHW010000214.1:0-3497 GCA_049317665.1 Terrimicrobiaceae bacterium | reverse complement strand
CAAAAAATATGAGTAAACTTAAAGTAGCTGAACTGTTCTATAGTATCCAAGGTGAAGGACGTTACATGGGGGTCCCGTTCTAACTCTGCTTAACATTGATGATAATCTGGCCCGTTCCATTAGTAGAAGACAAATATAGCCGATGCTATAATGAGCTTATTCTACGTGCTCAAAATAGAAAGTTAGATAAGAATACCTACATAGAAAAACATCATATTATTCCACGAAGTTTTGGTGGCGATAATAGCAATAAAAATCTGGTTAAATTAACTGCTAAGGAACACTATATTGCTCATGCATTACTCTGGAAGATGAAGTTTTTGCCAGAGCATCATAGTATGATGTCGTATGCGTTAAGAATAATGATGTTTGGTGCCGGCACTAAAAAACAATTACGAAATTATAAGTGTCATTCCAGACTATATCAAAGTGTTAGGATAGAATTTTCTCAAAATCATTCTAAAAATATGATAGGAGAAAATAATCCGTTTTTTGGTAAAACACATTCTCCTGACGTAATAGAAAAGATTAAAAAAACAAAAGAAGAAACTGGTAATTATGGAAATAGATTTAAACCAGGGCATAAACTTTCTGAAGAAAGTATTAAGAAAATATCAATTGCTAATACAGGTAGAACTTGGGATAAGATGTTCTCACCAGAGGAACTCTTAATTAGAAAACAGCAAAGATCAGAAGAGACTCGTATTAGGAATACTGGTCAGATATTCTCCGAAGAACGCCGACAAAAGATTTCAGAAAAAGCTAAAGGAAGACCCTCGCACAATAAAGGTATCACGGGAGTAGTAAAACAATCCCCTGAAACTGTTGCTAAACGATTGGCAACTATGAAGGCTCGAGGAGTAACATCACACAATAAGGTAATGAAGAGTTGCGAACATTGTGGCAAAGAAGTCAAAGCAAATGTATATTCAAGAGCCCATGGCGGTAAATGTAAGATGTTTAATAAACTCTAAATGCGGTGGCTTTTAACCCTTAACACATAAATAAGTGTGGAGGGTTTAAGATGAACTACTTAATGATTAAAAAATGTATGCAAACTGGACTCAAATATTTGTGTAAGACAAGCGGTAAGAAAAATCCGTATCTATACACAGGCTCTGGGGTGAGATGGTTAAATCATATTAAGAAACATAAGTCGCATATCATAACTTGTATAATAGGTGAATATGCTACTAAAGAAGAATTACAAGAAGCAGGGCTGTATTATTCCAAATTATACAATATAGTAGATGATTATACCTGGGCAAATCTAACAGAAGAAAAAGGCGATGGTGGTTTAGTAGGAACTGGGCAGTTAGGTAAAACTTGGAAAATTAAAGACACATCCAATATGAATAAACCAAAAACTAAAACAGATGCTTGGTATGAAGGTAAGAAAAAAACAGCCGGTAGGAACAACTACCAATTCAAAGGACAAATAAAAACGCCTTGGGGCATTTTTGATACAGGATTGGATGCTATTACAGAAGGTAAGAGATTGCGAGATTTAGGCAATATAGAAGTAATAACGGACGGTAATACTCTTCGAAAGTATTTACAATCGTTAGATAATGTGTTAAACTTACAAGGTAGGCGAACTCCTAAAAACTGGAGAGGTAAAACGCCAAGAGAATTAGGTTTTGAAATAATAAAGGATACAAATGTCAAAGATTAAAATAGCGGAACTATTCTACTCTATACAAGGAGAGGGTAGATATATGGGAGTGCCCAGTGTGTTCCTTAGAACTTTTGGCTGCAATTTTTCTTGTAGGGGTTTCGGTATGCCCCGGGGGGAGTTAAGTGAAGAAGCAAATAACATCAACCCTATAAATTTTTCCGAATACAAAGACTTACCGCTCGTAAGCACCGGTTGCGATAGTTATGCTTCGTGGGATCCAAGATTCAAAGATCTAAGTCCCGTGCTGGAAAGCAACGGCATAGTGGACCGTATCATGGAGATTTTGCCCCACCATGATTGGAAGGATGAGCATCTTGTGATCACCGGCGGCGAACCGTTACTAGGTTGGCAACGTGCATATCCAGACTTGTTGAATCATCCCAACATGGCAGGTTTGAAAGAAATTACATTTGAGACAAACGGTACTCAAAAGTTGAGCCCAGAGTTTAAAACATACTTGGGTATGTGGCAAAATCAAGATCACAAATTAGAGCGAGAAGTTACGTTCAGTGTGAGTGCTAAACTTCCTTGCTCGGGTGAATCCTGGGACGATGCCATCCGGCCAGAGATTGTGCATGAGTATGAATCTGTTGGTACAACATACTTGAAATTTGTCATTGCCACCGAGCAAGATTTTGCAGATGCTGAACGTGCAATTGCAGCGTATCGTCGAGCAGGATTCAAAGGACATGTTTACTTGATGCCAGTGGGCGGTGTAGAAAGTGTTTACTCATTGAACAACAAGGCAGTGGCTGTTATGGCCATGAATGCAGGCTTGCGTTACAGTGATCGACTTCAGGTTCCCCTTTTTAAGAACGAATGGGGCACTTGATGCCTTTGGATAGTATTACTGACCACTCATCTAAATATCAAGAATGGGGCCTAAATCTAGCAAGCAATTGGCGTTTGCATTTTTGCGTGTGGCCAAGAACCTGTTACTTATCTGGAACTCGACTATGGCTTACTTGGTGTCACAAAGGATCAAGACTTATCACAGGTCCGGGCGACCCAGTTCTTGTGGTCTACTACATAAGCCAATTTGAATATTTGATGTGGCAAATAAAACGATAATAGCAGCATGAAATCACTAGTGAACATATATCAAAATGACTTTGGCCTGTTACTGGATAAGTATTGATCCAATGACTAAGAATTCAGCCAACGGTGTGAGCAGTTTTGACAGTGAATCAACTGGTTCACTAATACATTTCCTCAACAGAAATGTAACGCCGTACGCCACATCCACGCTGGGTCCCAAGTTTGATCTTGTGCCTGTTGAAAAACAAAAGGACATCATGATCAACGTTGCTAGAATGCATGCTCAACAAGAATACAATCGCATCACGGATCTGGTTCGAGTGTTGGAATCACAAGCACAAGAAATTAAACGTAGACTGGAAATAACAGATGCAGTTCATTCTGCTGAATATCAGTTCCAGACCTATCATGGTCAGACCTACTGGTTAGTGTTTGATACCAGCAAACAAAAAACCATTCTGGCCAAATTAGGACCCAATGACTGGAGTAGCAGTGCTCCAAAAAATTACGAATATGTTGCTCAAGTCAAATGGCTGGGCGATTATACCTGGATAGAAGTAAAAGAGGAATAACATGGCATTTTTTGATATGTTTCGAAAGAAACCTGAACCCGTTGTGGAACCCAAGCCACTTAAACCAACAGAGACTGCACCCAAGCCTCGAGTTCGGCCCCCCAAAGAACAACCCAAAACAGCCAAGCAACAGGCCACTGAGAATAACTTGCCCTATGTGAACATTCTCAGCATGGATGTGGATCTAGACAACTTGCATCAAGGTGCAT
>JBMOHW010000213.1:0-3500 GCA_049317665.1 Terrimicrobiaceae bacterium | reverse complement strand
CAGAATTTAGCAACTACTTAGAGAACAAAGTCCTAGACCACGTTCTCCGCAACACATCTTATAGTTCACCTACGACGGTGTACGTTGGACTCTACACAACTGACCCAACGGACGCTGGCTCGGGTACGGAAGTCTCTGGTGGCTCCTATGCCCGCCAAAGCCTGTCCGTGACCGCGGCTTCGGCTGGAATCGTTACCTCTAGCGCAGACGTTACGTTCCCGCAATGTACGGCTTCGTGGGGTTCCGTTGGCTACATCGGGATTTTAGACGCTGTTACTAGCGGCAACCTGCTTATGCACACCGCGCTTACGACTGCTAAGACAATCGACACGGGCGACATTCTCAAGATTTCTAGTGGCAACCTGACCGTCACGCTGGACTAAATGGCAGACCAATGCGGGCCGTGGACACTAGAACAGCTAGACCTGTTCAACACGAACCTTGACGCACTACCATTTAGTTTAGATTCAAACGTATGGAATACCGCGTGTATTCGTGACGGCAACGGGGTAATAAACGCCACAGGAACGGTTGTAAGCGGCGCAAGTTTTACGCTTTCTGCCTCCGGTAATGTCTCCGCAACGGCTACGGTTACCACAGGCGGTAATGTGACTCGTACTGTTAGTGGTACGGTTAGTGGTACGGGTGTGGTTTCGGCAGACGGAACCCCAATCAGGACGGTTGTAGGCTCGATTTCAGGTGTCGGAAGTGTAGCGTCAGACGCAACACGACTTAGGACAGCCGTTGGCGACATAACCGCCGTAGGTTTGGTAGACGCCTCCACAACCGCTATTAGAGGGGCCGTAGCGACGATTACCGCCGCGGGTAGTGCCACAGCACTAGCCGACAGGTTGCGGGTGGTTGTAGGCGATATTACGGCCTCTGGGACGGCTTCTGCGGACGCAGTAAGGCTGAGAATAGTAGACGGAACAATTACGGCAGAGGGATTCCTAGCCGCTACCGCAGGATTTGAGTTAGACGGACAAGCAAATGTTTCCGCAGTTGGCACGCTAAACGCGATTGCAGGGATTATTTACACAGTTTCAGGGCAGGTGGCGAGCAATGCACAGATTACCTGCGCGATTTACAAGTACGGCGAGGAGTGGATTTTAGTCCCCGACCAGCCAAATACATGGTCTGCCGCTAATGTTCAGAGCGACACATGGACACAGGCATCAACCAGTTCGGACACATGGACACCTATTTCTGCCCAAAACGACACTTGGACACAACAATCTTCGGGAAGTAACACATGGCAATAACAAGAGTTACCTTTGGAGAGTGGCTACCAGACCAGCCAGGGGTTATCGGTGCGCTGACCACGGCTAGAAACTGCTACCCCAAGGCTGTTGGGTATGGCCCGTTTCCGCAGGAAGTGGACTACTCAGACGACGCTCCACAGGCTCTTACGGCTGCGGCTGCCGCCAAGGACACCAACAGTATTACAAGTATCTACGCCGCCGGTACGACTAGGCTATTTAAGTTGGACACCTCAGACTTCTCGTGGGACGACATTTCTGCGACCACATACTCTGGGACAAGCGGGTGGAAGTTTACGCAGTTTGGGAACTCCCTGATTGCGGCTAACGAGTCCAATACCATGCAGTTCATAGACGTTATGTCGGGGACTACCTTTGCAAACATAGCGGTAGACGCTCCCAAGGCCAAGTTCGTGACCGTGGTGCGGGACTTTGTGGTATCTGGCTACCAGACAGCAAACAAAAGTCGTATCCAATGGTCTGGGATTAACAACGAGAAAACGTGGACTACCTCTGCCACAACACAGGCTGACTTCCAAGACGTTCCTGACGGCGGGTTCGTGCAAGGGGTTACGGGTGGCGAGTTCGGGCTAGTCCTGCTAGAGCGCAGTATCGTGCGGATGTCCTACGTTGGAACCCCGCTGATATTCCAGTTCGACAACATCGCTAGGAATCGTGGGTGCTTTGAGCCAAACTCGGTCATCCAATGGCAGGGCATTACCTACTTCTTGGGCGACGACGGATTCTATGCTTGCGACGGGCAGAACCTAAAGAACATAGGCGCGGAGAAGGTCAATCGGTACTTCTTTAACTCGCTAAAAGAGTCAGATTTGGGCAGCATGAGTGCCGCCATCGACCCTATTAACAACTTAGTGGTCTGGGGCTACCCAAGCGTGGATACGGACTACCGTGTATTGATTTACCACATTGCTACCGGAAAGTGGTCTTACTCAGATTCGTCTGCAACCCGTGTTGCCCCGGTTTCTACCCCGTCTATCACCTTAGAAGGGCTAGACGCTTTCTCGGCAAGCATAGATGCACTTGGGGTTTCGCTAGATAGCCGTAACTGGCTAGGCGGCAAACTGCTCTTGTTGGGGCTTAAAGGTTCAAAGTTAATCACTTTCACGGGTGCGGCTAAGACCGCAACGATTGAGACTTCGGACATTGAGTCGCCAGCCAATCAGTCTATGGTTACGATGATTAAGCCAATCGTAGACAACGGGACGGGTAGTGCTTCTGTGGCTTCTAGGCTACAACTGAACCAAACCGTGTCCTTTCCTTCGGTTACGGCAGCCAATAGCGAGAACCGCATAGGCACTAGGTCTTACGGCAGATACCACAGGGTCAAACTAGAGCCGTCTGGTAACTGGACGACAGCTATCGGAATGGACGTAGATATTCAATCGGCAGGGACTAGATAATGTTTCGTGTTCTACCGTACCAAGGTGGAGACCCACGGCAGATTTCTGAGGTGGTCAACAACCTGATGAACGGCAAGTCCAATAACACGGGGACGATTACACTTGCCACGGGAAATGCGACCACGACTACCCTAGTAGACGAGCGCATTTCTGTATATACAAAAATTGTCCTGATTCCGTTCTCGGATGCGGCAGAGGCAGATTCTGCCCCATACGGCGCGTTTCAGGACAACACCGACCAAGCGGCTACAACGCTGTCGGATGCTTACATTATGTCATTTGACACCGAGGACTTGTCTAACGGTGTTTATCTAAGCAACACAAATAGAATCAATGTCCGAAACAAAGGTATTTACTCTGCTGCGTTCTCGGTTCAGATAAAGAACACGACCAACGGCGTTCAGGACTTGAATGTCTGGTTTAGAAAGAACGGAACGGATTTAGCCGGTTCCAATAGCAGGTTTGGTATTAAGGAGAGGAGGTCTGCTGGTGTTGCGTCGCACATGATTGCGTCAAGCACGTTCTTCTTGGACTTAAACGCTAATGACTACTTTCAGCTTGCGTGGCATCCCACGGACTTAGGGGTGTCGATAGAACACTTTGCGGCTGTTTCAGCGTCTGCTGGGGTAACTCCCGCGATACCAGAAACCCCGTCAATTATTCTGGTGGTGTCGTATGTCGCACCCTCGGTCTACTCAAACATTTACGTCTCTGCCCAACAGCAAGGACAGGCAACAATTACGCACTTTGCTAACAGTACGGCAGACAAGACTTATGCTTACATTTTGGTTGGATAATCTTTATAATAGGTGATATATGG
>JBMOHW010000212.1:0-3533 GCA_049317665.1 Terrimicrobiaceae bacterium | reverse complement strand
GGGAAATTCAACACTTATGCTGACACTGCACTTTATTTGAAAATGGTTGAATACTTCCATAGGGAATATTCGGAAAGCACAATTTTCAAGGTCCAATATACCGAAGCGGCATTCGGTGCTATAGAAAAACAAAATGGGGATTTTGTCGTCGTGAAATCCTCCAACATGCACTTCCATGTTGCTGATGGATCATACTTCATTATTCGTCCCAAGGGAAAGAATGTTGAAATATCTACCTTTTTTGTTGCTAACAAAGGCAAAGGTCTTGGAACCCATTTGATGAAAATTATTTTGACAGCATGGACAAATGCGATCGTCGAAGTGGAAGAATCGCAACATGGGACTTTGGTCTTGGATTGCACTGGATCTATCATGATCAATGGAGAATTGGTCAATAATCCAATTGGCCGTCAAATTCATTTCTTCAGTAAATTCGGATTCGAAGTTGACAAAGTTGTTGATGAGCCCATCAAAGGATTTGGTTGGGTGAAAATGAAAATGACCAACTATCAAATCGTCCTTCGAGTTGTCCAAAAATATATTGCAAATATTCAAGAATATGCTTGACAAACCAGATTTCCCGCCGTATATTTGTCCTATCTTAATTCAACAACTATGACCAACCAACAAATCGACTTTACAAAGGCTGACCAAAGGATTAGCCACCACGCAAAGCAATGGATCGGATTCCGTAACAATTTGACTGATGCACTTAACGAAATTGATCCCAACTGGCATCTTTATAGTCAACGGACACTTGTCATGAAGTGTCGTGTAAAGGATCAAGACTTCATTATGGGTTACACCAACGACACAAAGACATTTCGGATTCGGACGGGACACAAGCTTGACACAACCATACTTGATGTGACTTTTGACAACGACACACTTGACAAGATCGTCAAGAAATTTCGAGAAATTTTTCCACAAGAAGCTTGACAAATCCAAATTGTCGCCGTATATTTGTCCTATCGTTCACCCACAAAATTAAATTATAATGTCAAATCTTTTTTCAATCGAGCAAAAATCTATCGACGATGCAATTGCACTTCTTCGTCAAAGTGGTTACATTATAGTAAAGGATGCACTTTGGAATGAAGACGACATTTGCTCGTTGACCGAAAAGTATGAAATGACCGAGGATCAAGCCAAAGAAGAGATTGAAAAATTCTTGGCTAGCGGTGCATATGGCGAAATATGTTACGAGCATTTAGAATTTGTCTTGACCGAGATGGAGGGATATAAACCTCGTGAAGAATAATTTTCCAAAAGGCTTGTAGGATCGGAATTGTCGCCGTATATTTGTACTATCAAGAAGGGGGAAAGGGACTTTGACCACAGAGTTGATACGACCCCTAATCTTCAAGATCACGGAAGAATTAAGACGGAAAGGGACTATGACCTCGAAGTTGTTACGACCCCTAATCTTAATGTCTTCCACCCAACTTCAACAACATTCTTAACCCCCAAATTTCAACAACCATGTCCAAAAAAATCCTTCTTCCCGTCATGATCACCCTTGGTGTCCTTTTGATCGCCTTCACGGCAGTCCAATATCGCAAAAAAGTCCACGAGGACAAAGTAATGAAATTCGCAAACCAAGTCATTGTCTTGGCTACGGAGACCCAACACCAACTCGATTCGGTCTTCTATGAATATCGTCTTAAGTCTATGGAAGCAATTTCTTCTTCATACGCTTGGGAATTAAAGTTGTCAATGGTCAAGGTCGCTGAAAGTACCGCAAAGATCGTAATCATGCAAAAGTATCACGAAAAGCGAAAAGCAATTGATATGAATGCTAAGGCTGAAGGTGTCACGGAAGACGAGTATATCAAGCATGTTGATCAAGTGTTGACTGGAATTTGATCCTTGGATCCTCGGGACTTTGCACCCGAGGATCATTTTTTTAATATAAATAAATAAAAATCTATATGAAGCAATTTACAAATGAAGAAATTCAAAAGTCGGTCGAAATGATCCGCACAATTTTAATGAATGACATGCAATGGGTTGACATGATCTATAATGGGGACAAAGACACCCTTCGTGAATCCTATGAATTGGTCATTGAATCGGAAGAAGGCATACAAAATGCAACCTTTGACAAAGATCTTTTCGAAAAATGGAAGGATCGTATATGGCAAACCTATGGGGAATTGACCCAATATGGAAAGGACAAAAGATCCGAATATTTTATTGTTGAAAAATATTTGGAAAATCTGCTACAACGACACTCTTAATTGCTTATCTTTGATCTATCATTCACAACCAAAATCCCAACACTATGTCTAAAATGAATTTCAACGAGTCTTTTGACCACAACGATGTCCACATTGTCGCTGGCGGTGCCATTTTCAACAATCCAAATCCCGGTCAAGGGATCAAAGAAGCAGAGCAATTGAATGGATTTTCAAAAGAATTCCGATCCACCAACTTCATTAAACAAAAAGTCGCCACCGAGTCCTTCGAGCTTAATCCTATGAATTTCGAATGGGAATATATCATTGACTTAAAGAATGGATCAAGGATTGCAATGGTCGAACAACGAGGGGAAGTCCGTTGCTTTTATTATAAAAAGAAGGATCAACCAAACGAAACTTGGAAGGTCAGCTATGGAAAGTTAAAGAAGAATCGTATGAAGGACTGCATGGTTGAAATTGTCAAGCATTGGATTTCCAAAGGGGTTTAATATACAAAAAAAAAGTCCACGGACTTCAAAATCCGTGGACTAAAATCTTTCGATTTTCTATGAATTAAGGACCAGCAATGACGGAAAGAGCAGCAGCTGCTTCAACTTCGTATGCAATTTCTGGCTCGGCACCCATGAATGTAACGACTGATCCATTCAAGTCCCCGTAGGCTTTGCCCAGTTGGGGTGTCATTGCGGACACACGGACTGGATTTTGTTTGCCCATAAGCCAATATTTGCCACGTTGATCTTTTATGATCACACGCCATTTTCCTTGGCCAAGAATGACCAATTTATTTCTTAATGATGCTTCGAGCTTGTGAAGTGTGATCACCGCAGTTTGCTCGTAAAAAGAAGTTCCATTCTCGGTTGAAAACACACCATTTTCAGTATAGGATCCCACTTGGGCTTCTTGCTCGAATGTATAGAAAGAAGCAGTTGTCCCCGTGAAGGCAGTAATGATAGAAGCCGTACCGAAGGTGTAACCCAACGCGTCCCCATTCCACTCGCCAACATAGATTTCTTGAATCCCACCAATGTTGTCTCTACAGCCCAAAGCGTAACCATTTGTAAGTACACATGCCATATTTTTAAGATTTAATTTTTTTTATTGAATATTCAATTAGGAATTCTTGATCACAACATATTGTGGGAAAGCAACTTGTGCCCCAACTTTGAATTTTGCTCTGAAGTATGTGATATTGTCACGAATGTCGTACCAGAATTGGAATCCGTCGCCATTTCTTGCTTCGCCAAATGAATCCGTGCCGAAATAAAGATTCCAGCCGGGTGTCAAGACCATTTCATTTCTTCCGTTAAGACCCCTTGTTGCAACAATTCGTAC
>JBMOHW010000211.1:0-3554 GCA_049317665.1 Terrimicrobiaceae bacterium | reverse complement strand
CGGCTCTCATTCTGCCTCCTTTCCTCCCTCATCCCCATTGTTTGATGGAGAGCCGATTAGACGTCAAAACTCAGCCTTTCACGGATTTTCGATACTCGGTGGGAGAAAGTCCGAGAACCCGGCGAAAACAGCGCGAGAAGTAGTAAGGATCGTCATAGCCGAGTTCCACCGCCACCCCTTTGACGGACATTGCCCGGGTATCGAGAAGGTGGCACGCGGCTTGCATTCGTAGTCCAATGTGGTGCTCGACCGGCGAAAGTCCCGTTCGTTCTCGGAACAATGCCGAAAGGCGAGACGGGGAGAGCCCGGCGTTTTTTGAGATCTCCGCAAGACTCAGGCTTCGCGTGACGTTGGCCCGTAGGAACTCGATGACGGACAACGCATCGAACGAGCTTGATGGAACCGATGAACGGCGGGCGATGGTTCCGTGAAGGAGAATTAATCCCAATATATGCCTCAAGACGTGGGATGCGAAAAGAAGCGTTCGAACCGAGAAGCCGCGCGAAAGCTGCTGGAATACCTGTCGGAAAAGAATTGGCAACGCTTCCGCCTCCGGCCTCCCGATCGGCACGACATACTTGTTGCGATCGAGAAGGGCGCTGTAGGAAGCCGTTGCGGTCCCGGAGAAATGCACCCAGTAGATGGACCAAGGGTTCTCGGGATTCGCACCGTAGCTGTGCGGCTTCCTCAACGGAATGAACAGGGCCTGACGGGCTTCCAATCTTTGGCGAATTCCGTCGGTCTCGAACCAACCGCTGCCTGCGGCACAATAGATCATGATCGATTCGGAAATTCCCTTCAACCGCTCAAGATAGTGGCCTTCGGCCGTCGGAAACCAACCCGCGTGCACGAGATGCAATCCCACCCCGAGGGGATGCCGCGAGACCTCCCGCCTCAGGGGTTCAGGTGAAAAATGAATGATCTGTCCGCGAAACCCCTCTCTCTTCAACGAAGAAGCCATATCCAGTAATATCGTCCATTATTTCCCCTCGCTCGTCCATTGGCAATTGCACGCTTTTTGACGAGGGTCTCGTGGAATGAACTCCCCAACTTTTGGCGAAACTCTTCCACCGAGTGTTGACCTGCAGGAAATGACGAAATCGTTTCAACAAAATGGCTACGCTCTGGCGGAGGGCCTGTTCACCGAAAAGGAAGTCTCCGAGATCCGCTCGACTTTTGAAAGAATCGCGCAGGACGGGCCGATCCCCGGACATTTCGAACCTGAACCGCCGGAGAAGGTTCAAGGCGATCCCCTCAGGCAGTTCCCGAGAGTCCTTCATCCCCATCGATTCGATCCCGTCTCGCGCAAGCATCTTGTCCATCCAGGTGTGCTCACGTGCCTGCGGCAGCTGATGGGCGACGACGTTCTCGCTGCGCAAAGCATGTTCTACTTCAAGCCTCCCGGATCCCGTGGACAGGCGATGCATCAGGACAACTTTTATCTCATGGTCGAGCCGCAAACCTGCGTTGCTGCGTGGACGGCGATCGATGACGCCGATCCGGAAAATGGTGGAATGTTTCTCGTTCCCAACACGGCGGAGGAGGAGATCGTCTGTCCCGAGAAGGCCGATGAGCGAGTGTCATTCACGACCCATTTTGTTCCCACCCCAAAGGGAAAGAAGGCCGTCCCGTGCAAAATGAAATCGGGTGACACGCTTTTCTTTAACGGCAGTTCCATTCACGGATCGGGACCAAACCGCTCCAAAGATCGGTTTCGGCGCGCTTTCATTTGCCACTACGTTCCGAAATCGACCCGTCGGATCAGCAAATTCTACCTCCCGCTTCTCACCCCGGCCGGCGAGGAAGTCTCCCGGGAGGCCAACGACTCTGGTGGCGCCTGTGGCACGAACTGGGAGAAAACCGCCCTGTGGGAGGGCGGAGTTCACTAGACCCGCATTGGAAACTCATGTGGCCGCTGACCGGCGAACGCCAGGAGTCGCAGGGAAGCGGCTGACATTATTCCAGGCTGCTTCCGGCACCGAACGGCCTTGTGCCTGCCCCGGATTGGAGACGCAAAAAAGCGCCGCCCGTTTCACACAAGCGGCGCTCGTTAAGTTTTTGCGAACGGTTTACTTGGTCGGAACCGTGGCGATTGTCTGAAGAATCCGGCTGGCGATTTTGTAGGGATCGCCTTGGGAATTCGGACGACGGTCTTCGAGGTAGCCCTTGTATCCGTTGTTCACGAAGCTGTGCGGCACACGAACCGAGGCACCCCGGTTGGCGATGCCGTAGTTGAACTTGTCGATCGACTGGGTCTCGTGGAGCCCGGTCAGACGCAGATGGTTGTCCGGGCCATAGACCGAGATGTGCTCGTTCTTATACTTGTCGAACGCCGCCATGAGAGCCTCGAAGTATTCCTTGCCACCGACTTCACGCATGAACTTCGTCGAGAAGTTCGAGTGCATGCCCGAGCCGTTCCAATCGACGTCCTTGCCAAGAGGCTTGCAGTGATAGTTGACGTCCACACAATACTTCTCGCAGAGACGCTCGAGGAGGTAACGGGCCATCCAAACTTCGTCGGCGGCTTTCTTGGAACCCTTGCCGAAGATTTGAAATTCCCACTGACCCTTCGCGACTTCCGCGTTGATGCCTTCATGGTTGATTCCCGCCGCGAGACAGAGATCAAGATGCGTGTCGACGATCTCGCGGGCAATGTCTCCGACGTTCTTGTAGCCAACACCGGTGTAATATTCTCCTTGTGGAGCCGGGAATCCGCCGCCCTCTGGAAAACCGAGTGGCACACCGTTTTGATAGAGGAAGTATTCCTGCTCGAAGCCGAACCAAGTATCAGGATCATCAAGAATCGTCGCACGGCTGTTCGTCGGATGCGGAGAACCGTCTGGAAGCAGAACCTCGCACATGACCAATGCGGAATTCACCTTTGCCGGGTCTGGAAAGACTGCTACCGGTTTGAGGAGGCAATCCGAGCTCTTTCCCTCCGCCTGCCGGGTCGAACTGCCGTCGAAGCCCCACATCGGGAGCTCTTCCAGCTTGGGGAAGGAGGCGAATTCCTTCACTTGAGTTTTACCACGGAGATTGGCGACGGGCTCGTAGCCGTCCAGCCAGATGTATTCCAGTTTATACTTAGCCATATTTAATCAGTGTCTTGTTTTGAAACGGTTCGCACCGGTGCGAACCGCGTAGTGTGTTTGGTTGTTTTTCCCTCTTCCCCGCCGGCGTGGAGGGATGTCTAGCATATTGAATGCCAGTTCTCGAGTATTTGGTGAATTTATCTCGATCCCGCAAAAAATATCCCAGGATCTCGTCTCCACTCGGCCAGTCCGTTTCCTCCCTCCGTGAACTCAGAAACCATGAAAAATCTGTAAAAACCTCTTGCAACTGGTCGCAACTCAAGTTTAGCCTTTCTACTTCAAGATATTCGTGTTGCTTGGGGAAGAGTTGGTTGGCTCCGCCCGAAGCGACGTGGAAGCATGGAGTCGAATATCGATTGATTTTGGAACCATCGTAACCCGATACGCAGGCAGTGAACTATTCGAGAGTGACGTGACCGCGCTTTTTTGAGCCGTGGGATGGGTTAGTCTGGGGCCGAAAGG
>JBMOHW010000210.1:0-3681 GCA_049317665.1 Terrimicrobiaceae bacterium | reverse complement strand
GTTGCTGCTTTAACATCATTATTACCGTCAACTTATACAGTGGCAACATTGCCTAACACAGATCTAGTGCCGGGTATGCGGGCAAATGTTAGTGATGCTAGTACCACTACATTCTATGCTAATGTGGTTTCCGGATCCTCGTCAAACAATTTTTATGTTCCTGTATTTTATGACGGATCTCGTTGGCTAATAGGATAAAATTAAATGGCATATACAATATCAAATACGGATGGAACTAAATTATTGTCTCTAGGAGATGGTACCATCGATCAGTCTGCTACTAGTCTGACTCTAATCGGAAAAAATTATACAGGATTCGGCCAAGAACTTAATAATAATCTCGTCAAGTTGTTGGCCAATTCGGCAAATATTTCGCCTCCGCGCAGTCCATTATCTGGTCAATTATGGTATGATTCTACCCCAGGCATTGAACGACTAAAAGTTTACGATGGGTATTTCAAGCCTATTGGTGGAGCAATTATATCGGCTAACCAACCAGAATTAGTTTTTGGAGACATCTGGTGGGACACTGCTAATTCTCAGTTAAAAGTTTATAATGGTAACACAATCGATGTGGTAGGTCCTGCATTTTCTAAATTAATTGGTGAGAATGGATTTGTTTTACCTGCAAATATTGTTAGGGATATTGATGATATCCCTAAAAATATAACACTAATTAAAAATCATGGTGTTACATTGGGTTATGTATCTTCGGAGCCATTTGCTATTAAATCTGAACTAACTTCTGATTATCTAACTTCGGGAACAACTACATCCACAGTTAAAGGGTTGACAGTTCTTGGGGATATTCAATATACTGGAAAGATTTCAAACAAATATCTCACATTGGATTTAAATTTAAGTTATATTACCATCCGAGACGACTTATATGAATCTAATCCCATACATGTACTTACTCAAAATTCTAGAATTGCAGAAGTGTTGAGATCTGTTTATCCTATCAATACAGGAATAGACCCGATTACCAACTATTATACCACTCCTACATCTACATTGAGAGAAACAGGAGTTCCAGTTTATAGCGAAGCAAGAGTTTTATGTCATTCCATCGCTACTCCTAATATGTATCAGATCAGACTTTTTAAGGCAGGACAAACTGGTATATGGGAAGCCAAGTATACAACTTCATCGTATACGGCTACAAATATGATAAGTGAATTCACAAGGATTTAAAATATATGACCGTTGTAACTGAATTATTTCAATCAGATAATGTTCTTCCAGTAGGAATAGCGGTTTCTATTGGAGGAACTGCCGAAATAGTTGCTTGCTCAAATGGAGGTAAAGTAGTCGGTGTAGTATCCGGTAGCGATCAATCTACAGTAACAGTAATTGTTAAAGGTAGAGCACAGATACGATGTATGGCACCAATTAAAAAAGGCGATAGATTGGTTGCCTCTGATAATGGTATCGCCAGGGCTACTCAACCCGGTCATCCAGATGTATTTGCTATCGCATTAGAGGATAACCGAGGGACAATCTGGGGTCGGGATTTAGTATCAGGATGGATATTGTAATATGCCTTATATTTTAAACAAAACAAATGGAACAATACTTGCTGTATTAGAAGATGCCAGTTTAGATCTTACCACCAATTTAAGTTTTGTTGGTAGGAATTATTCCGGTTATGGCGAAATCGTTAATGAAAATTTACTAAAATTATTAGAGAACTTTTCCAACACCACACCTCCTAATCGTCCGTTAATGGGGCAACTTTGGTTCAACAGCACCGGTGATCAACGAAGATTAAATGTATGCTATGATGGTAAACGCTTTAAAGGTTTAGCAACACTACAAGTTCAACCCAACCCTCCATCTGCTGCTATCCAAGGTGAACTATGGTGGGATACTACTAATAATCAATTAAAAGCATTCAATGGTTCGAATTATTTAACAATTGGACCCACCACAGTTTCATCTGCTAAAGCATCTTGGACTTTTACCGAAGAGACTTATGTTGGTGATAATAATACTCCGTATAGTGTTCCTTTTATTAAAGGTAATTTAAATAGCAGACCTGTTGTTGCTATTACGGCCTTTTCAGATTTGATAACTACCTCTACTGTGAGGGTTATCAACTCCAATCTCAACAGCTCGACTGGCAAGCCGGATTTTAGTAACGGTATTAAGAAAGGTATAACATTGGCTGGATGCGACGCAAAAGGATCCAGCCGTGCGAGTGATTATTATTTTTGGGGAACAGCAGCGGAATCATTAACATCCCTTACCACAGGAGGAATCACAGTTTCTCCAACAGTTTCGGGAACATTCTTCGTTCCTTTCGTAAATACCTATAGTGGCGGTGCTACTGTTATAGGATCTACTAGTTCTTTTAGTTATAACGCAACAACCAATGTACTAAATGCCACTGCTACCTCTGCCTTTTATGCGGATCTAGCAGAACGATACGAATCAGACAAACCATACGAAGTGGGTACCGTACTGGTAATAGGCGGAGAAAAAGAAGTAACTACAACCAATGTTAAGGCCAATACAGCGGTAATTGGAATAGTGAGTAAAAATCCGGCATATATGATGAATTCTAGTGCCGGAAACGACGAAACTCACCCCTATATTGCCTTAAAAGGTCGTGTTTTTTGTAAGATTGTCGGAACCGTAAAAAAAGGTGATCTCTTGGTAACCAGCTTTCATCCCGGTTATGCTGCAGCCTGGGCGGAGGGAGATAGCCCCAATGCTGTAATAGGAAAAGCCCTTTCTGGTCAAGAAAAGGGCTATGGAGTTATAGAAGTTTTGGTGGTTTAAACAGCCATTGGTGCTGTTATAGCACTGTGGCTTGTATAACCGACTAGCTCAATATCTTCTATACCAAAGTCGGTAATAACACTAATTTCTGGATTTAACGACAGACTCGGTAGTTTCAAAGGCTTCCTGGATAATTGTTCTTTAACCTGGTCGATGTGATTATTGTAGATATGAGCATCGCCTATTGAAATAATTAGTTCGCCTACATCTAAATTACAGACCTGTGCAATCATGTGTGTGAATAGTGCATATGATGCAATATTGAAGGGAATTCCTAAAAACATGTCCGCACTGCGCTGATACATTTGGCAACTCAACTTGCCGTTGCTGACATAGAATTGGGACATCATATGACATGGCGGCAATGCCATTAAGTCTAATTCCCCTGGATTCCATGCTGTAATAATGTGTCGACGGCTATAAGGATCCGATTTAATACCAGCGATTAGTTCTAACAACTGGTCATGATTTTGAAGAACAACCTTATTGATTCTAACCAACGGCTTACGCCACCTACGCCATTGAACACCATAAACACGACCTAGATCGCCGGGGTGACGTTGCAGTCGTTTTTTGACCCAATAATCGGCTTGAGTATTGTCTGTCCAAATGGTTTTTTTGTTAGTATATCGTTCTCCGTGTAGTATTTCTCGAAGACGATATTCATCCCCGCTACCTTCAATAAACCACAGCAGTTCGGAAACAACTGATCTCCAGGCAAGTCGTTTAGTGGTAACAGCAGGAAACCCGTCCCCTAAATTAAATCTCATTTGTAATCCAAAAATACCAAGAGTGCCCGTGCCTGTGCGATCAGGCCGGGCTTCTCCGTTTTCTAGAATCTGCGCAAGGCAATCAAGATACTGTTGCATCGGCCTTTACAGTGACTTTTTTGACTTT
>JBMOHW010000209.1:0-3713 GCA_049317665.1 Terrimicrobiaceae bacterium | reverse complement strand
GATGCGTATGGCTGATGGCTGATCGGACGGCATTCGCGAATCCGCCACTATCGCGAATCCCCGGCCCGAGGCAAAGCCGGAAAATTCCCGTCGTTCAAACTCCAGGCTCCGTCGTCCGCTTTTTCCGTCGTCGCTGGGCGTCGGCGACAAACTCGGCCTGCGCGTCGAATGGTTCGACGCCGGGAGGAACCACGCGTCCAACATAGATGCCATCCGGCTGCATGACCTTGGCTTTTACGTTGTCTTTCCAATACCAGTCGAGGATCTCCTCGATATGATCTTTCATGCCGGGGGCGACGATCGGGAAGACCGTTTCGACGCGACGGAAAAGATTTCGCGGCATCCAGTCGGCGCTGCCGAGGTAGATTTTAACGTCCCCGCCATTTTCGAAGCGGAAGATCCGGCTGTGTTCGAGGAACCGGCTCACAATACTCCGGACCTCGATATTCTCGCTCACTCCCGGGATGCCGACCCGCACGGCACACATGCCGCGGACCATGAGTCGGATCGGAACACCAGCTGCCGAGGCGCGGTAGAGCGATTCGATGATACCCTCTTCTACGAGGGAATTGACCTTGGCGTAGATCCCGCAGGGTCGCCCGGCCTTGGCGTGCTCGATCTCCGTTTCGATCAAGCGCTGGAAGGCTGCAAAAAGATTCCATGGTGCCACCAGCAGTTCTTTGAGATCCGGAAATTTCGAGACCCCCGTGAGGCTGTTAAACGTCTCGGCTAGTTCCGAAGTGATCTCCTCGCGGCAGGTGAGCAACCCGAGATCGGTGTAAATCTTGGCCGTCGAGGGATGGTAGTTTCCCGTGCCGAGGTGGGCATACCGGCGGATTCCGTCGCCTTCGTTCCGGATGATGAGCATGGCCTTGGCATGGGTCTTCAGGCCGGTGACGCCATAGACGACATCGACTCCGGCCTCGCGCATCATGCGAGCCCACTTGATATTGGCGGCCTCGTCGAAGCGCGCCTTCAATTCGATCACGGCCGTGACCTGCTTTCCGTTCCGCGCCGCTTCGATCAGAGACTGGACGATGGGGGAATCCGAACTTGTCCGATAGAGCGTTTGCTTGATCGCCAGCACGTGCGGGTCCTCGGCCGCTTGGGCCAAAAAATCGACGACAGTTTGGAAGTTGTCGTAGGGATGGTGAAGCAGGATGTCGCCTTTGCGGATGTGGAAAAAGATGTCACTCTCGGTGTCGAGCGAAACGACCGTGCAGGGAGTGAATCGCTTGTAGCGGAGATCCGGGCGGTCGATCTGGAGGGCCAGCGGCATCAGGCGGGTAAAGTTCAACGGCCCGCCAATTCGAAACACATCTTCCTCTTCCAGATTGAAAATCTCCAAAAGCCGCTGCACGACGGGCGCCGGGCAGTCGTCCTGCACCTCGAGCCGGACGGCGGCTCCGCGTTTGACTTTTCGGAGTTCCTCCTCGATGGCGTGGAGGAGATTTTGCGCCTCCTCCTCGTCGAAGTAGAGATTGCTGTTGCGAGTGACCCGGAAGAGGTGGGCTCCCTTCACGCGAACTCCGTGGAACAGGCTCGCCACGTGGGCCTCGATGATGTTGCCGAGAAAGACGTAATCATCACCGTTTTTCTGTTTGGAAAATGGCACGACCCGGGGAAGGATCCTCGGGGCTTGCACGACGGCGATATCGGTATCGAGGCCCTCACCATCGAGCTCGACGATCACGTTCAGGCTCTTGTTGAGGAGCTGGGGAAACGGATGCGAGGGATCAACGGCCAGTGGCGTCAGGACCGGATACACGGTCTTATCGAAGAAGTCCGCAAAATGCTCCTTCTCCTCCGGCGGGACGTCGGGATAACGATGAAAACGGATGCGGTTGGCTTCGAGCGTGGGGGCGATCTGATCCCGCCAGCAGCGGTATTGATCGTCCACCATCCGCCGGGTCCGCTCGCTGATGAGCTTCAATGCCTCGCTGGCGGTGATTCCGTCGGCGCCGAGCTCGGTCGAGTCGGTCTGCTTCTGTTGCTTCAATCCAGCGACGCGAACTTCAAAAAACTCATCGAGATTGGAGCTGACGATGCAGAGAAACTTCAATCTTTCCAAGACCGGGTTGGACTCATCGAAAGCCTGGTCGAGCACCCGTTGATTGAACTCGAGCCAGCTCAGCTCCCGGTTGATGAAGAATGATTTCTCGGCGAAGTCCATCCCGTCATGTTGGAAGGCTTCGAATTCCGGTCAAGGGAAGATTTGTAGCGAATTCGACAAATCGGACACCGAAGATCCGCCGAGTGGCTGCCCCGCATGGACTCGAACCATGAATAATGCCTCCAAAGGGCACTGTGTTACCATTACACCACAGGGCAATCGATGTCGCTCGCGAGCCGACGCAGGAAAGATTGCCGCGTCGCCGGTCTTACCGCAACCATTTTTCGACGGACCCCGTGTTTTTGAGCTGCGGAATTCTTCGCATTGATGCCCCGCGTGGGACTGCTATCGTCCGCAACATGCAAGTCACAAAAGTCAAATACGCCCTCTGGGCCGCCGACTGGCAGCGTTGCGTCCATTTTTATCGCGACCTGTTTTCGGGCGAAGTCCTCATGGAATCCGAAGTCTGGAGCGAGGTTGTGATCGCCGGAGCCACGATTGGGATCCACGGGGGAGGGGAGGGAAAGCGCACGTGGACCGGACTCACCTTTCAACTCGATGACCTCCGCGCCGGGATCGAGCGCCTGAAAGCCTGCGGCGGCATCCTCACTCGCGAGCCCGTCGATACGCCCGAAGACCCGCTCCACCTCGCCATGTGCGCCGACCCGGATGGCAACGAGTTCATGATGACGCAAAAGCGGCGGTAGCATCGTCATTCATCGATTCCATTTTGGGTGCTGACTTGTCTGGAAATGCGAGACAGAGAAGCCGGAAAAGCTGGGGCGGAGGCTGGAGTGGCTGATTACAGATTACGCTTCCAGGAATAAGGTTCCCTGCTTTGGTGGAAGATGGAAACAACGAGGATTTCTCCCTTGGAATCCCGGGTGTAGATGACGGTGTAGGGAAACCTGCGTAGACTGCAATGCCGATAGTGCTCGGACAGGCTGCCCCAAGCCTCGGGAAATTGAATAATACGACAAATTGCCGCATCAACCTCATCGACAAAATCTCCTCCAAGTCCCGCGACTCTTCCCTCGTAGTATTCGGCCGCTTCCACGATCTCCCCAAGCGCGGGAGATAGAAACCGCCAAGTCATTTGGAAAACCGCGAGCGAAGCTCCGCTATCGCTTGCGGTCCGTCCACAGCTGAAATCTCTCCGGCGCGAAATGCGCGCATCCGCTCATCGGCTTCCCGGACCCATGCCTCCCGCAATGCGGACGGACTGGGGGAAATGCTTTCCATCAGCCGTTCAACCAACAGTGCCCTCTCTGTATCCGGAAGCAGAAGAGCTTCCTTTTCAAGAATTGCCGCGTCCATCCCGTGAGGTTAACGCATCGAAACCCTTCGGTCAATCCGCCAAGGATTCATCCCTGCGGATTTTTTGAAGATGTCAGGTTACGGCTACAGCCCACAGGAAAAGTCTCGCTGGTTTTTCTAACCCTTATAGGTCACGATATCCTTAACGCCGATCTGGAGATCGCCGTCCATTTGGAGCTTTTCCAGCATGGCAGCGGCGGCGGCATCCGTGGCGCCCTTCCCCAGATGGGATTTCAGGTGGCTGAGCAGGGTCTTCTTCTTTTTCGGACGGTTGGCAACATTC
>JBMOHW010000208.1:0-3742 GCA_049317665.1 Terrimicrobiaceae bacterium | reverse complement strand
CGATACGCCATACATAGAAGACTTCTTTGAAGAAGTGAAGTAAATTTACCATACAAATCCATGCACACAGATTTAATAACAAACACTGAATCGGCATTCGATGTGATCGTGATTGGGGGAGGTCCTGGGGGGATTGGGGCGGCGGTGGGAGCTGCGAAGGCGGGTGCGCGGACCCTGCTGGTAGAAAAGCATCCGATCTTAGGCGGAATGGGAACAGCTGCTCTGGTGAACAATTTTTGTCCAGCACATTTTTGCAAGGGGAGGGAGATCATCGGCGGAGTTTTTGGGGAATTTCGAAAGCGCCTGATCCAGCGTAAGGCGATCTACACCTACGATACGATTCATAATATCAAGGTCTGGATCGAACCCTACAACCCAGATGTCTTTGTTGAGGAGGTGCTCGCAATATGCGCCGAAGCAGGAGTGAATGTTCTGACTGGTCGAAGTCTGGTAAAAATCGGGGAACAAAGCGGCAGGGTCTCTGGGATTCAGTTAGACGATGGAACAGAGATTGGGTGCAGGGCGATTGTTGACTCCACAGGTGACGGGAATCTGGCGGCAAAGCTTGGTGTGCCTTTCACCTTTGGGAGGGAACGGGACCACGCGGTGATGCCTCTTACGTATTGCTACATGATGAGCGGGATCGATCTGGAAAAGGCGGAGCGTGAGACGCCGGAGTTCATTTTTCATGATGCCATCGCCGGGGAGAAATTTTTCTTTTTGTCCGGATGGTATCCGGCGGTTGACGCCAAGATCGCGGAGGCGCGGAAACTCGGAGAGTTGAGCATTGAGCGCGACCACATCTCTGGGATTTTTGGAACGCCGAACAAGCCGGGCCACGCGACCGTCAATTTCGGCAGGGTGATGATTTCGGATCCGACCGATCCCGAGGAAATGGCGAGTGCCGAAAAGATGGGGCGGCGGCAGGTCGAAGAAGGGCTGTGTTTTTTCCGGAAATACCTGCCGGGATTTGAGAATGTGGAACTGAAACAGCTCGCGCTCCAGATTGGGGTCCGCGAATCGCGTCAGATTTGCGGTCTTTATACTTTAACCGGCGAAGAGGTGCTGGCGGGAACACAGTTTCCGGATGTGATCGCTCAGTGCTCTTACCCTGTGGATATCCACGAGCCAGGAAGCGACAAGACGACGATTAGCGATATTGGCGGTCCCGGTCATTACGATATTCCTTGGAGAAGTCTGATACCGCAGTCCGGGCCCGATAATCTGGTCGTCGGCGGGCGCTGTATTTCCGCAACGCACGAAGCGATGAGTTCGTTTCGTGTCTCTCCTTCTATAATGGCGATCGGAGAAGCCGCAGGCGTAACCGCTGCCATTGCGGCGAAGCGCGACATCGCGGCCAAAGACGTCTCTTCCGCCGAGGTGCAGCAGCAACTCCGCGCCACTGGTGGAATTCTGGATTGATGAAAACCATCCACCTCGTCTTCAACGCTCATCTTGACCCCATCTGGCTTTGGCCGTGGGAGGCGGGACTCGATGAAGTCCTGAACACCTGTGAGACGGTCTGCGGGCTGCTGGAACGTCATCCCGATGTGATTTTCACTCGTGGCGAATCCTGGCTCTATGAGCAGATCCGGCTTCTGAATCCTGGATTGTTTCAGAGAATCAAGCGATTGATCCGCCGCGGCCAGTGGGAGCCGATCGGCGGATGGTATGTGCAGCCGGACTGCAATCTTCCCTCCGGTTTCGGGCTGGATAAGCAAGTAGAACTGGGACGAGATTGGTTCCTTAAAAATCTGGGCGAATTTCCGAAGATCGCATACAATGTCGATTCGTTCGGCCACTGTTCGTATCTGCCCGAGTTGATGTCAAAATTCGGCCAGACGCACTACGTGATGATGCGTCCGATGGAGCATGAGATGGAGCTTCCCGCGCGCCTCTTCCGCTGGAGGGGTCACAAGGGCGGGCCCGAGGTGACGGTATTCCGCATTGCGGGCTCGTATTGCACGCAGACCGGAATCACCGTGCCCCATCTGGAAGAGAGCTTGAGCCGCTTGCCGAAGGGCGTTGAGCACACGATGTGTTTTGTCGGGGTGGGCGACCACGGGGGAGGCCCTTCGGAAGACATGATTGCATGGTGCCGCGAGCATCGAGATGCGATCCCGGGCGCACGACTGGAGTTCTCCTCGCCGAAGCGGTTTTTTCAGGCCGTCGCAAAAGCCAAGCTTCCTTTGGTCACAGGGGAACTGCAAATGCACGCCGTGGGATGCTACAGTGTTCACCGCCCAGTGAAGCTTGCGGTGCGCAAAGCCGAGCATCTTCTTGCTCGGGCGGAGCAGGCATTGAAGGAAGACTCCGTCTTGGAGCGGCAATACGCTGCCAGTCTGAAAAAGGCTTGGGAATATCTTTGCTTCAGCCATTTTCATGACACGCTGGGCGGCACCTGTCTGCCCAGTGCTTATGCTCAGGTCGATGCCCAACTTGGATACAGTCGCGCTGTGGCGGACGAGGTCCTGCAATACGTGCTTCGCCGTCACGCTGTGTCTCTTCCTCCGGATCGTCGGCAACGTCTGGTCCTGGGCAACTACCTATACAAGCCCTTCGAGGGCTGGCTCGAGCACGAACCGTGGCTCGAGTGGACGAAGTGGCAACCGGATTGGTGCCTGATCGACGAGATGGGTCGCGAGGTCCCGCACCAGATCATGGCGACCGAAGCCGTTTTTCCTCACAACCGCTCTCCGAGGCTGCTTTTCCCAATAAAGATTTCCGCCAGCGGATTCCGCGTGCTCCGCATTGCGCGCCGCACGAAGCCGACCCGGGATGTCTCTCAGGCTCCGGAATTGGAGCTGAAAAAAACGGCGGACGGGGATATTTCCCTACTGCGCGCGGGATCCATTTTTCCAGCTCCAAAGCTCGTTGCGATCTCCGATCCGTCCGACACGTGGTCCCACAATGTTCGCTCGTATGAGGGGGCGGTGGAAGCCGGGGTGCGTTGGGGAAAACCTGTCTGCCTCGACTGCGGGCCGCTGCTATGCGCCTGGGAGGTGAGCGGGCGATTTGGATCGGGTGACGTGCATTGCGAATGGCGCGCCTATGCGGGAGAAAAATTCCTGGAACTGCGCCTGCGCGTGGACTGGCGCGAGTTCCGCCGGCTGCTGCGTTTGAGCTGGAGTCCTGGTGGCGGCATCCGTTCCCATGTGGATGGTGTGGCGGGGGGACGCCTTACCCGCTCTGCCAACGGGCTGGAATATCCTGTTCAAGATTGGACGCTTTTGAATCTTGAGGGGGGGGCATCGGCGGGGTTGGTGATGCCCGACACATCGTCGATGAGCGTCACTGCCGAGGAATTGAGGCTCACCCTCCTGCGCTCGCCTTACATGGCCGACCACGACCACGACCTGCCGAAAAAATTCACCGGCCGCCAGCGCGTGAGCGACCAAGGCACGCACGAGTTCCTCTTCCGGTTTTTTCCAGCCGGGACGGCGGCTCCATCGCTACTCAAAAACGAGGCGCTCCTTTTGCACCGTCCACCGCTGGTTGCGGAGCTCACCCGCGGGATGCCCTGGCGCGGGCTGGCACGCCAGATTGAACGCCCACTTTAACCAACATTTTAATACCCCATGCATACTCTCGACTGGACCATTTGTCTTCTACCGCTTCTGCTGATTATTGCTGTTGCGGTCTTCTCGAAGCACCATGCGAAAAGCGTGGCAGACTTCATGACCGGAAACCGGTCTGCTGGCCGGTATTTACTTGCCATCGCGGGCGGAGAACTCCAAGCGGG
>JBMOHW010000207.1:0-3743 GCA_049317665.1 Terrimicrobiaceae bacterium | reverse complement strand
GCAGGGTCTCTTCTTTGGGTGGCGAGCCTACCGGCCCAGCAACAAGGAGAGACAAAGATTACCGCCGTACGCAATCAGGTGAGTAAGAGCACGACCGCGACGAATACCCCTGCGGACGTGGGTCATGCGGTGAAGGCCGGGGAATCTGTGGCCACTGGGAGTCAGGGATTGGTGGAGTTCAAATCCACGGATTCCACCACGGTTCGTCTGGGGGAAAATAGCCGGGCTTCCTACGATCCAGCGACGCGGAAAGTGAAATTGGATCGTGGAACCCTGGTGGTTGATTCTCCGCCCGAAGGAGGTCCGATGAAAGTTGAGGTGAATGGGGTGACCTATACGCTTACCACGGAGCGATCGGAATCGGACAAAACGGAATCAACCCCGAAGACAGGTGCCGTCAACAAGAGTCAAAGCGACAAAAAAAGCGGAGAGGTCTTGCAGAAGCAAAACGGGGAAAATTCCAAATAGGCCGTTTTTTTAGGTACTCCATTAGGCTGGCGAATCACTCTGCGGCCTTCTTCTACACCACGGGTTGTGGTGTTTGTTCTTATAAGTGTAATGCGAATTTAATTCGTGCGTACCGATTCAAATCAAATTTTTTTGGGATTTTTTGCAATATTTTTTTAGAAAACCGAACAAAGAAATAATCATAAATTGCTGTTAGTCAGTAATATATAAACTATTATATGTAAAATATTCTAAATTGCGAAAATGAGTCGGTGGATATTGAAAAAAAACGAACAGTTACTAGGTTATTATTGTGAGTTCTGCTCTAGGTAAGTACGAAGCTTTTCAAGCACTTATGCGTAAGAATTACCTGCATAAAATTTCTTCTATTTCGCTTTTTTCATCAACGATTTGTCTTTCTTGGTGTCAAAGAGTGATTCGCATGATGCCGCGGTTTAAAATTGGGGCCTATCGATCATTTCGGCCTATCCCTTTAGTTCTACTTTTGCTTGGTCATTTGTGGGTCGTACCTTTCGTTGAGGCAGGGGATCTTGGTTCGACCAAGATCACAGCGGTGCGCGACTCCGTGGAACATTTTGATGGAACCGCCAAAGGGGCGGGCGATGTGGGACAGTCCGTCACCCCCGGGCACAGCGTCTTCACCAAGGAGCAGTCTTTGGCGGAATTAACGGCCGATGACAAAAGCATCATCCGTTTGGGGGCCAACAGCGTTTTCTCTTACAGCTCTGCCGAGCGGATCGTGAAGCTGGATAAGGGGACGATGTTGATGCACACCCCTCCAGGAAATGGTGGGGCGACGATTGATTCTGGCGGCGTGGTGGGGGCAATCTCCGGCACCACCTTTATGCTCACGGCCTCGCCGGCCAAATGTCAGAATTGCGGCCAGGAACTGGAAATCAAGCCCAATGGAAAAATCGTCTGCCGGGATCATCCCGATTTGAAGCCGGCCAACTCCGGCTTTGCCCTGATTGTTTTGGAGGGGAGTTCGGTCACCAAGGTGACCGGGGCCGATGGTCAGACCGTGGAAATCATGCCGGGGCAGATGGCGGTGGTGGGTGGGAAGGGATCCGGGGCTCCCAAGGTCTTCGCCGTGAATCTGGCGCAGGTGGTCCGGACCAGTCCTTTGATCAATGCTTTCCCCACTCCGTTGCCTTCGATGCCGCAGATCATGATGGCGGCAATCAACTCACAGTCCACGGGGGCAACATCGACCGGGACGAGTGCCGTGGCCATCGGATCGGGGGGGCAACTTTTGACCGCGGCCTCCCCGCCCCCCAATCCGACGCCCACCCAGTTTCTGATGGCCTCCACCACCCCCGGACAGAATGCGAACGCCAACAACAGCTCGGCCAATCTTGGCAATATCCAGACGGCGGCGGGTCCCGGTTCCGGCGGTCCGGCGGCTCCTACCGGTGTGGCGGGGGGAGGGGGAGGCGGATTTGCTGGGCCAACCCTTCCCAGTATTCCTGCGCCCCCATCGACCGCTGCCCAACAGGGAATCTCGGCCAACCCCAATAATGTAGCCGTGATTCTGCCTGCTACCGTGGTGAACGCATCCGTGCCATCCAAGACCTATGATGGGCTCGTAGCCGCATCGATTCGGAATGCGTTGTTATCCGGAATCCAGGCGGGAGACAGCGTCTCCCTGCAGAACGACACTACTGGTGCTTTTGCCAGCAAGAATGTGGGAAGCTGGAGCGTCTCGACCACGATGGGGCTGATCGGCGCGGACGCCGCCAGCTACTCCCTCACGCAACCGAGCTTGAGCGGCACAATCACGGCGAAGGATCTGCGGGTCGTCAATGCGGTGGTCACCGTCAAGGTGTACGACGGGACGACCGACGCGGGAGTCACGGGTGCCGGACTGGGCCTCAGCGCTCCTGGTCAAGGCACCAGCACGGATGGTCGGGCTTATACGGGGGATGCGGTCAACTTGGCGAATGCCTCCACAGGACAGTTTGCGGACAAGAATGTCGGCTCGGGCAAGAGTGTGACCACCGCAATCACCCTCTCAGGGGCTGACATGGGCAACTATACTTTGCTGAATCAACCAACCCTGACGGGAACGATCACCGCGAAGGATCTGAGTGTGTTTAGCGCGGCGGTGACCACGAAGGTCTACGACGGGAGCGATGCAGCGTTGGTGACCGGTGCGGTGCTGGTGGGAAGTTCGACGGCGAATAATGACGGCAAGTATATCGGATCTGAGGTGGTGACCCTTGCAGGTGCAACCAGCGGAACTTTTGCCAGCAAGAATGTGGGGGTGGGGCAGGCGGTGACAACGGCAATGACGTTGGCCGGGGCCGATGCGGGCAACTACACGCTGCTCAATCAGCCCGCCGTAACGGGAACCATCACGGCCAAGGCGCTGACGATCTCAGCGACAACACCCTCGACCGTGCCCAGTAAAGTTTACAACGGAAACACGGTAGCTTCGGTGACGGTGGGCACGTTGGATGGTTTGGTTGGCACTGAAGTGCTCGGATCAACCACCGTAGTGGGAACGTTTGCGGATAAGAATATTGGAACCAAGAGCGTGACGGCGGTCTACACGCTGGTCGATGGAGCCAATCCCCTGGACCTGGCGTCGAACTACTCCCTAGCCAGTGAAACCTTGACCGGAACGATCACGGCGAAAGATCTGAGCGTGTTTAGTGCTGCGGTGACCACGAAGGTGTACGACGGGAGCGATGCGGCGGTGGTGACGGGGGCGGTGCTGGTGGGAAGTTCGGCGGCGGATAATGACGGCAAGTATATCGGATCCGAGGTGGTGACCCTTGCGGGTGCGACCAGTGGAACTTTTGCCAGCAAGAACGTGGGGGTGGGGCAGACGGTGACAACCACGATGACGCTGGGTGGAGCGGACGCAGGCAACTACACGCTGCTCAATCAGCCCGCCACAACGGGAACCATCACATCCAAGGCGTTGACGATTGCGGCGGCGACTCCATCGACGGTGGGCAGCAAAGTTTACAACGGAAGCCGGGATGCGGCGGTGACGGTGGGCACGTTGGATGGATTGATTTCGGGGGAAGTACTGGGGGCGACCACGGCAGTGGGAACATTTGCCGATAAGAACATTGGAACCAAGAGCGTGACGGCGGTGTACACCCTGACCGATGGAGCCAATCCGTTAGATCTGGCATCCAACTACTCCCTGGCCACTGAAACTCTGAGCGGAACGATCACCGCGAAAGATTTGAGCGTGTTTAGTGCTGCGGTGACCACGAAGGTCTACAACGGGAGCGATGCGGCGGTGGTGACGGGAGCGGTGC
>JBMOHW010000206.1:0-3775 GCA_049317665.1 Terrimicrobiaceae bacterium | reverse complement strand
CTGGAGGCCAGTGAGATTCCAGCCGTTCCCGAGGGGCCGGGAACTCCCGAGCCGCCCGCTCTGCCGCCGGCAGAGTCCCTGCTGGACCCGATGGTGGATTATCCGGTCTCCACAACCCAGAACGGGCCGCAGGAGGAGGTGGTGGCCTGCTTCGAGATGCTGGCAAAATTTTTCCAGGCGGTTTTTCCCAAGGAGGCGATCCGCAAGGTCCTCTCGAACGAGGTGCGGGACAACCGTCAGCCTTCCCTGCACAACTGCGGCAACATTGCGGCGCTCTCGGGATTCGCGGCACAACTCGTCAAGTTTCCTTCGGCCCACCTGGCCCGCATCGAGACTCCCGCCTTGTTGATGCGGGATGGAGTGGTTTGCGTGCTGTTCGAGAGCACTTCCAAAGGTGTGGCGCTCGCCAATCCCAAGACGGGTCTGCAACGGATGTCCTCGGCCGATTTCATCGCGGGGTCGCCTCCCGAGACGGAAATGCTTCTCGTGCGTCCATTGCCCAAGGAGCAGCGGGAAAAATTCGGCTTCAAATGGTTTCTGCCGGCCATCCGCAAGCACAAGCGGACACTCATCGAGGTGATTGTCGCCTCGTTCTTCATCCAGTTGCTCGGCTTGGCGAATCCGCTGCTCACACAGATCATCATCGACAAGGTTCTCGTCCAAAATTCCCTCTCCACCCTGAATGTCCTTGGTGTGGTGTTCGTCATAATCGCCGTGTCAACGGTCCTGCTGACGGCGATCAGGACCTATCTTTTCGTGGACACCACGAACCGCATCGACCTTTCGCTGGGCTCACGGATCATGGACCACCTCTACCGCCTGAGGCTGGATTATTTTCAAAAGCGGCCGGTCGGCGAGGTTTCCTCCCGGCTGCACGAACTCGAAAACATCCGGGAATTCCTCACTGGCACGGCAATCACGGTCGGCATGGACGGGATTTTCTCGGTTGTCTACATCGCGATCCTGTTTTTTTACGACATCAAGCTCGCTCTGGTGGCTCTGGTGGCGGTTCCCTTCATGGCCGGAGTGACGCTGCTCGGGGCGCCGATCCTGAGCCGACAAATCCGTCGGCGGGCGGAGGAGGGGGCCAAAACGCAAGCCCACCTGATCGAGACGGTGACCGGAGTCCAGACGCTCAAAGCCGGAAACATCGAGCAACCATCGCGCTGGGAGTGGCAAAAGCGCTACGCGGGGTTCGTCAGCGCCGGTTTCCATGCGGTGCTCACCTCCACCGCGATGAACTCGGCGCACACGCTGTTCAACCGCCTCGGGGATTTGGCCGTGCTCTGGTATGGGGCGGTGCTGGTCATCGACGGGCAGATGACTCTCGGCCAACTGATCGCTTTCCGCATCATCGCCGGCTATGTCACCACACCACTGATGCGCTTGGCGCAGAGTTGGCAGAGTTTCCAGGAAGTGGCCCTCTCGGTGGAGCGTCTCGGGGATGTCCTCGACAGTCCTCCCGAGCAGAACGCCGAGGAATCCACAAACATCCCGATGCCCGCGATCAGCGGCAAGGTCGAGTTCGACAACATCACCTTCGCCTATATCAAGGGCAACCAACCGCAGCTTCGCAATGTGTCTTTCAAAATTCCGCCAGGTTCCTTCGTGGGCGTGGTCGGCAAGAGCGGCTCCGGAAAGTCCACTGTTCTCAAATTGATCCCGCGGCTCTACGCGCCGGATTCCGGAAGGATTTTGGTGGACGACTACGAGATCGCGAAAGTCGAGATGTATTCCCTGCGGCGACAAATCGGGACGGTCTTGCAGGACAGTCTTCTCTTCAACAACTCGGTTTTCGCGAACATCGCGGTGGGAGACCCCGATGCGGCGCCCGACGAGGTGATGAGGGCGGCCCGGGTGGCTTGCGCCCACGATTTCATCATGGGACTTCCCCAGGGATACAACACCCAAGTGGGAGAGCAGGGTCGGGCCCTCTCCGGCGGGCAACGGCAGCGCATCGCCATTGCCCGCGCTGTGCTGCAGCGCCCGCGCCTGTTGATCATGGACGAGGCCACCAGCGCACTCGACCAGCCCACGGAAAAAATCGTCTGCGAAAATCTGGCCAAGGAATTCGAGGGAGAAACGGTTTTTTTCGTGACCACCGCGTGCGTTCGATCGAACACGCCGACTGGATTTTGGTTTTCGACCGCGGCGTGCTGATCGAACAGGGACGGCATGCCGAATTGATGCAACTCAAGGGCACCTACCGGGCCCTGCACAGCGTCGCCACCGACGAGGAATGACCCGAATGGCAAAGACTATTCTTCCAATCACAAATTGCCGCCGGGCGCGTTCAGGGAATTCCAACCGATGAAGGCTAGGATCCAAGAATTTTTGGGCAAAGTCCTCCGGAGGCTTCCCAAGCTTAGGGACACGCTTTGGCATGCCCTTCGCCCCGAGGCGAACAACATGGTCTTGAGACAGTCTCTCCTATGGTCGAGGGCGATCCTTTGGATCATCGCGGGGACCTTCGCGGCGGCGTTTGTATGGGCGTGTTTCGCCCCGCTCGACGAGGTGGTGCATGCGAAAGGCAAGCTCGAGCCGCGCGGTTCGGTGAGGGATTTGCAAGCTCCGGTATCCGGGGTTGTGGAGGAGACGCTGGTGCGCGAGGGCGAAGCGGTGACGGCCGGTCAATTGCTGGTGAAGATAGATCCCACGATCGTGGCGGCCGAGGTGCGTTCCCTCGAACAGCGCCTCGCCTCGATGCAGGCTGAACGAGCCTTCTACAATGGCATTCTGGCGGGAAACGGTAGCGCCGCCGTGCCGGAAAGCATTCCGCGCGAGATTGAGGACCTGGCAAAAAACCGGGCGTCCTTCCTTCAGGAAAACGAGTTGCTGCGCCGGTTGAGGGACGGAATTGGAGACCTGCACGAGATCATCTTGGAATCCGGCCAGACCCCGGTCGAAGGCGAAAAGGATCCTGTTCTTGAAAAACTCCAGGAACTCAAGCGGCAGGCTTCCGAGGGTTTGGAATCCACGCCGGACCTCATGAAGCTTTCTGCAACGGAGACGACCAATCTTTCCGAGAACTATATGCGCTTGCGGACGCAACTCGGCGAAGCGCGGAAAATCGCCGAAAACCGCCGCCTTTCCTTCGAGGCCTACTCGCGCCTCAACGAATCGGGAAATCTCTCCAGGGTGGATTTTCTCTCCCAGCAGGCGGCGTATTTCGACGCGATGGCCAAGGTCAAGGACCTTCAAGACCAGGCGCGAAACATTCCCACAACCTTCCGGACGGAGATCAACAATCGCATCCGTGAGAATTCCAACCGGATCAACGACATTGAAACGAACCTGACAAAAATCCGAATCGACAACCTCCAGCAGATTTCACAGGTCGAGAGCCAGTTGACCGCGGCGCGCGAGCAGATGGCCTACCATGAAATCCGATCCCCGTCGGACGGTGTTGTTTTCGAGGCGATCGCGACCAAGCCCGGGTCGGTGGTGGCGGCGAAGGATGTGGTTTTGAGCATCATTCCATCGGGGGAGTTGATCGCGAAAGTGGACATCACGAATCGCGACATCGGGTTCATCTCTTCGGGAATGCCCGCGGAGGTCGAGGTGGACACCTTTCCCAAACGGGAATTCGGCTACATCGACGGGGAAATCTATTTCATTGGCTCCGATGCGCTGCCTCCGGATGACATGAAGCCTTTTTACAGCTTCCCCGCGAAAATCTCGCTGGCGAAGCAAAGTCTGGAGGTCCGCGGGAGGGAGATTCCGCTGCAGTCCGGAATGTCGGTGAGTGTGAACATCAAGGTGCGCAACCGGGTTG
>JBMOHW010000205.1:0-3781 GCA_049317665.1 Terrimicrobiaceae bacterium | reverse complement strand
AAAGAACCAATACCTTTTGCTGGATGGATGCAGTACAGTGATGACACCGTTATGAAGAAAGAAGACTTAGTAAACCATCCTAAACATTACACGTCACACCCATCGGGGGTAGAGTGTATTCAAGTCACCGAACACATGGGCTTTAACCTTGGTAATGCCATGAAATACATATGGCGGGCAGATGAAAAAGGAAACGCAGTTGAAGACTTACGCAAAGCGGCTTGGTATATCAACCGTGAAATAGCGAAGCGGATCAAAGTTTAAACATGGCTACCAAGGCGGAGAAAGAGCGGTATGGGAAAGTTGCAAGACTCGGATGCATCCTCTGTTGGCATCTTGGATACGAAGGAACACCAGCAGAATTACATCACATTAGAAGAGGTGGTAGACGAGACAATGCTCCTGTTATCCCGCTATGTCCTGAACACCACCGAGGAAATACTGGTGTTCACGGACTTGGACGCAAAGCATTTGAAGCGAAGTATGAGTTATCTGAGGAGGACTTATCCGTATTCACGGAACATCTCCTAACGAATGCCTAGTGTATTTGCCGCTTTAACACCTTGTTGGGCAATGATGTTGTACTGTGCCGTCAGCTTATTAACAAGTTCTCTACGTTCTTCTGGTGTTCTGCTCTGGTCATTTTTAACTATTTCAATTTGTCTGCGAACCTTGCTCATGTTCTCGCTGAATTTTCTAAGAGTTGGTGCGGAGGCAATGAGCATTTTCTTCTCCTCGTCCTCTACCATTTCTCTAGCCTCTTCCAAACGACCTGAGTTCTTCAGTTCATTAAATCCTTGGGCAGTACGGTTAGCCGTCTGTTGAATATCAAAGAAGTTAGCCACTGCCTTATCTGCGTTAGGATCAGTCATAAACGCTTTGAAGAATGGCTGTTTCTCTAGGTTTCTTGCTGCTCCGTCTTTTCCTTGAAGCGTGTAAACAAGTTCATCTGCCAACGTAAACATAAACGTACCAGCTTCAGCGAAGTAGCCTTGGACTAAATTATCAATCTTAGCTGGAGACAGACCTACAAATCCAAGTCCAGCACCACTCAAGAACTTAGCCGTTTCACTGGCATTACGTCCACGAGCCTCTACTGGAAGTCTGGCATCACCAATGCTTTCTACTGGGTTACCAGTAAAGAATGAGTAGTTAACAAAATTCTCTAAAGCTGGTTTGATAGCCTGTGGTACTGGCACACCGCCTGTTGGGAGGTTATGTAACAAGCCGTCTTTATAGGCTTTGATCATCTCTTTGCCTGTGTCATTGCCGTAGGCATAGCGTAAGGCTACCTCTGGCACGACCTTGAACAGGAAGCCAACCTCGTATGGAACAGGAACTTTAATGAATCCATCTGAGAGGGGGTTTTTAATCAGCCAGTTGTTATCTTTGACATAGTTAGGTTGTTTCTGATATTCCTCATCGTCTTGCATCAACATAGCGTAGGCAACTGAAGCTCCAAACATTAACGCAGCTCGCTGTTTAAACAGCTTCTTAGCTGCTGCTTTCTCCGAAGCGGGGAGGTTGTAACCTGTAGCGGCACGGTATACGGTATCCAAGGAAGTGATGGATGCCGACAAGAATGGGATCATTTGACGAGCGGCATTCAAAGTCTTTGAGTTTCCGTGTACTAAGAAGTTAATTGCTTCACGAGCCTTCATAACTCCATAATTAACTGCCTCTTCCTCGGTCATGCCCTTATCCAAGGCAGACTGCTTTTCCTTCTTAAATATAGCTACACGAGTTGCCGCATCGGATGCCTCATGCATCAGCATTAACTTGTGGAACACCTTTTGAAGATTGCTTGGATCGACCTTTTCTGTACCGACTTGATTAAGGAATGTCTGTAAATCAAGGGTACTGTCGTATTGTCCAATAACGCCACGGGAGGCAAGAATCTTAGCCTCTTCCGAGTCTTTACGAAGGATATTTATGTATTCCTTAGCCGAGTGGAATGGGGTAACGATACCGCCATTGGCTACGATGCTGGCATGGATTGGATCACGAATTAACTGACGTATCCAGAACATGGGGTTCAACAAAGCACCCGCGCGGAGGATGTTGGTAGCCCCGCCAAAGAACTTCAAGACGGGTCCAAGTTCGTAGTGCATGGACTCAAAGGCGGAAAGGTCAGTAGCGTTATCTACTATGACGTGGACTACACCTTTGGAATCTGCAAATGGATTGGTAGGATCTTTATAGCGTAGGTTGATTCCTTCTGCATCAGGATTGCCTACATCAACACCATTACGTTTTTTGGTAGGTATCCTTGCCGCACCAGCATCAATTAACTGGGTAACAGCTACTTTGCGGACTTGGTTTTGGTAAGCACCCGCCAACATAGATGCGTATTGCTTATCAATGTTTTCCCAAATGTTGCGTTTTAACGGTACGGGATCACCATTTTCATCCAAAACAACCTTACCGCTCTTATCCCGCAAGTACTCAGCACCCTCTAGTTTTTGAACTTTAGGGGTAGACTTTAGACCAGCCGCAGTAAAGCCTAGCTGACTCTCCATCATGGTCTCTAAATCGGTATTAGAAGCCGCTAGGGACACGTAGAACTTCTTGGCACGGTAAGTGTCAGCCTCTGCCTTGCTAAACAGTCCTACGCTCTCCCAGAGGTTGATAAGCCCTGTATTGACCTTTTTCCAGATGTCAAAGATTTCTTGCATTTCTGGGACGTTCTTTAACTGTTGCTCTGCCCAGTCAATCTGCTTTTGAGTTACCTGTTTCTCACGATTTCTTTTTTCGCCAGTCTTGGCGTTATGGATACGGTCTTCTTCCATAATTTCTTTGCCACGCAAGGCACGAGCCACCTCAGCTACAAATGCACGACCGCTTAATTCAGAACCCTTGACGTAGTAGTTGTCGTTTAAACGGTCAGCCATGATCCGACTGTTGGCTAAGTTATTGACTTCGTCTATTTCAATGATGACAGATCCATCTGAGTTAACAACTGGGATACCTGTCTGTAAGCCGTTACGGATTAGGTTGATGGTCTGAGCTTTAGCTCTAGCCAATAAGTCGCCACGAAGTACTCCGTTTTTATAAATCTCTTGATCTTGTAGGCTTCTTGCCAAGCCAGAGTTAGGATCTATAAAGGCAATACGAGTCTTAATCCGCTCTTCAGGGTCTTTAAACATCTTAAAGATGCTGGTAATTGTATCGGTAAGCGTTTTACCGTAAGTATTAACTTGCTCTAATTTGGTATGACTCTCTGGAGCAACGTTAAAGGAATAGCGTATATCCTTGGATTCTGCGGTAGGAGCAACGTTAAACGCAGACTTAATCTGGCTTGAGTCATAAACTGCAAGGTTTTTGTTGCCACCTTCACTTACATAAAATGAATCAAACCCAGCACGTTTAACTGCTGATTGGAACTTTGAAGACTCAATAGTGTTCCAAGATCCCTCGCCAATAATTCTTTTTAACCTATCAGGATTGTAAGATGCTCGTTGCAAAATACTTTGCATTTCTTCAGGAGTAGCAACATTTAAAACCTGCTCTATATCATTTGTTTTTTGATAGTCAAATGGGTTTCTTGAATATACATAAACTGGAATAATGTTTTCAGCACCAGCTTTATCACGATTTACATAATCTAACAAATCAGAATATCCACCTGCTATGTAATGATCAGAGGGTAGACTTTTGCCTTTTTTTAAATCTCTAATGTGTTTATTTATTTGATCAGTATCTCTACCATCTTCTTCCAAAAGTTTTCTAACGGCTTGTAACTGATTTATTTTTTCTTCTTTTGTAGCAGAGTTAAAAGCAT
>JBMOHW010000204.1:0-3783 GCA_049317665.1 Terrimicrobiaceae bacterium | reverse complement strand
TTCTCGATTCTCACCATTCGCCTAGTCTGCGTCGAACAAAAACGAGATTCCCCCCTCGTCCAACCTTCGCGCCACGATACTTTAAGAACAACGCAGTCCATGCTCCCCCTTCTGAGACCCATCATCCTGAGAGTTCTCTGTGTTGCAGCCGCCGCGATGGTCGCGAGCGCGTCAGCTGCGGAGCAGGATGGACGCGTCGTTCTTAAATATTGGGAGAAATGGACCGGCTTTGAATCGGACGCGATGGAGGAAGTCGTCAACGATTTTAACGCCAGCCAAGATCGCATCGTCGTGGAATACAATTCCGTGAGTCAGATCGACCGGAGGCTCATGCTCGCGACGGCCGGCGGTGTTCCTCCGGACATTGCCGGGATCTACTCCGGCAACATCCCGGTCTACGCCGAGAACAATGCGCTCACGCCCCTCGACCGCTTCGCCCGCGAGGCCGGAATCAGCGAGGAGGATTACATCCCCGTGTTCTGGAAACTCTGCCGCTACCGTGACCATCTCTGGGCCCTGCCATCCACCCCGGGCTGCAATGCTCTTATCTACAACAAAAAAATGTTCCGCGAAGCGGGATTGGATCCCGACAAGCCTCCACGCTCGATTGAGGAGCTGGAGACCTTCAACGAAAAACTCACACGTCGTTCGCCCTCCGGAAGGCTGGAGACCATCGGCCACCTCCCCGAGGAGCCAGGCTGGTGGAACGGGCTCTGGGGCTACTGGTATGCCGGAAGCCTCTGGGACGGCGTCTCCAAAATCACGGCCAATTCCCCCGAGAATCTCGCCGCCTACCGGTGGGTCCAATCGTATCCCGAGCGATTCGGACCGGATGCACTGTTGGCCATGAGGGATGGCTTCGGGAACTTCGCTTCGCCACAGAATCCCTTCTTCAACGGCCGGGTTGCGATGGTTCTGCAGGGACCGTGGATTTACAATTTCATCAAGAATTACGCGCCGCCGGATTTTGAATGGGGTGTTGCGCCGTTTCCGTCCGACGACCCCGAAAAACTCCAAAACGTCACCATCGCCGAGTGTGACGTTCTTGTGATCCCCGCCGGAGCCAAACATCCGAAGGAAGCATTCGAATTCCTGCACTACGTCAACTCGCCCGGCCCGATGGAAAAGCTCTGCCTCGGTCAGCGAAAATTCAGCCCGCTGCGCGAGTGTAGTGATGAGTTTTTCGAAAAACACCCAAACCCATTTATCCGAACATTTCTCGAACTCGCCAAAAGCCCGAACGCCCGCACGACGCCATCCCTCACGACATGGACCGAGCTCAATGGCGACATGAAAAATGCCGTGACACGGATCTGGACGGGGCAAGCCACCGCCGAGGAGGCACTCGATGATGTTCAGAAGCGTCAGCAAAAAATCCTCGACCGCCGGCTCGAACGCTGGCGCCGAAGTGGCGAGAACCTCACCCGGATCTGGAACGAAAAATGACGCGAACGGACCGCACAAATCTGAAGTTGGGCCTGACCTTCATTAGTCCATGGATTCTTGGGTTTCTGGCGTTGTTCGTCTACCCGTTGGTGAGTTCGATTTACTTCTCGCTCTGCGACTACTCGGTCCTCTCGCCGGCGGTATTCATCGGGGCGCAGAATTACGTGGATTTGATTCACGACGAGGTCTTCTGGACCGCGCTTTATAACACATTCTTCTTCGCAGCCTTCGCGCTGCCACTCGGGCTCTTTGTTTCGCTCAGTCTGGCACTGCTTTTGAATTTCGAGGCGATGGGCCGTGGGATTTTCCGGACAATCTTTTTCCTACCTTCGCTGGTTCCGATGGTTTGCCTCGCCGTGCTCTGGCAGTGGATGCTGAACGGCGAACTCGGCCTGATCAATAACTCGCTCAATCCCGCGCTCGACTTCCTCAACTCCCTGCTCGGCACAAACTGGCGAGCGCCGAATTGGCTCGCTGAGGCCCGCTACGCCAAGTGGGGGATCATTTTCACCGTCCTCTGGGGGGTGGGAAATGCTGTCGTGATTTTCCTAGCCGGCCTCCAGGATGTTCCGCGCCACCTCTACGAATCCGCCGAGATCGACGGTGCAAATTTCTGGCAGAAGACCCTCCACATCACCCTGCCGATCTTGTCGCCGGTAATTTACTTCAACCTCATCATGGGTCTCATCGGATCCTTCCAAGTCTTCGCCGTGCCTTACGTGATGATGAATGGCGGGGATGGCCCCGGACGCTCGTTGCTCTTCCTCGCGACCTACCTCTATCAAAATGCGTTCGACTACTGGAATATGGGTTACGCCTGTGCGATTGGCGTGATCCTTTTCGGCGTGATCCTCCTGCTGACCTACGTATCCAGCAAAATCTCAGAGCGACACGTCTACTACGCGGGAAAATAGGCATGGGAAAGATCCGCACAAATCCACTCACTCACGTTGCGATCTACGGACTTCTGATCCTCATTGGCATCGCTTTCTTGGCACCGTTTGCCTGGATGATCTCGACATCGCTCAAGCCTCTCAATGAAACGATGTCCCTGCCGCCACGGTGGATTCCGAGCGAGATCCAGTGGGAGAACTATCCGGACGCCATTCGCGAAATGCGCTACTTCTGGCGCTACGCCGGAAATACACTGCTCGTCTGTCTCCTCAGTGTGGTTGGAACCGTGATGAGCAGTGCCTTGGCGGCTTATGGCTTCTCAAGGATCGAATGGCGGGGACGCGACAAGGTTTTCCTCGTTCTCCTCGCGACAATGATGATCCCGTTTCCCGTCGTCATGGTTCCGATCTACACTCTCTTCAAGGAACTCGGGTGGATCGGCACATTCAAGCCGCTCTGGGTTCCAACATTTTTTGCCGGAGCCTTCAACGTCTTCCTTCTTCGCCAGTTTTTCCTCGGGCTCCCGAAAGACATCTCCGAAGCAGCCCGGATCGACGGATGCTCGGAAATTGGAATCTTCTTCCGAATCATCCTCCCGCTCTGCAAACCCGCGCTGCTCGTCGTGGCCCTGTTCCAATTTCTCTTCACATGGAATGATTTTCTTGGCCCGCTGATTTACCTGACCGAACAAAAAGACTACACGCTTGCCCTCGGACTCCAAAGCTTCCAGAGCCAGCAAGGCGGCACAGCCTGGCACCACCTCATGGCCGCCTCAACCCTCGTCGTCCTCCCCGTCCTCGTCCTCTTCTTCTTCACCCAAAAATCCTTCATCGAAGGCATAGCGACCAGCGGCGGCAAAAACTGATCCCTCCATCCCAAAACCGGGAGGGCGAAGCTCCGCCTGAGCCGTTTTTTCTACCGCCGTTGCGATAACCAACGGAATCAAAGATCGATCAATTTGCGAAGGCCCCCGCAAACAAGTGGGCACTCGCTGCCGCCGGTGTGATGCTGATCGTCGGTCCTATCCTAGTCATCACCGGATCGGATTATCGGCACAGCCGTCCTAACCCCACGTGTGCCCAGCACGCAGACCGATAACCCCGTTCTCGCCCTCCCGCTCTACCTGCTCGGGATTCTCGTCCAATTCGGAGCCATCTTGTTTATCTATATCGCCGGAGGATTGATCGGTCTGACCGGCTTGGTCATCCTGATCGTCGGACTCGTTCGATGGCTGTGCGCGAGGGCCCAAGCCGTTCCTCCCCCCATCGAACCGGACAAAAGCTAGCCGCGCTCCGACACTGGGTCGCCCAAGGATGCTTTTGACCCTCGCAAATCCGCTATAAATCAATCCTGTAAATCCTGTTAATCCTGTCTAAAAACCGTTTGGGGATTTATGAAAACTGACAAATTGCACGTGCCGGAAATGCCGGACACCGAAGGCCG
>JBMOHW010000203.1:0-3785 GCA_049317665.1 Terrimicrobiaceae bacterium | reverse complement strand
CATCCATCTCAGGAATGTTGTCATGGTTACGATCACCACCATTGGCAAACACAATGCAAGTTTTAGGAAACATTCTACGCACTTTATAAATCGCATCTTTAGCTGTACCGTCACTATCGTCAAAGTCAATGCAAGCAGTTACCGATTTAATGTTGTGCATAATAATTTGGCGCTCTGTAAAAGGCATAAAGGCTTTGCCTTTCTTACGCTCTAACCACGCATCGGAATTTAAACCCACAATTAAGGAGTTGCCTAAATCCCTTGCCTTTTGAATATAGTGGATATGACCAGAGTGCAAAGGATCAAATCCACCCGTTACCAACACAATCTTATCCATGTTTTGCAATTCGTCTGTTTTCAAAATTACTTAAATCCCAGTACGCTACCTTTAACCTGGCTTCGTGGTTACGGGCTAGATTAATCAAAGCGGTATAAGTCATCTCGCTGTAGTTGTTTTTCCACTCACCCGCCAACTTTATCTTCTGTTTCTTGGTTCGGCAAACAATGGCTTTTAACATTTCGGTTTTGTAGAGTAGGCGTTCTTGGGTTAATTTATCAATGTCGCTTTGTGTCATCCTCACCTACCACTTGGCGCAAACGCTCTAATTCCGCTTGGGCTTGCATAAGCAGCTTGGAACTCTCGGCATGAACCCGCATCAATTCATGGAATATTTGATCTTTGTCCATTGCCCAGATGCGTTGCATATACATCTTTTTAGCATCATCACTTGCTTTTTCAATTAGCTCATTGACGCTGATTGAGCCATTGGCTTGATTTATTGCGTTCTCCATACCCGTACCCCATCCCCTTCTCGCCTAGCGATAAACTTTTTACCCGATACTTTGCCAGCTCGGTAGTTGGCATTGCACACAATTTGTATCTTTGCTTGTGGAATCACAAAACTTTCCCCAATGTCCATGATCTTATATGGGTACACATTGCGCTTTTTCTCAGGGGGAATTGGAATATTCTTTTCAATCTCTATATTCATCTTTACATCTCCTTTCATAACCATATAATACACAACATGATACAAACCTACAATGAATATCATCTTGGTGACCAACTAATCCACCTAAACTATCTAAGGCGACTGTCCTACCTCTACCCCGACTACATCTTTCGTCATTATTGCCAGGACATCTATATCCCGCAGTTGCTTGCAGTAGTAGAGGATTTAACCACTATCGAGATTCTCCCTCTACGGGAGAGGGCAAATTCCGCAACAAACGCCTGGCTTGGCGTGGATGGCTGGTTTTACCGACACCCCAAACAGCGCCATTGGGTTGATTTGCACCTAGACTGGTTTGACACCCTTTCTAAGAGCCTAGGCGTGGAGAACCCGATACGGACTAAGTACGACCTACTCTTTGAGTACCCCGCTTTGAGGAAGAAGGTCTATCAGCCCTTTGATGTCTTAATTATCAATTGCCCGCCAGGGAGCAACCAGTTACCCACCTTTTCCCCAGGCAAGTTTGAGAGCCTAACCAAGCTGCTGTGCAAGGATATGGATGTGATGACGGTCTATCCCACCAAGCTATGCCCAAGCACGCTAGAAATGCACATGAGCGTGTCTGAGATCGGTAACCTAGCGCAATACTGCCAATACATCGTGGCGGTGGATACAGGACCTTTGTGGACTACCTACAACCAATGGAACATGGACAAGATTCTGGGTAGAACCATCTACACGACTACCTTCGATTCCATAGACCTTACGCCTAATACCGACATCCTTCAGAAAATCTGATTTTTCTTTGGGGTGGGGTGCGAATGGGGTGCGCAGCTTTGCTGTTTCATGCCCAATCTAAACACCAAAAACAAAACAGAATTTTGCAAATTGATTGCAAAGCCCAAGCCCAAAAAGCCAAGATTAAATTACGCTAGCGCTTTTCATGCCCTTACCCAAGATCAAATTACCCGATTGACTAAGCCATAATCCCGAGCGCCTGGCTGCCAGGAAAAAGCCACACTCTCAAACCGCCTGATTGTTGGCATCTTTCCCGCCATTACATTTATCGCTTACCCCTTATATACGATTACTTACTACATTACTACGCTACTATATACACTATATATATATAGACTATAGACGATATACGATAGACTATAGTAATTATATATCAATATACGATAGTTGATAGAAATATATCATAGCGTAAATGGTTGCATAACCTGTAATTGTGTATAATCACTCTATGCAAACTAATTGCATAACCTAACTACAGGAGATTAAATTATGAGATTAAGCAAGATAAATAGAGAGCGCATTTCAAGATTACAGTCAAGCGTAATTGATTGTGATTACACAATTAAGCGTATAGAGCGTAACGGCAAACAATCAGAATTAGCTAATTGGATCACCTATAGAGATGATCTAGTTAAGATAATCAACGCCATTCGTAATGGTAGCGGTTTAAATATCTAATCACCTAACCTAACTTGGAGATACTAAAATGCAACAATCCATTTATGACAATGTAACTAATCGCATTATTGATGAGCTAGAGCGTGGCGCTGCACCTTGGATTAAACCTTGGAACGCTGGTAATTCAGAGGATCAAAACATAGTAAGCCATAAGCCATATCAAGGCATTAATCGCTTAATCCTAGGTATGAGTGGTTATACATCACCTTTATGGGCTAGTTTTAAACAATGGCAGCAATTAGGCGGTATGGTTAAAAAAGGCGAAAAAGGCACGCAAATTGTTTTCTACTCTCCCATTAAAAAAGAGGGTATTAACGAAAACGGGCAGCTAGAAAACAAGAGCTATCATTGTTTAAAGAGCTATTTCGTATTTAATGCAAGCCAGGTTGAGGGTATCGATTTTGTGCAGCCTAAGCCAGCTATTGAGCAATTTAACCCCGTACCAGCCTTAGATGATCGTATTCAAAAAACGGGCGCTATCATCAAACATGGGCATAACCAGGCATTTTATCGCCCTAGTGATGATTTTATTGGTATGCCTGATAAAAACATATTCAAGGGTGAAGAGCATTACTACGCTACTGTATTGCATGAGTTAACGCATTGGTCTGGCGCTAAACATCGTTTAGATCGTACTAAGGGCGCTAGATTTGCTGATGCTGCCTACGCCTTTGAAGAGCTAGTTGCTGAAATGGGCGCAGCATTTTTATGCCAGGATTATAAAATAGAGGGTGATCTTAGGCACGCTGATTATATTGGTAGCTGGCTTAAATGCTTGCGTGCTGATAATAAAGCAATATTTAATGCAGCAGCATTAGCACAAAAAGCAGCTAACTACATTAATGAATTAGATGCTATTTCAAACCAGGCAGCAGCCTAAAAAGGGGTTAACCATGAAAAAAGATGATTATTTATTAGCTAGTGATTATGACGATAACAATAATCACTATTATTTTATTTATAACTGGCAAACATTAGATTTATTAAAAAAGTTTGACAATTTGCAAGATGCTGAAAACTACTTTAATTCATTACCTGATTAAGTAGTGCTACCTGGTAAGCGCTTAGAAATAGGCGCTTATCGGATTATCACTAGATAATCATAACCTAACTAACCTAATGGGGATTTTATGGATCATACAAAAATACTTAATGCTTACTTATCCCGCTTAACTACAGCGGATTTAGAAAATATCTTAAAGCATGATAAGCAATGCCTGGCTGCAATGCTTAACGGTAATAACAGGGCGCAATTGGATGCACAAGCGGGTTTTTATGCTGCTGTAGCTAATGCTGTAAACAATATGGCAGCTTATGACATTGCGCTAATTGAGCGTGCCATTGAGGGCGTAACAG
>JBMOHW010000202.1:0-3786 GCA_049317665.1 Terrimicrobiaceae bacterium | reverse complement strand
AAGAGAAGAAGGACGGCCAGGACGGCAACAAGGATCAAGAGAAGCCCGGCGGAGACCAGCCTGCGGCCCCCAGCCCCACCCCGGGCGAGAAAAAGGAAGGCGACCTCAAGGCCAACAATCCGCAGGATCAACAACCAGCCAAGCCGGAGGAAAACAAGCCCGAGGGCCAAGCCGCCGCTGGCGAGGAAGAGGAAAAAGACGGCGAGATGAGTGCCGCGCAAGCCCGCGGACTCCTCAACTCCTTGCGCTCCGAGGAGGAAAAAGTGAACCTCATGCAACAGCAAACCTCGCAAGACGTCAGCCGGGACTGGTAGACAATTGAAACTGATGGGATCTCCACTTTCCATGATCGACAGCACCCCGCTCCCAAATCGAGCGCCGAACCGGCTGACCCGATTCCAAGTGCTGGCGGTCATTCTCAGCCTGCTCGCGGCATCCTTCGCAGCCAGCGCACAGGAAGTGGCCACCCAGATTTCCTCGCAGCAGACGCGAGTGGGCGAGCCGGTCCAACTCACGGTCACGGTCACCGGTGGACGTCCCGCGAAAATGCCACCGTCGATTTCCGTCAAAGGCCTCCAGATCAATCTTGCGGGCCAGCGCAGTTCCTCCTCGATGCAACTCGGGAATGGCGGGTTTCAGATGAATACCACCACGACGTATATCTACCTCGTCGTTCCACAATTCGAGGGCGAGTTCACGATTCCCGCGTTTGAAGTGTCGGTGGATGGACGCGCGTTCCGCACTCAGCCGACCCGCCTGTCCGTCTCGGGCGGAAGCAGCGCCCCGCCGCCCCAGACCATTCCATCCAACCCCGGCCAGCTTCCCCAAACCCGCGGACAGGATGCCATCGGTCGACCGTATTTCGCGGAACTCGTCATTTCGAAAAAGAAGGCCTATGTCGGTGAGGTCATCCCAGCCGAACTCCGGTTTTACTTCAACTCCCGCATCGGCGGCCAACTCGGCGACCGGCCGGCGTTTGGCGGCGAGGGTTTCACAGTCCAGAAGTTTTCCAATGCTTCCAAACGCGAACAAGTGATCGACGGAGAGACCTACAGCGTCTTCACATTCCAAACCTCGATCACTCCGGCCAAGGCTGGCACTCTTGACATCCCGCCCGCCAAACTCGAAGCCCGCCTTCAGCTCCCGGGCAGCGCCCCGCAGGGCCTGCCGGACATCTTCGGCCAGATGCTCCCCCCGGGGATGTTCACCGATACCCGGGAGGTGACCGTCGAAACGCGATCGGCGAAAATCGAGGTCTCCCCGCTCCCGAAGGAAGGTCGTCCGGATGACTTCTCGGGCGCAATCGGAAAGTTTACACTCGATGCCTCGGTCTCCCCAAAGAAAACCGAGCCAGGCGATCCCGTGACGCTCGCCGCGACGATTTCCGGCCAGGGGAACTTCGAGGCCATGGGCGCACCGGTTTTGACAGATGACCAAGACTGGAGATCGTATCCCCCTTCCGAAAAAATCAGCAAAGCCGACTCGGCCGGCTACACCGCGGAAAAGGCGTTCGAGTTCGCATTGATCGCCCGAAAAGATCAGACGCAAACTCCGGGCCTTCGGTTCTCCTATTTCGACCCGTCCACCAGCAAATACGAAACAATCATCCAGCCCCCACTGCCCGTTGATGCCCGTGCCGGAACGTCAACCGCATCAACGCCACAAACCGCGGCGGAGGCCCCGACCCCAAGCCCGACGCCGACTCCCGCTGGCACGCCAGATATCGCCGTCATGGCAGGCGGTTCATCCAGCTGGCTCTCGATCTTGCAACGGAGAGACTTCTGGATCGTCAATGCCGCCATTGCCATCACATGGTTCGCGCTCATCACGGTTCTCAGCATCCGACGCTTTACCAAGTCCTCTGCAGGGGCTCTGGCGGCAAGACGCCGCGAGGCGCGGTCGCTTCTGTCCCACCTTCGCTCGGTCGATCCCAAATCCTTCGACGGTGACGCGATCCGTTTTCTCTGTGCTCAACTGGATTCCGACCCGCTCAGCCTACCCTCCCGCATCTCCTCACTGGGATTGCCTCCCGACGTCGAGGCCACCCTCCACGCGATTCTCGAGCGCGATGCCGAATCAAGATATGCTGCAGGCGCTGGCGTCCCGCCCGATTCCACCCAACGCGCCGAGGCCCTCGCCGCACTTGCCAAGATTTCATCCCGTCATGGAAAATAGCTGCCCTTTCCCCAAAGTGTCCTCGCGCCTCGCCGCGTTCGTCCTCATCCTCGCATCGGCCTTGATCCTGCATGCCGGGCCATTGGAAGACGCACGCTCTCGATTCAACGATAGAGAATTCGACAAAGCCGCCGCTCTCTTTGAAGAAGCCTCCTCGACCAGCCTCCCCTCCGCCGGCGTTTTCTACGAATTGGGGAGAACCTACTCCGAGCTCGGCAACGAACCCCGGGCGGCTCTGAATTTCGAGCGCGCCCTCCTCCTCGACGCCCGCTTCGCGCCCGCGCGCACCGCCCTTCGGAAAACGCTGACCGACCTCGGCATCCCGCAGCAACCGGCCGATTGGAAAACCACAGTTGCCGAGCGAATCCCGATGGATCCCCTGGCCATCGCCGCAACAATCACGTTCTGGCTGGCTGCCTTTCTTTTTCTGGACTCCGCATTTTCGAAAAAGAAGCTCGTCCGAGTCCTCTCGGCCTTCGCCGTCTTGATCGTCTCGGCCTCTCTCTTCGCCACCGTCTGGCTTTGCGATCCTCGGATTGCCGCCCGCGATGCGGCCATGGTCCTCACGACCGGGGGGACATCCGTCTTGTCCTCTCCCGCGGACCAATCGGAAAAAGTCGCATCCCTCCCACAGGGCGCGGTCATCACCATCCTCTCGCAGCGCGGACGCTGGTTCTACGCGACCCTCCCGGGCGGCAAAAAGGGATGGGTGCTCACCGAGGGCATTGTCCCCCTGATCCCAGCCTCGTGAGATTCCTCCGGATCGGAGCGACCGTCCTGCTGGCACCTCTGATCGCATGGACCGCACCATGGCAGGACGGCCTTACTGCGGACGTCCTAGGTCCTACCCCGGAAGTCCGGCCATTCCAGGCAGAGTTCCGCTTCGGATGGTCAGAGATTGAGGCGGCCCACGTCAGCACAAACATTCGCTACGAGGGCGGGGATGTTTTTATGGATGCCACCGGATCAACCACCGGCATGGCCCGGCTCCTCTGGCAGATGGATTTTTCCCACCGTGCCCACGCGGCACGCCAAGGATTCCAAACGATCGAAACCACACAGACAGAAACTTACAAAAACCGGGTGATCAACATTCACATGATCGCCAAGCCCGATGGTCTCTGGCGGCTCCGCGAAACCGGCGGCCCAACACCTGGGACTTGGAAAAAGGTCAACATCTCCCCGCTCCGCGATTTGTTTGCCGGCATGCTCTTTCTCCGCAGCCAAAAGCTCGATCCGGGCGACGAAATCCAAACGATCATCTACCCCGGCGACTCCCCGTTTCTCGTCAAACTCAACGCCATCAGCACTGAAAACATCACCGTCGCAGGAGTCACGCGCCCCGCCCTCAAACTTGACCTCCGCCTCCAACGCATCAATCTGAAAAAGGGCTCGACCCTCGAGGAAAACGGAAAATTCCGCAGCGGCACCGTCTGGCTGTCCAACGACGCCGACCGCGTCCCCCTCCGCGCCGAAGTGGAAATCTTTATCGGATACGTCTTCGCTGAACTCACCTCGATCACCTTCCCCTAGAGCAGAAGTCCCGCCGCAGCGCGCCCTCTCAAGAATAAAAATGGCTGGGGAGGGAATCGAACCCCCGACACGAGGATT
>JBMOHW010000201.1:0-3820 GCA_049317665.1 Terrimicrobiaceae bacterium | reverse complement strand
CCGACTCCGTCGAATCCGTGCTCGAAAAGAATAAAGACCTTCCGATCGAGTGGGCCCCACCGCTCCCACACCCGCAGCTGGCGAATCGCCTTCGCTCGGCGGATATCTACGTGATCCCCTCGCTGGAGGAGGGGCTGGTGAGGACGGCTCTGGAAGCCCTTGCGTGCGGGCTGCCGACCATTGCCACGCCGAACTGTGGCGTCGACGAGCACATCGTCGCGGAAACGAATGGAACCATTGTGCCAATCCGCGATCCCCAAGCCATCGCCGATGCAGTGTTGCGCTGGTGGGACAAGATCCAAACAGGCGACTTCCAGCCCTCGCGATCCTTGATCGATCCCGAGGCCTTCAGCTTCCAGACGTTCGCCCGGACATTTCTGGGGCAGTTGGATCAATTGGGGCTCTTGCGAACAGCAAAAAAACCATCGCTGTCCGCCCCGTCCCAACCGGCGCGGTCCGTGTCATTGGCCGGTCCCCGGCCTGACGCGCGATTCGTCGTGGCAACGCCCGCACGCAGCCCGCAGGAAGTCTATGCCGTGGCCCTCGCACAGAAGGGTCTGCTCCGTTTGCATTGTCACGGGGCTCGCAACTTCTCTCGAGAGATTCCGCGAGAGTTGATTCGCCAAAATCTCGTCTTTGGTGCCTTTGGCTTCGTCTCTGGGAAATACTTCTCGCGCTTCCGGGGCGAGTCTTTGCGATTCGGCATGAATCCCTTTTTTGACCGCTGGGTGAGGGAGAAACTCCGACCGGGTGATGCGGTCATCTCAAGCTACGGCTACCTTTGCGATTCGTTCCGATGGCTCCGCCGAAACGGAGGGAAGACGATTCTCGATGCCGGCAACTCCCACCCCGACCAATTCTGGGCCTTGATCCAGGGCGAGCATGATCGTTGGGGATGTGAGTTGCCCCCGATTTCCCGTCAGCAACACGAGCGGGGACTGAGATCGGTGGAGGAGGCGGATTACGTGATCGGCGTGAGCCAGCATGTCGTGGATTCGATTGTTCAGCGGGGATTCCCCGTTGAGCGCACGGCGGTCATTCATCGCCCGGTGAACCTGAGGGTCTTTTCTCCCTCACCGATCCCGCGTCCGGCGAACCGCCCGCTGACCCTGGTTTCCACGGGCAGTCTCTCGTTGCGAAAAGGAACACCCTACCTTTTCGAGGCCGTGGAGACCTTGAGGAAGAGTCACCCCAACATTCGCCTGCTGCTCACCGAAGCGGTCGAGGAAAGCATTCAGCCGGTGCTCGAGCGGTTTCGGGACCTGCCGATCGAGTGGGCACCGGTTCTGCCGCAAAACCTTCTGGCCGCTCGCCTGCGCGAGGCCGATCTTTTTGTGCTCCCGTCGATCGAGGAGGGCCTGGCCCGCACAATTATGGAGGCGTTGAGTTGCGGAGTCCCGTGCATTGTCACCCCCAATACAGGTGCCGGAGGGCTGATTCAGCCGGGCATCAACGGCGAAATCGTCCCGATCTGCGACTCCGGGGCCATTGTTGACGCCGTCGAAAAGTGGTGGGAAAAAATCCACCCCGGCTTCACTCTGGAAGTGAGTGGTCTCCACGAGGCACTTTCTCAGCGAAACTTTGAGACAAAGTTTTTTCAGTTCCTCAGGAATACAAACTTGTTTGATGATCGCGCAACGTTCACGGTCAATTCTGAAGATTTTGCTGAAACCCAGCCTTCACACACTTTTCCATGATTGACACCGTTTCGACGCAAATTCCAAACCCGGAGGAAGAACACCGTTTCGATTTTTTCCGCTCGTTCATCGCTCAGCCGTGGCTCCCGTTTTTACTGGCGGTCATCTTCATCGCGGCCGACTTCCTGAGCGGTCCCTACATCCAGTTTCCCGTTCTTTTTGTCCTTCCCGTTGCACTGGCCGCCTGGTTCGGCGGATTTCGCAACGGAGCGGCTCTCGCAGTTGGACAACCGTTTCTCAACCTTGCGATCGCCTTCCTCACGGCGACGGGGATTCCCGGCATGCCCCCGATCCTGATGGCGGCGAATGCTGGCATCCGCGCATCTGTCTTGGTCCTTCTTGCTTACTTTGTTTCCAGAACGTCCCGGCAGCGCCGCGAACTGGAGAGGCGGGTTGGTTTGCTTCGCAGTGAGATTCCCACCTGCATTACGTGCGGCAAGGCTGAGGATGAGCAGAAACAGTGGATTCCATTGTCCCTCTACATCGCGCGGCATACCGGTGCGCATTTTTCCAATGCCATCTGCCCGGTTTGCTCGAAGCAAAAGTATGGGGCCTCTTGATTTCGAATGCCGCGATGCTTCTCACGAAATTTTTTCAGTATTACCAGAGCTGGGGAATTGAAGATCTGGTGGGGCGGTCGGTGCGAACGGATGATGCGATGGGAAAATCGGAGACGTTCGTGCGGCGGTCGTGGAGTCCCGGCTACGACGAGGCCGTCCGCAAGCTCCGGGATCCTCTGGACGAAGAGAGCCGTGGCGTCGTCGATAAGGTCCTCCGACGACACCAATACGTCTATACTCATAATGTTCTGAAGCACAGCGAGGTCTACGATGCCGAAGAACGGCGCCATCGGCGGATCCTGCGGAAGGTCCTCCCCGCGATGGGCGCACAGCTCGGGCTTCTTCCGCATCTCACCGAGGCTTCGGTCTTTTACTACCACCACGGTTTCCGCTACACGACGCTTCCGACGGATTGGCCGAAGCGATTTGCTGGACGCGTGATCCTCGATGTCGGCGCGGCCGTGGGCGACTCGGCGTTCGTTTTTCAACGCCATTACGAGCCCTCGGAAATTCATTCTTTCGAACCGCAGCAAACTCGTATGGATCATCTTCGTGGCGTCGTCAAACAACATGGGCTGAACAAGGTGCGTCTTGCGCAATGCGCCCTCGGGCCTGAGGCGGGGACATGGGCCGATGGATCAACGGTCCGGACACTGGATGAGTATGTTGCGACGAGTCGCCTTGATATCGGCTTGATCAAAATGGACGTCGAAGGTGCCGAGGAAATGGTGTTGCGCGGTGCCAAAGCGACTTTGCAGCAACAAAAGCCATTGCTGGTCGTTTCGATGTATCACGATGGCAACCAATTTTTCGATCTCCTGCCCCTGATTCAATCGATCCAACCCGACTATCGCTTTGCCGTGCGCAAGATCGACGATCGGAGTCCGGTGCTGGAAACGACCCTCTACGCGTATTGATGTTTTGACAAAATTAGCGGAATTAACGGAATGGGTTTTACGGAATCCATCGTTCCCAGAAATGTTCCTATTCCTTTTGCGGCAAGTCCCTTCTCATTCATGGCCTCGCTGGGCTTACCCTGTTGGCTGCCTCTGTTAGTCTTTCTTCGCTCTGCTGCAATTCAGTTAATTGTGTTCATTCCGTCTAAAAACTGTTTTTCCGCTTATCAATCATCAGGAGGCCCCGTCGCTACATGAAAATGAGGGTGGGAAAGACGATGCTGACGGCGATGACCTCCTACGGGAGTGCATTCAGTCTTCTTGTGACCAGCCTGATCAGCATCCGACTAGCCACTCACGCCTTGGGCACCGAGCAATTCGGGGCGTGGGCGTATGTTTTTGCCACGATTGGATATTTCTTCCTCTTCGATTTCGGTCTTCCGAGTTCGATGGCTCGAGTTTTTGGAGAGCCGATGGCCACCGGTGACAGCCGGGAGATCGGGCGTTGGGCGAGTATGTGTTTTTTAATCATGGCAGGCCAGGCCGTGCTCATGTTCGCTGGCGGATGGTTCCTCCGGGATTGGGTGCTGGGCTTTTCGTCGGTGCAGGGACCGCTTCGTCAGGAAATGGTGGACCTTTGGAATGCGCTTTTGTGGATCCGTGTGTT
>JBMOHW010000200.1:0-3868 GCA_049317665.1 Terrimicrobiaceae bacterium | reverse complement strand
CGCTCGAGAGATTCACCAGCACACGGCTTCCGTCCCAGTCGAAGCGGAAGTCCATGTATTGCAAGCCCTCGGCCTCGAGTGCGGCTCGCAGATTTGCACGCTGGCCGGGGGCGGCACAGAAAAGCAGGAAGCCGCCTCCGCCGGCACCCATGACTTTTCCTCCGAGGGCGCCGTTCGCTATCCCGGCATCATACCAACGGTCGATATCCGGGTTGGTCATCTTGGTGGACACGCGTTTTTTTGTAAGCCAATGCTCATTCATCAATTCTCCGAGAGCGGTAATGTCCCCGTCCTCCATGGCCGTTTTGCTGGCGCGGCCGATTTCCTTGATGCGGTGCATGGCGGCTGAAGCGGCCTCCTCGGAGACGTGCACCTTCTGCCCCTGCTCGGCGAGGATCTCGCTGGCGTCCCGCTGGATGCCGGTATAAAACATAAGTAACCGGCTCTCGAGTTCCCGGATTGTTTCCTCGTGAATTTGAAGCCGCTGGACGTCCACCTTCCCGTCCTTGGAAATCTCCATCGCAATGATTCCCCCGAAGGCCGCTGCATAGCCGTCCTGTTTCCCGACGGGTTTTTTGGCCAATTCCATTTCGACCAGGCAGGCTTCCTCGGCGAGCTCCTGAACAGGTAGATGGCGTCGCATCATGGCATTGAGTCCGTTGAGAAGTCCGACCGTGTAGCTGCTGGACGATCCCATGCCGGTTCCCGCGCCGATATCGGCCACTGAGGTGACTTCAATCGGGCAATTGATTTTAAAATGCCGGAACGTCTCGCGGACGACATCGTGCTGGATGGCGTCATAGTCGCCGAGCGCGACATTCTCGACCTTAGAGTAAGCCAGCCGCATCCGCCGAACGAGGGCCGGCTGGTTGATGCTGAGAAACATGTATTTGTTGATGGCAGCCGTGATGAGAAATCCGCCATACTTTTCATAGTAAGCTGGGAGATCCGTGCCACCGCCGCCAAGCGGGAGTCGAAAAGGAGTGCGAACGACGATCATGGGAAGAGGAAAGTTGAAAGCTGAAGGCTGAAAGTTGAAGGGAGGCTAGGATTGGTTGCGCTTGGTGTTTTTGGACATCGTGATGAAAATGGCGAGGAGCTCGTTAGACTCGGCGAGGAGCACATCAATCTCTGGCAACTGTAATCCGCAATCCTCTTTCAGAAGTTCAAGCCAAAGCTGAGTTTCGTCACTCTCTTGAATGCAAATACCGATCTTCGCAATAAATTCGTCGGAGCTTCTGGCCCGAGATGCTTCGCGATAGTTTGCCGCGATGGAAGTTCCACTCCGAACAAGCTGGCGGGCAATGATATCGATCTCGGCGCGATTCTTGGGGAGTGCGGCAAAAAATCTTACAATACTCCCAGCAAACAGCCGCGTCCGAATGCGAAACGCCTGCTTCCGCTCCTCAATCGAGGGGGACTTCTGACCTTCAACTTTCAACTTTCAGCTTTCAGCTTTTCTCTCCCTCAGGGTGGGCGACGTGCCATTTCCAGGCTGTTTCGAGAATTTGGTGCATTTTTGGATACTTCGGATTCCAGGCGAGGACAGATTTCGCTTTGGCGGAACTGGCGACCATGCGGGAGACGTCGCCGGCGCGGCGGGGGACGATGGTTGCGGGAATCGCGTGGCCAGTGACGTCGCGAGCGGCTTGGATGACTTCCTGCACGGTGTAGCCGTCTCCGTTGCCGAGGTTGAACGCGTCGTGTCCGAGGGCATCGGCATTTTCGAGTCCCGCAATGTGGGCCTGGGCGAGGTCATAGACATGGGTGTAGTCGCGCACACAGGTGCCGTCCTGGGTCGGGTAGTCGTCGCCGAAAATTTTGATGTCGGCGCGCTGTCCGAGGGCAACTTGGAGGACGAGGGGAATGAGGTGGGTTTCGGGCCGGTGGTCTTCGCCAAAACGATCTGAAGCGCCAGCCGCGTTGAAATACCGGAAGCACACGCTGCGCAGGTTGTGAATCCGGTGATACCACTTCAGGGCCTGTTCGAACATGAGCTTGGACTCGCCGTAGGAGTTGCCTGGATCTTTTTGGTGGGTCTCCGGCATCGGGATCTCTTGTGGTTCACCGTAAATCGCCGAGGTGGAGGAAAAAACAAAGCGTTCGACTCCGTGTTTAACCATGGCATTGAGAAGCTTCAAGCCGTCCACGACGTTCGCTTGAAAATACCGGTTCGGATTCGTCATCGAGAACTCGATAAGCGTCTCGCCCGCGAAATCCATCGCGCCGAAAAACTTCCGTTCGGAAAAGAGTTTCTCCAAAAACGCTTCGTCCGCTATGTCGCCCTGGATGAACTCCGCCTCGGGGTGGATCGCATCCCGGTGGCCCTGATAAAGATTGTCGAGCACCACCGCATGGTAGCCCCGTTCGACGAGTTGCTCGGTGGTGACACTTCCCACGTATCCCGCTCCCCCGACTAGTAAGACACTTTTCTTTTCGCTCATAAAGGAATCGTGAACATTGGGCAGACTCCCGACCTCGGCAAGACAATCCGAGCGGGCGTTTGCAACAATTTCGTCACCTTGAGGCGGGTTTGGACTCACCGGCCTTCCGGCGACTGATCGCGATCTGGTAGATTCTCACGAGATTCTCGTAGGCTCGGGCGGCTGTAAACTCCCGCTCGAATTTTCCGCGGGCTGCCTGGCTGATGGCGTCACGATCGGTGGTGTTGGAAAAGAACTGCCGCACCTTCGCCGCGACATCAGCGGGGTCAAAGGGATCGAATAACATCCCGGTCACACCATCTTCGACGACATCCGGGAGCGTTCCGACATTCGATGCCAAAATCGGTGCCCCCGACGCCGCCGCTTCGAGCAGCGTATGGGGAAATGCCTCATACCAAAGGGCGGGAACCAGCAGACATCCTGCCGTTCGAAGTTCGGTCAACACTCGCTCGTGGGGCTGGCGTCCCAGATACTGAATCCGTGGGTCGCGAGCGGCAGCCGCTTCGACCTCCGCTTTCATTGGTCCGTCACCGAGGATCCGCACGGGCGGGAGGTCGGGTGCCGACGCCCATGTCTGGAGAAGAACACCGGCGCCCTTTTCCTCGGCCAACCGCCCAATGAAGAGTAGGTTGTTTTCGCCGGGCGAGCTCCGCATGCCGGGATCGGGATCGTGCCAGTTTGGCCGAACCTCGATGCGGTCGATGGGCAGGCCGGACGCGAGCTTTCGCTTCATGAACTCGGTGGGAACAATAAACGCCTGCACACACTTCGTCCATGTGCCAATCGCCCGGTGAAATGCGATGCTGGCAGCGAGTGCCCCGGTTTGGATTTTTGAATCCCGGTAGCAGGCATACTTCACCGAACGCATGAGCGAATGGTCGATGCATTCCTCACAAATCTTCGCCTCGCGCAGCAACGTCGCCGCCGGACAGACCGATCGGTAGTTATAGTGAGTCTGCACCGCCGCGACCCCCTCGGCCGCGCAGGCGTGGAAAATCGAGGGAGAGAGGAGGGCCAGCGTATTGTAAACATGGACGATGTCGGGTTTTTCCTTGCGGAGAAGTGCCCGCACCTCGCGATACGTATCCTGCGCCCAAGTTGTTCGCCAGAGCATGGACGCTTTTTGCAGGGCACCGAACGCCTTGAGATCGCTGTTATCCCGCTCGTAAAAGCAGACCTCGTGCCCGTGTTCCTTGAGTAGCGCCGGCTCGCTGGGATACCACATATTTTCCCCGCCCTGTTGCTGGTAAAGATTCCATGCGTAGAGAATTTTCATTCCGAGAGTGACTTGAATGGATTCACGACCCGCAAAAACTCGAAGCCCTGAAAGTCCTTGTCGTTTTCCGTGACAATGGTCTGGATTTTATTTTCCAGCATGGTGGCCACGATCTGAGCATCAAAATACCGCTGCCGAATGATTCCCC
>JBMOHW010000199.1:0-3901 GCA_049317665.1 Terrimicrobiaceae bacterium | reverse complement strand
TCGAAGAACTTTGTTTGCCGTGTGATGTGGAATGGAGCCGAGCTCGGGCGTGGGGCCGGTCACAGCAAGAAAGAAGCCCAAGTCGCTGCGGCGGAGATTGCCTTAAGTGAGCGGGTCTGGGAGAAAGACAGGCGCCGCAAGGCCCAAGCTGCATGATTTACCTTATCCCGCTCCATTACACTGGCCTCGTCGTCGGCCTGCTCTTGATCGTCGGCCACGCGCTGGCCCTCGGTTGGCAGGTGCCGGTGCAGGCATGGATAAAAACGTTTCCGCGCTCGCGTCCTGCAGCCACCGCCCTCCTGGCCGTTGCGGCGGTGTGGGCGTTCCTGCTCGTCCGGTCGATTGATCTTGGGGAATTCTCGGGACTTCGCACAATCATGCTCGTTGCCATCGCCGTCGGGGCGGTGCTGTCGTGGATCTACGTGCCGGAATTTTTGGCCGTTCGCGCCTTGGGCATGCTGCTTCTGCTTGCTGCCGAGCCGCTGCTGGAGTCAGCGGTGTTGCGCACCGAACCGACCCGCCTCCTGCTCGTGATTGTTGCTTACGCGTGGGTCATTGCCGGACTGTTTTTCGTCGGGATGCCCTATGTTCTTCGCGATGCTATTGACTGGGTTGTTGCTCAGCCAGTCCGATGGAAAGTCGCATGCATCGGCGGACTTGTCTGGGGGTTCGCGATCCTCGGGTGCGCGATTTTCTTGTGGTGAGGTCTCGTGTTAGCGACCGGGGCCAGCGTTGGATGCCTGCTCCTTGATCTGACGCATGATGGGTTTGAATTGGCCGGACCACACATTCATCATCCGGACGCTGTCCTCGAAGCCTGCGACATTTGCATTGTTGACACGATCGACTTCTGGGATCAGGCGGAAATCATTTGTGCCGGGGAGCTGGATGAGTTGAACCCGCACGCGAAAGCTCGTCGTCCGCATCATGCCTCCGAAAGCCAGAGATCCCATGGTCCCGGCCGGTCTATCGAAGGCGAGTGAGCCCGGGGGATTTCGTCGGCTTGGAGAGAATCCGTATTGTGAGAACGCCGAGTTGGCTGCGCGTTGAATCGCGATGGGATTCGAATTTGGAACGGTGATCGACCCCGGCCCTCCGGATCGTGCCACCGGCTGGGTTAAACAGCCCGAGAACAGGCTGACGACGGCAACCGAGAGGACGAGGGGGAGCGATGCGCGCATGGCCTAGAACTCGATGCGCAGAACGCGGACCCCTGCGGGAGAGCGAAATTCACGTGGTGTCAGCTTGTTGTCCTTGTTGAAATCGGCATACCGGCGGGTGAAGTCGAAGAACTTCGCATTTGACCCGATCCGGACGAGTTCGGTTCGCGTGACGGTGCCGTCGTTGTTCTGATCGACAAGCGCAAAGCTTCGCTGGGTCCCGCCCGCATTGATCCATTCTACGAGAGTGACTGTCCCGTCCTTGTTCGAGTCGACGCGCTCGATCACGTAGTCCGCATAAGCCGGTCCCGCCGTCCGGAGCGTCAGCGGGACATCCCAATCGCTCGACTTGGGAGTAGTCTGGCAGGAGGTGCAGAGGAGCACGGCGGGCAGGAGAAAAAAACGTCGCATGGTCGGGTGTGGTTGTGGGGACTCGGGGGCAATCCCATCCGCAGTGATTTGATTCATCGAAGCGGAAAAGCCGAGCTTTTTCTTTTTGCGAACTCGCTGAGGTGGAGGCTGATCATGCCATGAGTTTATTTGGAATAATTCTTGATAAAGGTGAAGTTGGCTCTACCTTTCCTTCATGACCAAGCGCGTCACCACAGCGGATTCCTACGAGGAAACGATCAGCCATAGCGGCCATCGTCTGACTCCGCAGCGGCGCGAGGTCTATGATGTGCTCCTTGCCGAGCGTGATCATCCGACGGCGACGGAAGTTTTTTTACGGGCAAAGAAGCAGATGAAGGGGATCTCGCTGGCGACGGTTTACAATTGCCTCGAGACGCTGGTCGAATGCGGCCTCGTCAAGCAAGTGAACGTGGAGCGCGAGGCAACCCGCTATTGCCCGAACCTCCAAGAGCATGGGCACTTCGTCTGCGAGCGTTGCGGAACGGTCACTGACGTTCCGCTCACGACTGGCGCGCGGTCTAAAAAATTCTGGCAGCTTCCCGACACGTTTATTGTAACCCATGCGGAGATCACCCTCCGCGGTTTATGTCCCGATTGTAACACCTGAAAAATTATGTCCCTGACCATCGAAAATCTCCATGCCGGCATCGGCGATCGCAAAATCCTGCGCGGCCTCAACCTCGAAGTTCCTGCCGGTGAAGTTCACGCCATCATGGGCAAAAATGGTTGCGGCAAGAGCACGCTGGCAAAAGTGCTCGCCGGACACCCCGACTACGAAGTGACCGAGGGCCGCGTGCTGCTGGGCGATCAGGAGCTCTTCGAAATGGAGGAGCCTGATCAGCGCTCGCGGGCCGGGCTTTTTGTCGCGTTCCAATATCCGATGGAGATTCCTGGCGTCACGATTGCCAACTTCATCCGGGCCGCACTCCAGGCCCGCCTCCCCGAGGGTGAGGAACTCGATGCCGTGGCCTACTACGAAACCCTCTACGCCCGGATGGACGAGTTGAAGATCGCCCGGAATTTCACTTCCCGTGCGGTGAACGAAGGCTTCTCGGGCGGCGAAAAAAAACGCTGCGAGATTCTTCAAATGGCGATGCTGAATCCACAATATGCCGTGCTCGATGAGACCGACAGTGGACTCGACATCGACGCGCTCCGCATTGTTTCCGACGGCGTCAATGCGCTTCGGAGTCCGGATCGGCGAATGATTGTCATCACCCATTATCAACGGCTTTTGGATTACATCATTCCGGATGTTGTTCACGTGATGGTCGAGGGACGCATCGTGATGAGCGGTGACAAGGATCTCGCAAAAAAACTCGAAAAGGGCGGCTACGATTGGGTTGAAAAAGAAGTGCTCGCCTCGGCCTAAGAGAGGACCAACACACCATGGACACAGACACTCAAACTTCTATTGATATCGACCGTTCGGTCGGCGACTTCAGCTACGACATGGACTATGCGTTCGATGCCGGGACCGGCCTCGACGAGAAAACGATCGACTATATTTCCGATGTCAAAAACGACCCCGACTGGGTGCGCGCGTTTCGCAAGGATGCGTTGCGGAAATTCGAGTCGATGCCGATGCCCACTCACTGGGCGAGCCGGGATCTCGAGAACATCGTTTTCAAAAATATCCGCTACTACCTCTCGCAGGGCACGCAGCCGAAACGTTCGTGGGATGACGTGCCCGACAAGGTGAAGGAAACCTTCGAGCGCCTCGGGATCCCGGAGCAGGAACGCAAGTTCCTCGCCGGCGTCGAAGCACAATTTGATAGCGAGGCGGCTTATTCAAACATCAAGGCGGCGGTGGGCGAGCAAGGTGTCATCTTCGTTGGTTCCGCCGAGGGCCTCCGTGAACACCCTGAGCTTTTCAAGAAGTGGTTCGGCAAAGTCATCCCGACGGGTGACAATAAATTTTCAGCGCTCAACAGCGCAGTCTTCTCCGGCGGATCATTTATTTATGTGCCTCCGGGAGTGAAGGTGAAGCACCCGCTCCAGGCGTATTTCCGGATCAACGCCGAGAATTTCGGTCAGTTTGAACGAACACTTATCATTGCCGACGAGGGAGCCGAACTCACCTACATGGAAGGATGCACAGCGCCGAAGTTTGAGACGGCGACGCTCCACAGCGCGGTGGTCGAGCTTGTGGCCCTGAAAGGCGCTAAGATCCAATACATCACGGTCCAGAACTGGTCGTCGAATGTCTTCAACCTCGTCACCAAGCGCGGGTTGGCGCACGAGGATGCCGAAGTCAAGTGGATCGATTGCAATATCGGATCGAGGCTGACGATGAAGTATCCCGGCGTGATCATGAAAGGCCGTCGCGC
>JBMOHW010000198.1:0-3933 GCA_049317665.1 Terrimicrobiaceae bacterium | reverse complement strand
TACACCAAGCATCTCATCCCGTATATTAAGTAGGTCTGAATCAATTTCCGGATTTAGTTTTACAGTTATTTCACTCAAATACCTTCTATAGGTATCTAGTATAGTATTTAGATCAACCTCTTTAATATCAAAAAGCTTAATATCTAAATTACCATTGGAAAAATCTGCATCAGCTCTACCTAAAGCGGTTTCAACAAAAGTATCAATCAACTCATCTAACGCTTCATATGCTTTGCCGAATGCTTTGTGTGCAGCGTAACTCTTTGTTTGCCAGTGGAGTATGCGAAATTGATTCTGCATTTGAAGCATATCCTGTATAGCGGCGTGCATATTGTTATTTATAGAGCTCACATTAAATAACGTGTGAGCTTACAGTCAGTTATATTAAATGACAAAATACCGTTTACACTAGATGTATCTACTGAATTAGAGAATATCCTGTATTGTAATTCAATCAATGAACATCTTTTTAATGTAGCTATTTTCAATACAAAGCACAAGCAGCTTATTTTAGAGTATAATGATGAAGGCAATGTAAGATATGCCAAAATACAAGTTAAAATAGGTAAAAACCTTTACAAGGATTCAATTTTTAAAGTAATTATTACAGATGACAAAACTCTCGAATCAACATTTAATCCAGATTTTGTAAAACCTGTCTATGTGAAGGAGGTTCCTATTAAAAAAGTAGAACCAATATCTGAACAAGTTAAAATTGTTGAGGAAGAGTTAATCCCACCAGTAATTGAACAAAAACCAAAAAAGATATATGAACCGTTGAAAGTGGGTGGTCTTTATGAGGTAGCTGTTAATACAACTGTTCCGATGGTTTTAATTGAAAGTGGAGAAGTTGAAAATATTTTCTTTTGCAGCTCGTTTTTAGATCAACTTTTTAATGTAGGTATTCTCAAAACAAAAGATGCAGAGCTGATAAGCGAGTATGTTGTAGAAAGTGGTGAAAAGTATGTGTTTGTTGATCTTTTATTTGAAAACGGTGACCTATATCACAAGATAAAATTTAAAATCGTAGAAGTTGAAAACCAAGATGTACCGATTTCAATGTTTAATCTCAAAACATTCAATGAAACTACTAAATCTTACGTCAAGTTTACCGGGCCTGAAAAACAATTAGTAAGTGAAACACAAGAGCTCACCATACCTGAAATCATAATTAGTGAAGACATAGAACTTGTCGCGCAGAAAAAAGAATATGCTCAGGTTATTGAAAAAGCGCGTAACCTAGAAAAAGCTTTACAAGCTCAAAACGATCTCCTAGTAGAAAAACAAGAAGAATTGCAGAAAAAAACTGCAATTGTGGAAGCGGCAACTGATATTGAGGCATTGATATGGGAAAATATACAAAATAAGCTAGAAACGTTTAAAAGAGATTTTTCTGCTGAGTTTAAAGAAAACTCAAAAAAGAATCTCGACGAATATGTACTAGATCGGTTGAAACAAGATTTAGAAACTACAGCTGAAATAGACGATAAATTAAAACAACTTGTAGAACAAGCTGAAAATACCGTAAAGATTAAAGATGGTATTAAAAAATATGTCGATAAAGCGGTAGAAGCTGCTCTACGCGAAGCAAAGAAGTTTGCTGCCAGTGTAGGTGGTGGTGGTGGTAGCGGATCAGTTGCTGTACAATACGCAAACGGAGGAACCATGAATGGAGATCTAACTATTAATGGTGGCTTACAGGTAAATGGCAGTTTTAAGCCACCGTGCGGAGATCTCTTACCCTGCGAAACCGATACATACAGTCTAGGCAGTTCCGCCTTAAGATGGAAAGATCTACATGTCAGCGGTAGTACAATTTATCTCGGTGGAGTAACTCTTTCTGCGGTCAATAATACTTTTGTTATACCAAATGATACATTATTTGTCGGAAACGCGGTCCAGGAAGGCGATTTGAATGTCACAACAAGTATTTTATCAGCCGGTGTAGATTTGTTAGATATTTTTGGTTCAAGTATATACATTCAGCAATTGAACTGGCAACCCACAGTATATGAACTTTCAATTACAGGTGGTAATACAGTTTCTCTTTCTTCAATTAAGACAGATTACCAGGCGTACTCTCAGTATTATGCAAAAACTAATTTTCTTTCTCTTACAGGCGGTATAATAGATGGTAATTTATCCGTCAATGATAATTTAACAGTCTATGGTAACCTCACCGCTCTTGGTAATTCATATTTTGTTGATACTATATTCACCACAACAAGTGCTCTCTCTGTAATTAATACTGGCCGGGGGCCAGCTTTATATGTTTATCAGGCCCCAGGCCCTTACCCTGTTGCTTCCTTTGTTGATGGGGATGGAATTGAGGTATTACATGTGGGTAATGCTCAACCAGGTGGTTTAGGTCGGGTTGGGGTTAACACTAACGAGCCTAGTACTGAATTAACTGTAAACGGGGCTATTAGTAGTAATGGTAGTATTTCTGTTGTCAGCATGCAGGCATTTAATGCAGTAGGTGTTGGCATATACCCGCCCGGGTATTTTAATCTGGATGTCAATGGTGCAGCAGGTAACGGTACTATAGGAAGTTCTTATGGTAATCTTGGATTAGGATCCAGTGGTGATATTTCCATATACCCTAATAACAATTTGCTACTGGGACCAGTAGGTAATGTGGGTATTGGTACAACTACCCCATCTGTAAAACTCACAGTCAATGGTGCTATTAGCAGCAACGAAATAATTACTGCTAATAGTGGCAACAGTGATGATTGGTCTTCAGTCTATACATCTTCTTCGCAAACTAGCAGCAAGTGGGATAGTGTATACAGTTCTTGGTATACAACAAGTAGTCTATATGTCACCACGCACTATCTATCTACGAATAATGTTCTACTAAGTGCGGCTACCGTTACTAATGATATCAATGTTGGCGGTACTGGCTATTTTAATCATATTGCTGCAGCTACAAAGTCATTCTATATTATACACCCAGACGATCCCACCAAACACCTACAATACGGTTCATTAGAGTCGCCTTACCATGGCGTTCGGCTGACCGGTAAAGCCACAATTGGTAAGGAGTGTCGTATTGAATTGCCGTCCTATATTAAGAGTCTTGTAAAATTAGAGGGAGCCAACGTACAATTAACTAATATAAATAATACTCAGCAGATTTTTGTTAAAAATATAGATATTGACAAAAACAGCATTGTAATAGGCAGAAAATACAACTTTTTGAATAAAAACAAGTTATATGACTTTTTTTGGTCGTTTACTGCAATTAGAAGAGATATTCCTGACCTAAAAACGGAACTTTAATCATAAATAAATAGTGGCACAGAACATCCTAATAACCCCTGGTCAGGGATCTATATTTTTTGATAAAAGCCCCACAGGTGCTTCAACAAAAACTAGTACATATTCAGCTGTAGAAATGCTGTACGATAGTGAGGGAGGTTTAAAGTTTTATACGCCAACTGTACCTACCGCTACAGTTACAATAAGTGCGGGAAACGTGGTCGCAACAAACTCTCTTAGTGCAAGGACAATTTTTTCTAGTTACCCTGGCTTGCCGCCTGATTACCCTGGTCAAAATAGTGATTATTGGGGATCAGTATACACAACCACTAATGCGGGGTCCGCTTCATGGGGAGCCGGGGGTAGTGGCAACACAGTACTAGCAGCCAACTCCGCTAAATGGGATAGTGTTTACAACTCTGTTAAGAGTAATAGTGGTAGTTGGGATTCAGTTTATACTTCTGCTAGAGCCAACAGTGCCAATTGGGATTCTACTTACACCTCAACAAGTAATAATAGTGCCAATTGGAATTCAGTTTATACTTCTGCTAGAGCCAACAGTGCCAATTGGGATTCTACTTACACCTCAACAAGTAATAATAGTGCCAATTGGAATTCAGTTTATACTTCTGCTAGAGCCAACAGTGCCAATTGGGATTCTACTTACAC
>JBMOHW010000197.1:0-3940 GCA_049317665.1 Terrimicrobiaceae bacterium | reverse complement strand
CACCCCCCTTTCACTTTGGCCAACGACCTCTTCCCGCCAATTTGGTTGAAGTCGCTAGGGTAATCCTGGGGTAGTCGCAGTGTACAGGCAGAGCCGCGTTGGAATCACTCTTATCGAGCTGCTGGTTGTGATCGCCATCATCGGGGTGCTCGTCGGGCTCTTGCTGCCCGCTGTGCAGAGGGCGAGAGAGACCGGCCGACGCACCCATTGTGGAAACAACCTCCGGCAGTTGACGCTCGGTCTGCAGATTTACGAGAGCGCTCGACGCGCGTATCCGACAGGGGCCAGCCAGTTTAAGCCTGTGACAATCGAATGGGCTGGTGCGTCTGTCTGGACAGAGGCGGGTAGCACAGGGAGTTCGGCCCGCGGGCACTCGTGGATGGTGTTGATCCTGCCCTACATCGAGCAGGCCTCACTCTTCGGGCAGTGGGACTTCGGAAAGTCCGTCCTTGGCAACGCAAACGTAGCCTGCCGCGACATATCGCCTTTTTACTGCACTACGCGGAGAGCCGCTGTGCGCAACAGTGACCTGCCGATGATGTTTCAGGGTTGGCAACTCGGGGGCACCGATTACGGCGGCTGCGCGGGTTCTGGCAACCACTTTAATGATGGCGGCAGCACACCCCCGTTCGAACATGAAATGAAACTTTGGGCCCCTCAGTACCGAGGAATTCTTATTGTCGGCCGTCCCGTCGCGTCGCGTGCCATCCTTGATGGCCTGGGCAACACGATCATGCTGGCGGAACTCCAACGGATTTGGCTTCGCCCCAACCCCTCTTCGCTCGGTGCCGGGAGCAGCCAGGATGGTTGGGCGGTGGGCGGGGCTGCGACGCACTTTACTACGGATTGCTTTTGTGGCGGAACACCAGAGCCCGATGACGGGGCCGACAGTAATCCGGGCGGCATCAACAACGGTATGTTCGAGTCGCCTGGCAGCGATCATCCCGGAGGTGCGAACATTGCGATGGCGGACGGCTCAGTGCGATTCATGAGCGATTCTGTCGCTCCGGCGGCTCTCAAGCCGCTGGGAAGCGTCGCCGGTGGTGAACGCGGAGGTGTTCCATGATCGAGCGATGGTATTTTTCTGCAGTGTGTTTTCTCTGTCTGGCGCTATTCTTTTGCGGGTGCAAGCAGACTGGCCCGCGTCTCGTCAGGGTCGGGGGCGTTATCACGCTCGACGGCCAGCCGGTCGTGGACGCCATCATTCACTTCACGCCGATCGACGGAGGCCGCGGCTCGTACGCCAGAACAGACGAAACCGGACGCTACGCGCTGCAATTCCTTCCGGGGCAACCCGGGGCGACGCCGGGCATACACCGCATCTTCATCTCGACGGCCGACGAATCAGGTGGTTCCGAGACCGTGCCCGCGCGCTACAACCAGAAGACCGAACTCACAGCGACGGTGAATCCCCGCGACGCGACCATCGACTTTCCGCTGGAAACCCCCTAACCGCAACTGATCCTGTTCACGGTCATCACGCTTCCGCGAATCGCACATGCTCCAGAATCGAACGAAGTTTGCTTAGATCAAACTTGCCGGAGCCACTCAAGGCCAGGTCATCCAATTCGTACAACAGCACTCCATCGACCTGGTCGTCGTTCTCAACGGCATCAAAGAAGGTGGTGTTCAGTGCGTTTGCTTGCTTGATGTAGCAATGCACCCACAGCGGCTTGTGCATCTGCTTGGCGTATTCCTTGATGCGTCGGGCATTCTCCGTATCATGGGTGTCGAATTCGTAGTCTTTGATGGTCACTTCATCCGAGAGTTCGACCATCGTGCGCCAATCGAGCAAGACCTTTGGCATGGAGAGAAACCCCAACTCGTTATGGTCGCTCCCGAGTTTGGGTTCCTCATAGCAGTTTCGCAGATGAACCTGCACTTTCCTGCCATGTTCGTGGATGACACGCGCGGCATCGGTGAAGAACAACTGAAAGAACTCACCCCGCACTTTCATGATCTTCAGAGGATCTGGCCGCTCTCCCGGCTTTTCGACCCCATACGCCCGCCTGAATCGCTCGAGAATCGGTTCGTTGAACCCGTAATTGGCGTAATCGCTGACCATACCGGAATGAGCCTGCAGGCGGAAATCAATGCCGTCGAACCCCATGGCGATGGTCCGGCGCACCCAATCCAGCCAATATTCCCGGACCTCGGCGTAACCCTCGCAGGGAGTGCCTTTCATGTGCGAAAATTTTCCGCGTCCGATCCCATACACCGGGCTCGAGTACCAACCGTCGGCCCAGTTCCCGGATCGCGCTCCGTACCCACCGCCGAACAACTCGAACTCGAATCCCCACTTCTTGAAAGCCTCTGCCGCCTGGGGGCCGGAACTCCGCCTATGTGTGCCCCATTCATGCGACGCCGGATCACCCTCGGCGTTACGCGCCCAGGTTGCCGTCGTGCTCGGGATCTCGCCGGCGGGTGAGAGCAGTTTGATCATTGAGAAAGGAATCGTGTAGAGCCGCTCCCATGGGTTGACGGTCACGCCGACATACCGGACATCCGGCGGCAGCGTGAACCCTGTCAGCGTGGCCACGAGGCAACGCTTGGGCTTGTCTCCCAGCGGGAGACCGTTCGCATCCGTGAGTTGTCGCTGTTCGACGCGGGTCGTCGAGCGACAGGCTGTTTCCAAAGAACCGAAGGCCCCGTTGTCCCGGCTCGTCCAGATCGAGAAAACGAGGGACGGAACATCCGAGTCGGCCAGGCCCTCGACGGCGATCGCTCCCGTTCGGTCGTGGATTGGATCCAGGCAAAACGCGATCTCAATCGCGGTCGCCGGGTCGTTTTTTCGCAGCTCAAGGGTCATGTCCGGGCGCCTTTCCACCGCATATTCCGGGTGCTCAGACAACAGGTTGTCGAAACAGATCCTTTCGCCGCCTACTGTTTCAACATGTGCCCGGCTCAATCGCGCTCTCTTGCCGTGGGGAATGGTATACCGCCCCCCGGCTTCATAGGGTTTGATGACGGCCCATGCCTCCATGCCCTGTCGTTTGCACTCATCCATGTAGGCTTGGTTCGGATCGCCGAGGGCGATGATGGATCGCATCAGGGTAGGCGACAGCATGTCGGGCGAGGCGTATCCCGGGTTCAACTGGACGAAGTACACCCGCTCAAACCCCAGCTCGCGAAGCACCGCCATCTCGGCCCGAATGCGGTGACGATCGTAAAACGAGTAGCCAGTAGCACACACATCAACGACCATCGCCAGCGTCTTGCCGTTCCGGGTGCGGTGTCGCCGCGCCTTAGGGATCGCGGTCGGCAGCGGCTCTTTGTGAGCCGGCTGCCCGGCTTCCGTGTGCTGCGCAGCGAGCCGCCCCGATGGTCCGACACCGAGCGCGGTGACCGTAACGGCCTTCAACGCCCGTCTGCGTGTGATCAATGGGCTACGGTCACTCATGATGGATCATGCTCCGAGGAAAACGGCAGAACGGATTACTCGACGATGGCGAACTCGGGTGAGAGCAAAAGCGCCTGGCAGAGTTCCTCGAGTGCCGTGAGGGGCTGCGCAGGCTTGCCCGGATCGGCAAAGTCGGTGCGGGCATCCCAGCGACGAGGCGTACCATCCATCCCTGGCATCTCAGCATCCGGCATGAGAATGCTGGGCGACCACTGGTAGGGTCCGGGATCCTTGTCGGCGTGGCTACTCACGACAAAGTCAATCATGTCGCCCTTCTTCACGGCCACGCCCTTGAGATTCGTGGGCGTTGAGTTGCCGATCGCCTCCCATTGCCCCAGTTGGCCGGTACGGCTGGAGATGATCCTCGCAACGATGCCCGCCGTCTCGGGGTCGGCGTGCGTGAGCTCGGCGGTGATATCGACGGCACCGTGTTCCGGCGCCACCCAGCGGCGGATACTGCTGAGGCCCGCCCCGGGGCCAGCATCGCCGCCCATGGCATCCAGCATCACGGCCCCGCTCTTGCCGTCGTCCGATGTCGCG
>JBMOHW010000196.1:0-3985 GCA_049317665.1 Terrimicrobiaceae bacterium | reverse complement strand
TCCAGCGGAAGATGGAGTACCGAATTAATCTTTAGCTCTTTTGAGTGGGGCGGGGTCACTGGGGTATGGTCTGCACGAACGATGGCATCCGATGAAAGATCGTGGAACAAGCGGGGAAACCTGCAAAAAAACAGTAAAGTGGGGCGTTGGAAATCAATGTAGCAGTAGTTTTATTTTGTCGGCAGTTTAGTGAAATAAATTAATTAAATGAGCAGACTCCTTTAAATTCCCAATATTTTTTTATTCCATTTTCGATGGAATAGTTTGTATCTAAAACATCGCGTGTCAGACTATTTAGTATGACATTATGATCACAAAAATTTTTACATTTGTGATCTTCCTTTTGTCTTAAGTTATAGATAAGTGTATTTTCATTTATTTTTTGGGGAGCATTACCACCTATCTTGCCATCTTGAAAAACATAGGTTTGCTTAAAATTTTCCACACTAAAGATTTGGCCATTGGAGTCATTTACTGTCTTGGAGCCAACGCAAACGAGATTGAGTGTTTGAGAGGATGCTAATGTGGAATATGCTAGGAAACCAGCGATAAAAATTTTTTTAAAGATTATGCTCAGCATGTACATATCTTCCAACTAGATACTATTTCATCGGACCTGATGTTACTCGAAGATTAATATTTTAGTTTTAATGGCGATATTTACAACAGATGATTCTTGTGCATAAGCCATGTTCTGATCGATTGACCCAATCATTGATCAAGCTTGGCCGGTGTAGAGATCGACCCTGAGAGGGCGTAGGTTGATTCAGACAGACTGTGGGAAAGTAGGTGATCAGTTTATTCGTCGGGTAAACCGACAAATTTGGGTGAGGGCTTCAGCTCGCTTCTTCCTTTTTCTGTACTCGAATTAAATGACGTTTGATGTTTTTTAGATAACTGCTGGGCAGGCCAAGTATGCTTAAAACAAATTGAATTAAAGCTTGCATTTAGCGAAAATCTTAACTTAATCAGTAGGTTAGTTGGATTCATTATTTGAATAATCACCTTGTAATGCAGTGGTTACATATGTGTGTTCTAACCTGATTGCACAGTTTGGTTGGCTGTACGAAGATTAGAGGTAAGTTTACTCATAGTTTGATCATTTCCTACCTCGCCCATTCCTGACTTCAAACTCGACTGCCTCATCAAACTGTTTGCGTAGTTTTTCTTTGTCTTTGATGCGTTGAACAACTTCCCGACCTGTGACAACTGACTTGTCAATGAGAAGTTCGGTAAGAGTCTTTTTGGGTAATTTGTTTTGCTTTTGTAATGGCTCAGTCATACATCGTTACACCACCACCAGTCCTTCTCATCCCGCTCATACTTAAGGTCAGGGTCAGATAGTCTTTTTTTAGATTCTGGTTCAAGCAATAAGTTTTTCTCGTCCTCTTGTAACTTACGAGAACGGTATTGGGGTCTACCGAGGATTTCTATATTACCCATTGAATGTTTAATGTTCTTTATCTTTTGATCCACGACTACCATAGATGATGATGAGCAGTGTCGCAATTGCCACCCCTGAAAATATCATGCCAAGTGTCACATTAGTAATTTCCATCTGTTTAACCCCTCAAGTTTTAGCGATTCTTGATCTAGATTAGCACTTTTACAAGGATTTAGTAACCAATAGAAAGCGTTCTTAAAACAGGGGTTACCGCCTACGGCGCTTCTTCCATTTATAGGCTTCACCATTGGGGAGCTTGCCGTCAATAATGCCATCTGCTCCGAACTTACCCGCTACTTCCATGTCATCAAACTGAATCGTTACGAATTCACCCAATTCCTTTGCCCACGCCATAGCTTGGTCTAGGGTGTCAAATGTATGGATTTCGGAGTGATGGCGTACGGTGATCAACTTAGATTTGCCCAAATCAAAAATAGTACAACTTAATACGTAAGCTGGTTTAGATGCTACTATTTCTGGATATTACTGATCTATTTAAAAGAGAATATTTTCATGAAATTCATCCAACGGGCTCGAACGTTTTATGATGAAATTATCAGTTTAATTAAGGCTTATGCTCGCTAAGGAGCATTTGATCTAAGGCGTAGGTCGCAGGTTTGAATCGTGCTGGGCAGGCTAATATTATTCGGTCCGTACCGGACACATGATTTAAACCTTAGTGGGTATTAACTTAGACCTTTCATTTCAGGCTTGAGTCTGTTGTCTAATCTCAATTAAATATCAAAACTACTTTTCACATCGTTGCATCATAGTGGGTTAATTATGGATAATTTTGATACTTAGATTTGTAGTAGTAGTCGACAAACTACTAAGCTAAGTTGCCTTATATTATTGATATGTTTAATCCATTCGCCTATGACAATATTGAGTAGAAATTTGATTTGACAAAAATTATTACACTCTTTTTGATTACTTTGACCTTTCATACACAGGCTTGGTCCAAAGTTTTTCAGGCTGAGGATGGAGTATTTCAACTCTCCGATGGTACAGAACTCCAGTATCGAAAATGGTCTGTAGAAAAACCACAGCTCCTTGTTATTAATGTTCATGGATTCAATGATTACAGCAAATCATTCACAACCTTGGCTAAAGCTCTTGTTAAACATCGTCAAGCGGTAGTTTATGCCTATGATCAAAGAGGGTTTGGAGCTAACCCTAACCCCGGCATATGGCCAAGCGAGGATCGATTAGTCCATGACTTAAGAGAAATAGTTACTCAACTTAGAGCCAACTACCCAACACTTTCATTAGTAGTTATTGGTGAAAGTATGGGTGGCGCAGTATTAATTCGTGCTAGTACTGAGGCTCCTCGGTTACCTGCTGATCTAATCATCCTTAAAGCACCAGCAATATGGGGAGCTGAGATAATGCCCTGGTACCAGCGAATGAGCCTTGAGTGGTTTAACGCCATAGCTCCTAATTTTACTTTCACAGGCAGAGGTGTACAAAGCCTTGGTATACGGCCAACTGATGATCCAGCAGTTGCAGATGACCTTAGTCAAGATCCTTTGGTTATAAAAGAAACTCGTGTTAGTAGTCTTTTTGGGCTTACAAAACTCATGAGTCAAGCACTCAATCATCCAATCGATTTCTCGGCTCCAACATTAGTTTTGTATGGGAACAACGATAAGATCATTCCACCAAAAGCAATGTGTTACTGGCTCTCTAGGTTATCGCTGGTATCAGACGAGAAAATTAATTCTCTTCAATTCATCATTTATACCAACGGTTGGCACATGCTTACCCGACAGCTAGAAGCTGCAACCGTAGTAAATGACATCCTAGAATGGCTTAATAGTTTTCAATCTATTGGTGTTGCAAGTTCTACACTACGAGTAAAAGAGGCTCAAGATTTAGTATGTAAGGTGAGTCCTTAAAATTAAATTGCCTGATTGTTTTCATTGATAAATATCGCAACAGCTTTTGGCCTCGCAGCTTCAATAATTGAAAAGTTAAATGGAAACTAAACCACCACCATTTAAAAAGAAACGGCTCTTCAGAAGATTCGTATGTCCTAAGATACTTGGAATAATCGCGAGCCCGAGCGGGTTTCTTTGGTCTATACCGAAGATACCTTTTGGAGGAATAGGGCAGAGTTTCCTAGGGGCCGAGAGCGGGTCAAAGAGTTTTTAACACGAAAATGGAATAAAGAATTGGGTTACCGTTTTATATTTTGTATGGATATTTTCATCTAGCTTGTTTTGCGTGAGTTTCACCCGCCAGTGTGGCGCTAATCTTTACAGACTGATCGGCGCTTTAATTGGGTTCTGCGTCTAAAAGGGCCTTTGCTTCAGCTCGTATACGAACCCAAAGTACGGCTGCATTCAGTAGGGTAAAAACTAAGGCAATCCATGGCAGCTCGAGGGCCATGGGTAGAGCAATGATTTCAGCAGCCACAATCACGTAATTGGGGTGAGCAATGTAACGATATGGACCGCGTCGTACACGAGCCTCACCGGGTACTACGATAATACGCGTGGTCCAGCGTTCACCGAGAGTTGCAATTACCCAAACGCGTAA
>JBMOHW010000195.1:0-4013 GCA_049317665.1 Terrimicrobiaceae bacterium | reverse complement strand
AAAATGGCGCATCGACCGCGCCTTCCTCCTCGTTCCCGCGCAGCAATACGTCGCGAAATTTCTCTCGACCTTCAAAGACTTCCCCCCAAGCCAAAAAGGCGGAACGTTCTCGCTCGACAGCGTGATGGAGCAACTCAACCAGGACGTCCAGTAGGCTCGCGCCAAACTGCCTCTTAGCAAGGGTCACCCGCGTGAGCACACCCGGACCAGGAGAGAACCAACCGGCAGGGCGTTGAAACTCGAACGGATCGTCAAATTCCCGATCGCTTTCTCTCACGCCAAACCTGAATCCATGATTTCGAACCGCCTCTCCGCAGCCGTGGTCGGCGCAGTTGTTTTCACCTCCACGATTTCTCTCGCCGCCGACCCGCTGCCTTCGTGGAACGACACGCCCCCGAAGCAGGCGATCATAGCCTTCGTCGAGAAAGTAACGAAAGAAGGCTCGCCGGATTTTGTGCCGGTTCCGGAGCGCATCGCGACATTCGACAACGACGGCACGCTGTGGTGCGAGATGCCATTCTACGTCCAGCTCCAATTCAGCCTCGACCGCCTGAAGGCTCTCGCGCCGCAGCACCCGGAGTGGAAGGAAAAAGAGCCATTCGCCTCATTGCTCCGGGGTGACACGAAAAAACTTCTCGCCGGTGGCACTCGCGCCATCCTCGAAGTGGTGGCAGCGACCCAGTCTGGCATGACGACGACCGAATACCATCAAATGGTGAAGGATTGGATCGCGACCGCGAAAAATCCCATTACCGGCCGTCCGGTGCTCGAGATGGTTTACCAGCCCATGCTCGAACTCCTTGCCTACCTCCGCGCGAACGGTTTCAAGACCTTCATCGTCTCCGGCAGCGGAATCGATTTCATGCGTCCGTGGACCGAACAAATCTACGGCATCCCGCCCGAGCAAGTCATGGGCAGTCGCGGAAAGCTCAAGTTTGAAAGGCAAAATGGTCAACCCGTGCTCGTCAAATTGCCCGAGCTGGATTTCGTGGATGACAAAGAGGGCAAACCGATCGGGATCCAGGAGCAGATAGGTCGCCGCCCCATCGCTGCGTTTGGCAACTCCGTCGGCGATCGCGAAATGCTCGAGTGGACCCAAGCCGGCGACGGCGTGCGATTGATGATGCTCGTCCATCACGACGACGCCGCGCGCGAATTCGCCTATGGCCCCGACTCGAAAATCGGAACATTCAGCGACTCCCTGATGGCCGAGGCCTTGGATAAAAAATGGACGGTCATTAGCATGAAGGATGATTGGAGGCAAATCTTCGCCTTCGAAAAGAACTGACGCTGTCGCGCCGCTCAGCGATGACGTGGCGCTGAGTAAATTCGTTCTCACCGAACTCTCCCGCCGCGTGCGAGCCCCGAACTCGGGGCCTCGCCCCGTATCACGAAATGCCGGGTGCTTGACTCGCAAACTCCGATCTGACAGCGTTCTTCGATGGAAACGTCGGGGTCCAGCGTCAAACCCCGGGCCAACGCCCCGGAGGGCCGAAAGCCGTCTCCTATCAGCCTACTAGCCATCAATGCGGAAGTCCTCGTCACGATGGATGGCGAGCGAAGGGAATTAAAGGGTGCGGGAATTTACGCCGAGGATGGTTTTATCAAACAAGTCGGACGCTCCTCCGAATTGCCCTCCACGGCGGATACCGTGCTGGACCTCTCGGGCCAGATTGTTCTGCCGGGTTTCGTCAATACGCATCACCACCTCAACCAGACGCTGACGCGCAATCTCCCGGCCGCCCAGAACAACAACCTGTTCCCCTGGCTCCAGGCCCAGTATCGCATCTGGGCCCGCACGAATGAGGAAGCTTCCCGCGCCAGCACTCTCATCGGCCTGGCAGAGCTCGCGCTTTCCGGCTGCACGACGGTTTTTGATCACACTTACGTTTTCAAAAATGGCAACAATGTGGATTGCCAAATCCAGGCAGCGAAAGATCTCGGCGTTCGCTTCCACGCCAGCCGCGGGTCAATGTCGCTGGGTCAATCTCAAGGCGGACTTCCGCCGGATGATTGTGTGGAGGAGGAGAAATTCATTCTGGAGGACAGCGAGCGCGTGATCAAGACCCACCACGACGCGTCGCCGGGTTCGATGACCCAGATTGCACTGGCCCCGTGCTCGCCGTTTTCCGTCACCGTATCCCTCCTGCGCGACTCCGCGGCGCTGGCGCGTCAATACAAAGTCAAACTCCACACCCACCTGTGCGAAACCCGCGATGAGGAACGCTACACGCTGGAGCGCTTCCAACTCCGACCGGTCGATTGGATGGAGACGCACGGCTGGCTGGGCGACGATGTGTGGTTCGCCCACGCGATTCATGTGGACGATGACGAGATCAAAAAATTCGCGCAAACCGGTTGCGGAGCGGCTCATTGTCCGTGCTCGAATATGCGTCTCGGTTCCGGCATTGCGCCGATCAAAAAATACCTGGCCGCCGGGGTGAAAGTCGGCCTGGGGGTGGACGGCTCGGCCAGCAACGATGCTTCGAATATCCTACTCGAAGCCCGCCAGGCCATGCTCCTCGCGCGTTTGCAGATGGGGCTGCTTCCTCCGGAAGGCCCGCGCAAACACATGCTTCTTTCCCAGTCCCATCCGGTTCGCGCCCACGAGTGGATGACGGCTCGCGAGGCACTGGAACTCGCCACGCTCGGAGGCGCAAGCGTGCTCGGTCGCACCGATATCGGGTCGCTCGAACCCGGCAAGTGCGCCGACTTCTTTTCACTCGATCTTCACACGATCGGCTACGCGGGCGCTCTGCACGATCCGGTGGCCGCCACGCTCTTTTGCGCTCCCCAAAGCGCGAAGCATACGGTAATCAACGGTCGCGTCGTCGTGCGCGACGGCAAACTCACCACTCTCGACATCCAACCCGTTATCGAAACCCACAACCGCTGCGCCGCCACAATGGCCGCCGCCCTCTAAATCACCATGGACCTTCATACCATCACCGAAATCCAGCGTCCTTCCCGTCTCGAGGATGTGAAAGAATGGAAAAATGGCTACGCCTACCTCGCCGGTGGCACCTGGCTTTTTTCCGAACCCCAAGTCAACACCCACACGCTCATTGATCTCGACACGCTCCAGTGGCCCTCGCTCGTCGCCAGCGACGAGGGACTCGAGATCGCCTCGACTTGCAAAGTGGTGGACCTCGACCGCTTTGCCGCACCGCCGGAGTGGATCGCCGCGCCGTTGCTCAGCGAGTGCTGCCATTCGTTTCTCGCCTCCTTCAAAATTTGGAACGAGGCCAGCGTGGGCGGCAACATCATTATGTCGCTTCCAGCCGGACCCATGATCTCGCTCACCGCCGCACTCGAAGGCGTGATCACGCTCTGGCCGCGCGAGGGCGAGCCGCGCCAGATGCCGGTTGTGGATTTTGTGACGGGTAACCATCAAAACGTGTTGCAACCCGGCGAGTTGGTGCGCTCGATCTTCCTGCCCGCTCATGCGTTGAAAAAGAAACACGCGTTCCGCCGTTTCACCCTCACCCACCTCGGGCGGTCGGAAACGCTGATCATCGGCACGCGCTGCCCGGAGCACGGGGAATTCCTTCTCACCATCACGGCTTCGACCCTGCGCCCCATGCAGTTTGTCTTTAAGGACATGCCGAGTGCCGCCGAGTTGAAGAGCGCGATCGATGGAATTCCGCTCGATCAATACCTTGCCGACACCCACGGGTCGCCCGAACACCGGCAGCATCTGACCTATTATTTCTCCGAGCAAATCCGCGCTGAACTCTCCGCCTAACAGAAAATCATGAGCTACAAAATCAACGGAAAATCTTTTGATGCCGAGCCCCGGCCCGGCCAATGTTTGCGGACGTTTGCGCGTGATCTCGGATGGTTCGGCGTGAAAAAAGGCTGCGATGGGGGCGACTGCGGCGCCTGCACGGTCTGGCTCGATGGCAAGCCGGTTCACAGTTGTCTCGTGCCCGCTTATCGTGCGGAGGGACGCGAAGTGACGACCCTCGAAGGCCTGGCCTGCAATGGCAACCTGCATCCGATGCAGCAGGCCT
>JBMOHW010000194.1:0-4045 GCA_049317665.1 Terrimicrobiaceae bacterium | reverse complement strand
TATCGCGCACGCGTTCCGGCTGTTCAGTGGCTAGATTGTGTTGCTCGCACCGGTCAGTCGTCAGGTTGAAGAGTTCCCAGACATTCCGATCTTCGCGGGCGGAGACCAGTTTGTAATCGCCCATGCGCAAGGCGCGGTTGCCCTCGTGGTGGAAAAATAGATTGTCGCGTGTGACGCTGCCATCCTTGGCAAACGCGGACACCAAGCTGCGGCCAGGCAAGGCTGGTGCACCTTTGGCTAGCACGGGTGTAACGCCAGCGAGTTCGAGTAGCGTGGGGACAAAATCAATAACGTGTCCGACATTCTGCCGAAGCTCGCCACGCGCAGCGATGCCCCGGGGCCACTGCACGATCAGCGGCGTGGAGATGCCACCTTCGTGCGTCCAGATTTTGTGCCGGTGGAACGGGGCGTTGCCCGCGCTCGACCAGCCCGGACCGAGGCAGAGGAATGAACCCGCGGAACCTGGGGCGGCCGCCTGGCTATGGCCGTCGCCGCGAACCATGATTGTGGCATCGGTGCCATTGATCGTTGTCGGAGCGGAGAGGACGCCCTTAGCGAGATACTCGAGGTTGACTTGATGCACGATTCCGATCCCCGGGGGAACGACGCCGAACGTGTCAAACGCCTGCTGTCCCCATTTCAAGAACTGGTAACGCTCGCGATTGCGTTTGAATTCCATCTCGAGATTGAGTGCGAGTGCGTTTGCCGATCCGTAGAAATCGACCTGCACCGAGTGGTCCACCACGAGATCGACCGGGACGAGGGGTTCGATGATTGCGGGATTCCCGCCCAGCCGCTGGACCGCGCTGCGCATGGCGGCGAGGTCGACGAGGAGAGGAACGCCGGTAAAATCCTGGAGCACGATACGGGCAACGACGAAGGGGATTTCCTCGGGCGCCGGGGCCTTCGCATTCCAGTTCGCGAGAACTTCGACATCGGCAGGCCGGACCTTTTTTCCGTCGCAGTTGCGCAGGACCGACTCCAGGACGATTCGGATGCTGACGGGAAGCTTCGAGATCGGTCCGATACCGAGTTCCTCAAGGGCTGGGAGAGAGTGGAAATATCCCGTTTTGTTGTCGCCGCTGTCGAACGTCCTCAAGGTATCAAATGCCGGTTTCATGTCGTTGGTAAAATGAAGCAGCAATTAGGCCATGGACGCAATCCCTCTGAAACAAATTTTCGAGCCGCAACCGCCCGGTGGTTTTTGTGGAAGATTCGGGCGGGAGGCAGTATACTCGCCACATGTTGAGACTCCCTGTATTGCTTTGTCTGGCGCTCGGCCTGGCCGGTGGGCTCTCCCGTGCTCAAGAGGTCAAGGATGGTTTGATCCATCTTGAGGCCAAGCCTGAGTTGATTGAGCTCGTGCCATCGTTTGCGGTGATGAGTCTCCAGCGATCGGCGGACTTTTATGTGAACAAGCTGGGATTTACCGTTGTTCTCCAAAGCGGAAACTACGGGGCCGTCGGCCGCGACACGGTGCAGATTGGTCTCGTCCAGGATAAAAATGCCATGCGGGGCTACAAACCGTCGTCTTACATCCGGATGGTGCGGATCGATGATTATTACAAGCAACTCAAGGATCGGGGCGTTAAGATGACGACCGAACTCGTGACCCGTCCTTCCAAAATGCGCGAATTTTCTGTGACCGACCCGGACGGATTTATCCTGGTCTTTGGGGAATATACGGGCGGCTAAGCCTTCGGAAGTTCTGGCGGTGCCGACTTCTTCTTGCCGCCGCGGAAGCACCCGCCGGTGCTGAATTGTTTCCATCCCCACTGGAGCCACTGGATGAGCGAAGCCGCCAGCCAGAGCGCCCAGACGAGCATGAGGAAACGATACCACCAGATCGAGACGGAAAGAAACCCGGGCGTCGGGAGTTCGTTGCCGCTATGGGCGGAAAACCACTGAAGCGTTGAACGGGTCGAGCCGTTGCCGCTGATGAACATGTCGGGATTGCCGAGCAGGCCCTCGGCGACCACAGCAATAAAGATGCCCAATGTCGCGGCGGTGAGCGCGACGAGGAAGACTTGGAGCACGTTGAAAGTCAGAGCTCGCTGGGCGAGGAATGACTGGTGTCCGCGCCACTCAAGAAAAATCAGCCAAGCAACCACGGTGAGCCCGGCGGCCAGTGGCACCTGGGTGAGACCGAGGGCGAGGAGCATCCATTGCACGGCGTTCAGCGGGGCAAGCCGGACAAGGCTCAGGGCCCAAGCCGCGAGGAGCGAGCAGACGAGAACTGTCCAGAAGCGCACAGCCGGGCCGCGCAGAGGTCCATCAGCCCAAAGCACCCAGCGGCTGTCGGAGACGCGGAGTATCGTTGTAATGTTTGCACTCTCGACGGGAAGGCGGAGCGATCCGGCAGTTGTGCGGAAGCCCAGCGCGAGGTCATTCTTCCAATCCACAACAATGGTTTGCTCGCCGGGACGGACCGGCACGATGAGTTTCTCGTCCTCGATGCGGACCGGGATCGGGCGTCCGTCCAGCGTCAACGAGGTGACTGCGGCGCCGGGGGGGAGGGTGATCGGGAAATCCTCGCCCAGGCTGCAACGGAGGGAGAGTTCGAGTTTCGTGATGCGCTGGCGGGCGCCGACGGTGATCTCGTGTGTGCCTTTGCTGACCGTGATCGTCGCGCCGGGGATCGCTTCCGGGCGGCTGATCGCGAGATCCGCGCTCTCGCCCGGCCATGGATGCCAGACGGGCACAAGCTCGGGGTTTGCTGGTTCAAATGTCGGAGCCAAGCCGGAGATGGCAATATTCCAGACCGGGGACGCCAGCAAGTGCCAGCGTTCGATCCACGGGTCATCGGCGCGAGTGGTAAGGCGGAGTTCCGGAGTCGTGGGGAGTCGGCTTTCCCAGAAAAATGCCTGATCGCTTGCAGCGAGGCGAGCCTCGACCATTCCATCGCGAATCACGATGTTTGGAGTGAGAATATTTTCTCCCGGCAGGATTGGGATTCGGATCGAGACGGCACGACCCGGAGGAGAGACCCGCGAGACTGTTGTGCGGACCTGCCAGACGAGTCCCATCTCGATGTTGCGATCCACGACGACGAGATTTTGAAGATCCTGTCGCTCGTAGGAAGCCTCGGTGCCGGTGGATTTCTGTTTCCGTGTGAAGAAGACCTGCTGTTCCGGCACACCACTGGGGCGGACGCCGGAGTAAGTCCATTCCGGGGCTTCGATTTTCACCGAACGGGGCTTGAGGAGAAATGTCCACTCCCACTCCGAAACGTCAGGCAGAAGGCCCTCGACGCGCACGCGATTTAGGCCGGAGGGCAGAACGACCCAGAGAAAACCATCGTCCCGGCGCAGGGTGGCCTCGGGTTTTCCGTTCACGGTGACTGTGAGCGGGGACCAAGTCGGGAGGCGGCCTGGGAGCGGAACCGCCGTGCGGACGGCGCAGGCGACCTCGACATCGATCGTGATTTTTTGGTCGGTCAGGTTGAGTGAGACTGCGGAGATATCCGCCGCGTTGGGAAACGAATCATCAGGCTTCAACAGGCGGTCGCGGAGAGTGTTGAGCAAGGCGTCGCTCGGGAACTCGGCGTGTGTTGCGGGTGATGTCAGCAGGAGGAAGGTCAGCAGAATCGCAGCAGTCGTGCCAAATCGCGGGAGCGACCAGCGGCGGGCGTTGAGGAGAACTCCCGCCAGAGCCAGGAGGAGGACGACCCGGAGCACGGTGAGAATTCGCTCGAGCGTGAGAGAGATCAAGATGGGGCGGACTTGCTGCGAGGCGAGCACCGGGCCATTCCAGCCGAACGTGACGGTGCGCCATGACCAATCGGGAACGCCTGGACCCGTCTGGATGCGGGCTTTCGGGTCAAATAGGAGGTTGGTGTTTTGCGATTGTTGCTGGACGGCTGGGGCGGCTGCGGATTTTGCGAGACCGTTCGCGTAGGATCGGCTGCCCGACTCTCGAACGGAAGAATCGAGAGAGACCTCGTCCGAGAAACTCGCCGGCGTTGCCAACGGAATAGGCATGGCGTTCGGGAGTTTTTCGAGTTGCGGATAGAGTGCCTGCTGGACTTGTGCCGCGAGAAACGGGG
>JBMOHW010000193.1:0-4071 GCA_049317665.1 Terrimicrobiaceae bacterium | reverse complement strand
GAAATAATCCATATACTTATACCTTAACATATCCTGATACAAGTACTCAAAATGTCACAACAAATTTACAGTTTAATTTATTCACAGGTTTAAGTGGGGGAACTTATTTAGTATCTGTTGTTGATTCATCAGGATGTACCTTTACAGGGAATTATACCGTATCTGCACAGAGCCTATTTACAATTTCAACAACAACTACGGGTACAACATACGGACAAACAAATGGTTCTATTGAAGTTATAACATATAGTGGCGGAACTGCCCCATACAATTATAGTTTAGACGGTATTGTTAATATTTTAGATGCGGCTTTAACTGCCGTAACTTTTAATGGAGTTTCTTACGGACAACACACTATTTCAGTGTCAGATGCAATTGGGTGCACCCAAACTATTGCCGCATATGTTGATTATACACCACCAGTTGATTTTATACTTTATCCAACTAACGCAGGAACAGGTAGTGGAGGAACAATCACAACATTAATATCATCAGGTGTTCCACCATTTACATTTTATTGGTCTGATAATGTTTCAGGTAATCCACAAACAATTATGGTTGAGAACTTAACTGCGGGAACATATAGCTTAACCATAGTTGATAGTAATAATTCATCTTTAAAAAGACAAACAGTTGTTGTGGGAAGTCAAAGTTTCTCATCATATGAAACATATGTAATGGGGGAGAAGACATTTGAACTTGACTCGAACTCAAAATATGGACCATCAAAAATGTTTAATGAGGGATATTATGATTTGACTTCTGGTAATACAGGATGTGTGTTGAGTTCTGCAACATTTACAACTGTTGTTATTGTAAATCCATATGGTACAGAAATAACAGACACTTTTTATACAAGTACATCTCTTTTAGATTATCCTGCAGATAATTTGTGGTATGATTCAATACAAAATTTACTGATGACGGTTATTGGTGTTGGAGATGTAATAATAAATGAAGAGAATAATCAAATATTAATAACAAGTGATAATACAAACTATGCCGCGGCAACTACAATAGATTTGAAAGTTTATCTTGTAATTGATTATAATATAAATTGTGCCGAATGACAAGAATAGAATTTACCGATGTTTCAGGGACAACACCTATTGATGTTTATATTGCCGATACAAGAGGTGAAAATAGAACTTATTTGGGACAAATAACAGGTGCAACAACTAATCCCGTACCACCAACCGTTTATGAATATCCACCATCTTTATTTAATGGTGCGTCATCGGTTATGATAATTTTAAGTGGCTCCGATGGATGCGAAAACTTTAAGATTATTGATTGTTAGATTTTTTCTTATCCTCTGATTTTTTATAAAGAGAAAGTAATTTCAAAGAATTCTTATAATTTTTTTCTAATCTATCTAACTCCTCAATTGGGGTATTCCCTTCGCAGGCAATATTGTATTGCTCTTCTGCTTCTTGTATTAGTTTTTTTATTGTTTTTATTAATTTCATATAATATAAATATTTTCAATCTCTTGTTTATTAAAAAAAATGTAATTCTATTATTTATTAGTAAAAAAAACAAACATTCTTATTATTTATAGAATAAGAAATTAAGATATGGCTTGTAATTTAATAACCACAAAATTGGCGTCAGGAACAACCTGTTCAATTGCTTGTGCTCAATTATCGGGAAATAATTTTTATTCTGACCAAGTATCTTTGGTTTTAAACGCTTTTTTGTATGTTGATGCTGGTTGTACAATACCGGTTTCTGTGGGTTATTATTCAGACAAACCTGATGGAGGAACCGCATGTTACACCGTAGATTCTAGTGGGCAAATTATTGTGGTTGGTTCTTGTCCATCACCAACACCAACACCTACACCAACTATAACTCCGACAGTAACGACAACAAACACTCAAACATCAACAAACACACCGACTGTTACACCAACAAATACTCAAACACCAACAAATACACCAACACCAACAAAAACACCAACAGTAACACCAACAGAAGTTTTTAACATACAATTTAGAGATTGTGATGATGGTTCAAATGTTTTCAGATTTTTTGGTAATTCATTACCTACCGTTACAGGTAACACATATTTGATTGATGGGTTTGGTGAGTTTCAGGGATGTGCGACAATAGTTGAAAACGATGGTTCAGGATTTTTATATAATGCGTTAGGAATTACATTTACATTAGTTGATGATTGTGGAAGTGGACTTTGTCCAAGAACAAGTAGTAAAGCGGCGATTTTATCAAAATGTTCTGACGGAACTATATATTATTTTAATGTGGATGCTGATACTGCATTCCCCGGAGGAACTTACCTATATAATAGTGAGTGTTATTCTTTTATTGAATTTGGTGGTGCAGGAGGAAGTGAACTTGGCTCCCCATTATTTAGTAAATGTAGTGACTGCTCACCTACCCCAACTCCAACAAGAACACCAAATCCAACACCATCTTTTACCCCAACTCCAAGTATTACTCCACCACCTTGTGCATACACTGATTTTTGTTTATCAGTATCATTATCATCAATAAGTGGTTATAGTGGAACATATAGTTCAACAGGGTTAAATTATAATTCAAAATTATATTATACAGGAGATGGAGTAACATCAGCATTCATTTATTATAATAACAGTGAATGGTGTTTAAGTAATACTCTTGGCGGTAGTTGTATATTGCAAGGAAAAACTCCTTGTATTAGTGTTTGTCCTGATTTGGACCCAGTTGCTTTTACAACAGGAATATGTCCATCACCAACACCTTTACCTGCTGACTGCTCATTATTAGATTTTAATGCTTATTTTGATTGCAATTATGTACCGCCAGTAACACCATCGCAACCTGTTGACTGCGGAGACATAAATTTTGATTTTACAAATATTGGCGTTACACCAACCCCATCAAATAGTCCTGTGTATGTGTTGGGGTTAAATTTTAGTATTGCTTATGCGTCACCCACACCAACACCTTCAATAACCGCAACACCAACCCTAACACCTTCTAATAGAGTTCAATTTGGGGGAAGGGCTAGTTATGTAATACTAGACCCACCACTTAATTGTCCTGTGAGTGCGGTATTAATAGATTGCGAAACACCAACACAAGAATATTATGTTGGAACTCCAATAATTTATAATAACATACCATTATCAAGTGGAATATATTTTAATGCGGTAATAACAAACGTGAACGGAACAAAAAATGTTTGTGTAAAATATGATAGAAATAGTTCAAATTATTCACCAAACACAACAATAAATCAAATTACTGGTTTATTTGGCTCTTGTCCTGATTGTATGCCACCAAGTCCAACACCGAATCCAACACCTACAAATACACCAACTTTAACTAAAACACAAACTAGCACACCAACAAATACACCAAGTAATACCGCAACTCAAACTAATACACCGACCAATACAAAAACACCTACTAATACACCAACCAATACAAAAACACCTACTAATACACCAACTAACACCGCAACTTTAACTCAAACACCTACAAACACACCAACCACAACTCAAACACCTACAAACACACCTACTAATACACAAACACCAACCAATACTGCAACTAACACACCAACCTTAACACAAACACCAACACAAACTAATTTTGCCGACTGTTCATTATCGGGTTATACATTCGCAATAATTTAATAAAAATATAAATAATATATGTCTTTTTCAGCGTCAACTTGTTTAACTTATACTGGTACAACACCATTGGGTGGTTTTATAACAATTTATTCAAATGTGAGTGCTCTCCCAATACAAACAGGAGTTCCTCTTGCGGATTTAACGGGACCTAATTGTCCTTACATTATTGAAGTTCCTGACGGAACAACATCATTAACATTGGTGGATATTCCAACATATTGTGAAGTACAAATACCAATAATATCAAGTGATTTCTGTGTTACTTGTGATTTGGATTTTGACATTCCATTATCAGGAACTGTTGGTATTTTATCTGTTGGTAATTTGACAGGTAGTTGTGAAAATCCAATAACGGATTATCTTTTTACTTGGTATGGTCCTGATAGTTTAAGTACATCGGCATTTACTAGCGCACCATCTTATA
>JBMOHW010000192.1:0-4083 GCA_049317665.1 Terrimicrobiaceae bacterium | reverse complement strand
ATCACATCGTCCACTACCACAGGAACCGGTTGCCGGATTGACGGCAGTCTCGTGAGTGGTATCAGCACCAAGGCCATGATCCTGGGATTCTATACCATTATCAATCGTGGTGGTATTGGTGTTGACCTTCTCAACAGCGCATACAGCCAGGCGGTCAACATCTACACCATTAGTTGTGATATTGGCTTGAGAACACGCAGCGGTTCGTTTGTCACACTCAATGGATCTGACTGCTCGATCGGCAACTACGGGTTGGTATCCGAAGGGATAGGGCCATTGCAAACTTCGGGCAATACAATAGGTTATAGCACTGCTGGAACTTTCGTGATTGGTGGGTTGAGCAATGGGCAGCCTCATGTGAACACAGTGATGGTTATAAATGACGCTGATTATGTCACCACCAGCAGCAACACACTTACTATAGCTGTAGCAGTAGTTTCGTTGACCATAGGCCTTGGACTATCATATTCGGTGGGGCAAGATGTGATCATAGCCTATGATTCAATCACTTTCATGACCGGCGAAGTGCAATCATATGATTCCGGGACCGGTGCCCTGATTGTGGATGTGACCGACACAAACGGATCAGGTACATACAGTGCCTGGGATGTAAATCTTTTCCCCATAACATATTATACCATTGATACTATATCACCTAATACTCCATCGGCGGGCAATGCTACCGTGTTGATACAGGAAACATTCGCAGCCAATTTGGTGCCGGGTACCAATTTAGAATTCTACACCCGTAGTGCTATTATTGCCAGCGCACATACATTTGAATATGTGGGCGCAGGAACCAATCCAGCCACAGCATTACCACAGTACGGTGGAATACCAATACCAGAAAATGAAGTGCGCACAGTGAATGGTGGTGTGGTCACATTTACCAGTACGGACCAGAAAGGTAACTTCCGAGTAGGCAAAGGGTTCACAGTGAATCAAGCAACAGGAACAGTGAGTGGAGATGACTTCTACAGATCCTTGTTTGCGATCATGACCCCTTACATATTGGCCCTGCAAGAGGTGCCATAAGTAACAGTTAAGGAATCAACATGGCAACAGTATTAAATTCATTTAAAACAGTAACAGCAACCGTGACCAATACAATTGGCAATGTGTATACTTGCCCCAGCGGATACAGCGCGGTAGTGCTGTTGGCACAGGTCAGTAATATCACCGGCAGCACCATTGCAGTGAGTGGAAATATATTCAAACTAAACGGAAACAATGTGTCCTTGGTACAAGGTGCGCAATTGCCGGCCAACGATGCGATCAATCTTGTGGGCGGTAGATTGATATTACAAACTGGTGACAGTTTTGCAGTGGGTGCCAATGTAAATGCTGCTTCCCAATTGACATTGAGTGTGCTAGAGACATCAACAGGATAAAGACAGAATGAATTCAACTAGACTTATCAGTGGGCGTGTTCCAGTAACAGATCTGGGCAATCTCACCGCCGATCGTTATCAATTCTTAGGATTGAATCAAGCTGAGCCAAATCTTGGCAACGGCACCAACGCCAATGATGTTCTTAGATTAGGAACTGACGGAGTCAGAGTATGGACCAATGCTATCAGTGTGGTGTCTGTGACAACATCTGGCAATGTCACTGCCAGTGGCAATGTCACTGCCAATGTGCTGGTTGGCAACTCCTTGGTCATTACCAATGCTGGTAATATCTCTGCTGGTAATATTTCAGCCACAGGCAATGTCAACGGTGGCAACCTCAATGTTGGTGGCCAGATTTTTTCTACAGGTAATATCAACACCAGTGGTTATTTCATTGGAACTTTTGCAGGTAGTATAACAGGCAATCTCACAGTGCCTGGATCCAATACACAGGTGTTGTTTAATAATTCAGGCAATGCTGGCGCATCGGCAGGTTTTACATTCAACGCGGCTACCAATGTGGCCAATGTCACTGGCACTATCAATAGTAATATTGTTTCAGCATCGGGCAATATTTCCACTAGTGGATTCTTTTTGGGTGATGGCGGCCTCCTTACCAATCTTGCGATACCCGGCGGTACTCAAATAGTCAACGGTACCAGTAATGTTGTTGTGGCTTTAAATTCAAATGTTTCTGTGGCTGTGACCAGTGTGCCCAATGTGGCTGTATTCACTGTGGATGGTGTTGAGATCACCAGCAATGTCATTGCCAATAATATTTTTGCAACCACTCAAGCCAATGCTGCCAGCCTCACAGGTGGATTAGTTTCAGTATCAGGTAATATTACTGGTGGAAATATTTTTGCAACCACTCGAGCCAATGCAGCCAGTTTCACAGGTGGATTAGTTTCAGTAACAGGTAATGTCACAGCCAACAATATTTTTGCAACCACTCAAGCCAATGCTGCCAGTCTCACAGGTGGATTGGTTTCAGTATCGGGTAATGTCACTGCCAACAATATTTTTGCAACCACTCGAGCCAATGCTGCCAGCCTCACAGGTGGATTAGTTTCAGTATCGGGTAATGTCACAGCCAACAATATCAGTGTCACGACCAATTTTAATGCTCCTAGTTTAACTGGTACCACATTATCAGTAACAGGTAATGTCACAGCCAACAATATTTTTGCAACCACTCAAGCCAATGCTGCCAGTCTCACAGGTGGATTGGTTTCAGTATCGGGTAATGTCACTGCCAACAATATTTTTGCAACCACTCGAGCCAATGCTGCCAGTTTCACAGGTGGCACAGTGAGTGTTACTGGAAACATCACAGCCAACACTGGTGCGTATTTTATTGGTGACGGCAGCCTACTTACTAATATTACCATTGCCGCCGGGAGCGAGATTGTTAATGGCACTAGTAATGTAAATATTCCTGTCACAAATGGTAATGTTATAGTAAGTGTAGCCGGAATTACCCCAGTGGCTACATTCACTTCTACTGGTATTAGTTTACTAGGCAATATCAATGCCAATAATATCAGTGCAAATTTATTGAATGCGACCAGTCTAACTGGTACGTTGGTATCAGTTTCAGGAAACGTCACTGCCGGCAATGCATTAATTAATGGATTGATATCAGCATCTGGTAATATTCAAGGTGGTAACTTACGAACTAACGGATTGGTTACCGCTGTAGGTAATATCCAAAGTGGCGCACAAATAACTGCTACCGGCAATATCACCACTGGTGGGATAATAACTGCTGTAGGCAACGTACAAGCAGCTGGATTCACTTACGCTAATGGCGAACCAGTAGCAGGATCGGGAGCACAGGGTGTACAGGGTGTACAAGGCGTGCAGGGTCGCCAAGGTGTGCAGGGTGTGCAAGGCGTACAGGGTGTGCAAGGCGTGCAGGGCGCACAGGGTATAGCGGCTATACAAGCCGCACAAGGCACACAAGGTGTACAAGGCACACAAGGTGTACAGGGTGTGCAAGCCGCACAAGGCACACAAGGGGTACAAGGGGTACAAGGGGTACAAGGCGTACAAGCCGCACAAGGCACACAAGGTGTACAAGGTGTACAGGGCATAGCGGCCATACAAGCCGCACAAGGTACACAAGGTGTGCAGGGTGTGCAAGGTGTGCAGGGTGTGCAGGGTGTACAAGGCGTGCAGGGCGTACAAGGTGTTCAAGGCGTGCAGGGCGTACAAGCCGCACAAGGCACACAAGGTGTGCAGGGTATAGCGGCGATACAAGCTGCACAAGGCACACAAGGCGTACAAGGTGTGCAAGGCGTACAAGCTGCTCAGGGTACTCAAGGCACACAAGGCACACAAGGCGTACAAGGTGTGCAAGGCGTACAAGCTGCACAAGGTACTCAAGGTGTACAAGGTGTGCAGGGTATAGCGGCCATACAAGCCGCACAAGGTACTCAAGGTGTGCAAGGCGTACAAGCTGCACAAGGTACTCAAGGCGTACAAGGTGCACAGGGTATAGCGGCCATACAAGCCGCACAAGGCACACAAGGTGTACAAGGCGTACAAGCCGCACAAGGTACTCAAGGCGTACAAGGTGCACAGGGCATAGCGGCCATACAAGCCGCACAAGGTACTCAAGGTGTACAAGGCGTACAAGGTACTCAAGGCGTACAAGGTGCACAGGGCATAGCGGCCATACAAGCCGCA
>JBMOHW010000191.1:0-4102 GCA_049317665.1 Terrimicrobiaceae bacterium | reverse complement strand
CCTTCCGGGTCCACCGCAGCCGCAGCGGCAGCCCGCGAAGGTGCCCACACCCTGCTCATCGAGACTACGGCCAGTCTCGGGGGCTCGGGGACCATTGCCCTGGTTCCCGCTTGGTGCCCGTTTTCCGACAAGGAAAAAATCATCTACCGTGGACTGGCCGAGAAAGTTTTTAACTCCGCGAAGGAAGGGATGGCCCACGTCGGGAAGGACGATCTCGATTGGGTGCCGATCGACGCCGAGCGCCTCAAACGTGTCTATGACGACCTAGTGACTGGCTATGGAGTGACGGTTAAGTTCCAGACCTTCCTGGCCTCCGTCGAGACTGATGATACGGGCCGGGTTACCTCGATCATCGTGGCCAACAAGCAAGGCCTCTCGGCCCTCCGCGCCAAGGTCTACGTGGACTGCACCGGTGATGCCGATCTCTGCGCCTGGGCGGGGGCAGATTTCCACAAGGGCGACAAGCTGGGCCAACTTCAGCCGGGCACCCATTGCTTCCTCCTCTCAAATGTCAATGAGGAGGCCTACCGGAACGGCCCGGACCTCGGGTGGTGGAACCCAGAGAGCCCGATCCACCAGATTGTCGCCTCCGGAAGGTATCCCGAGATTCCAGACAAGCATATGAACTCGAATATCGTTGGCCCGGGAACGGTCGGGTTCAACGCGGGTCACGTCTGGGATGTCGATAACACAGACCCCGACTCCATCTCTCGCGCCCTCATGAAAGGCCGCAAGCTCGCGCTCGCCTATCGCAACGCTCTTGCCGAATTCCATCCCGCCGCCTTCGGCAATGCCTTCCTCGTCTCCACCGGCTCCGTTCTCGGCATCCGCGAAACCCGCCGCGTTGTGGGGGATTACGTTCTCTGCGCGGAGGACTACATCGAGCGGCGGAGCTTTTCCGACGAGATTTGCCGAAATAGCTATTTCATTGATCTTCACCTCACCAAGGAAGAGGCCAAAACGGATGGCGAACTCGAAATGGCCTTGCGCTTTCAACGCTACGAACCTGGCGAATCCCACGGCATCCCATACCGTTGCCTCACCCCGCGGGGCCTTCGCAATGTCCTTGTTGCCGGCCGCTCGATTTCCTGCGACCGCACGGTCCAAGGCAGCGTCCGCGTCATGCCGGTTTGCCTCGCGATGGGAGAAGCTGCTGGAATCGCGGCAGCTCACGCGGCGTTTGAGCCCGAGCACGACGTGCATCGGGTGGATGTTGCCCGATTGCGCGCACGGCTCATCGCGGAGGGGGCTTACCTGCCGGAAAATGATCAGAGTGTCGGCCTAAGACAAGAAAGCGCATTTGCACTACCGTAAATACCATGTATATACTGTAATGATCTTCTTCCCTCCATGAAACGCCGCCCTCCCATTTCTTTTCGCACCCGCAGTCTGTCGGCGTTTTCGCTGATCGAGTTGCTGGTTGTTGTCGCGCTCATGGGGATCCTCACCGCCCTCCTTTTTCCCGCATTCAATCGTATCGGCAAGGCCGGACTTCTGGGTGCCGAAGGAAATACACTCGTGAACCTGATCAACTTTGCCGGCCAGAACGCCATGTCGAAAAATGCCCTGACTGCCTTGATCGCTGTGGCACCAGACCCGGCGCGTCCGAACGATTACCGCGGGTTCGCGCTCTTCGAGTATCTGTCGGGGGCCCAGAGCTGGAAACAGGTTTCACGGTGGGAAGTGTTGAAGCAAGGAGTCGTTGTCGATCCGGGAAGCCTGACGTTCTCCGACTACCCTGCCGCAAGGCCGGTGCCCGATTTCCCGGCCATCCAATATAAGGGAACCCCGATCTCCAGCTTCAAATACATTCATTTTCTGCCGACGCGCGGCCTCTATACCGGCGAAGCTGCATCGATCAGGCTAGCGGAAGGCTATTTCGCGGACTCGGGGCCGGTTCCAATCTACACCGGCGGCAAGACAGGATCCGAACCGTCCAACTTTTACAGGATCACCGTGATCGGACCCACCGGTCGCCCCAAGATTGATCGGCCATGAAACGTCGCCCTTCCTACACTACGCGAGCCGCCTGCGGATTTTCTCTGGTCGAGGTCGCTCTTTCGCTTGGCATAGTTGCAGTGGCTCTTACCGCGATTGTCGGTCTGCTTTCTGTGACCGTGGGCCAGACAAAGGCTATCACCGACGACACTCTCATCGCTGATATGTCGGGGGATTTGTTGAACACTCTCCGCAAGCAGCCTTTCGATGGCATCTCCAGCGTTCCCGTTGTCTATTATAACATTGATGGCCAACGGGTGAATCCCACTGCGGCGGACGGATCGGTCGAGAGCATGCCGGCGGGTTCGGCAATCTCGGCCGGGGCTGTCTACAAATGCGCACCGCGCGTGACATCCGATACGAACACCACGCGGCCCGACCCCGCGGGCGGCGACGACATCACCAATCTCTGGCGGATCACCCTCGATTTCTCCTGGCCGGTCACCGCCGCCGGCACACCAGTAAACCGTAGGAACATCCATGCAGATATCGCGAGATACCAATAGCCGTTCCCTTGAGTCCAGCCCCCGGGGATGGACGGCCGCTTTTACGTTGATCGAAGTCCTGGTGAGCACTGCGATCCTGGCTTTGCTTGTGGTCCTGCTCTCCGGCGTTTTCACCGGAGTCAGCAACGTGTGGAAGCAAAGCCATGCCAACATCGACAGGCTTGAGAACATCCGGGCTGTCACCGACATCATCAGTGGTGAGTTGCGCTCAGCGCTCTTGCCGGTCAACCGGACCGACAAAGGAAACCTGCAATTCATCAAGAACCCAGCCAACATCGATCAATCTCTCCTGAACCCCGACGCACTGTTCTGGCAAGCGCCGGTTGCCGCAGATTCATCGCTCGGAGATGTCGCGGTGATCGGTTATTTCGTGAGATGGGATAACTCGACTCCTCCGCGGCAGCGCCCGATCCTCTGCCGGGTTGCTATATCAGCCAAAGGAAAGACGGGCCAGGATCCCAACTTCCTGATTTACGACCATACCCCCGGCACGAGCGACTGGCTGAGCGACGCAATCATTAGCTCGGCCTCTCCCGGCGACGTAGCAAATGGTTACCGGGGCCTGATCTCTGAAAATGTCGTGGCATTTTTCGTCGAGTGCCTCGACGGGCGCGGGCGGCCCATCACGTCAAGCTACGCCGGAGGCTCTTTCGCGGGAACTTCGGACGGTTTTGACTCGCGGCTTGGGTTCACCGATGCATCCGCGGCTACAACGAGGGTGCCACCAAACAACCGCTCTGCGCCCTCCCCCCTATGGTCCGGATGGGATTTGTTATCATTGACGAAAAATCAGCCCAACGCCTGGGCACTACAGAAATGAACCGTCTTCAGTCCCTGGCCACCCAGGCGAGCGACGCTGCGGATTTTGTCACGCGCGCTCTGGCCGATCCCGGTCTTCAGTCGATCAGTTCAGGCCTTCGCTCGTTCCAGGCCGAGGTCAACCTTCTCAACGCCCGATGATCGCTCAGCACTTATCCAGAAGCCGGGGCATGTCGCTCGTCATCACCCTCGCATTCATTGTGATCATCACAGTGCTGGTCGTCGGCCTGGCAGAAATGGTCGGGATCTCCAGGATGTCGGCAGCTTCGTTCATCGAGCGTTCGCAAGCAGACCAATACGCACGCACCGCTGTCGAGACGGTCATTGCCACCCTCAACGCCCAAACCGCCGATCCCGCCAAGAATTGGATCAGCCAACCGGGACAAATCATCGCAGGACAACAGCAGGACAACCCAGCCACCGGGACGATTGATGAGCGGAAGATTCTGTCCGAAGTGATTCCGCTTCATTCCGGCGTTGCACCTGAGCCGGTTCCGGCCAACCCGGTTCTCCATCCGCCCGATCTCAATGTTGTGACCTATCGCGATCCCCTAACACGCGTCATTACCAACAAACAGGACGCAGCCACCGGCAACCCTCAGGAAATGAAAGCAGCCTGGATCTATATCCGGAAAAACGGGGATCTCGACTTTTCCCAGACTCCGGACACAACTCTAACCGAAAACCCGATCGTCGGGCGCTATGCGTATTGGACCGACGACGAGAGCAGCAAAATCAACTACAATATCGCATGGGGTCGCCGGCCTGGCATCAATCTC
>JBMOHW010000190.1:0-4156 GCA_049317665.1 Terrimicrobiaceae bacterium | reverse complement strand
TTCGATCTGGAATTCTTCATCCGTCGGGAAGAGTCGCAGGGGATGCTCGGCGAATTGATCTACGATGCCGACCTCTTCACAGGCGACGACATCGAGCGGTTTGTTGACCGGCTCTTGACGCTGTTGGATTCGCTGCTCTGCCACCCCGACGAACCGATCTCTTCGCTGACATTGCTCCCGGCCCCCGAGCGACAACGGATCGCAGCCTGGCAATCCGGCACGACGCGGGACTTACCCCACGATGTCGTCCATCACCTGTTCGAACAGCAGGCCGCCCGGACCCCCGAGGCCGTGGCGCTGGTCTGCGACGCGGACTCGCTCACCTATGCCGAACTCGACACCCGGGCCAACAAGCTCGCGCATTATCTCATGGCGCGTGGCGTCGCCTCCGACGCCCTCGTGGCCGTTTGCCTCGACCGCTCCATCGAGTTGATGGTGTCGATCCTCGCGGTCCTCAAGGCCGGGGCAGCGTATCTGCCCCTCGACCGCGCGTGGCCCGCACTGCGCCGGCAGAGTGTGCTGGAAGAATCTGGCGCCGCGTTGCTGCTCACCGACGAGGATGCCGTGGCCTTCGGCGGTTCGATGCTCACCATGACCATCGATCCCGCGAAGCTCGATCTGCAGGCGCAACCAGACACCGCGCCCACCCCGGGACGGACCTCCCCGGAATCGCTGGCTTATGTGCTCTACACATCGGGCTCCACGGGACGGCCTAAGGGTGTCGCCATGCCACACCGGGCTCTTGTCAATCTGCTCGCCTGGCAGGCGACGAGCATGCCAGGAGTTGCCCGAACGCTCCAGTTCGCCAACCTCGGATTCGATGTCTCGTTCCAAGAGATTTTCTCCACATGGCTGTCTGGAGGAACGCTCGTGCTCATCGCCGACAAAGTGCGGATCGATCCATATGAACTGCTGTCCAGGCTGGAAAGGCACGGCATCGAGCGGCTGTTTCTGCCGGTGGTCATGTTTGGGCTTCTTGCAGATGCGGCGGTGACGAGCCGACTCTTTCCTGCTGCCTTGCGGCAGGTGATCGTTGCCGGCGAGCAGTTGAGGATCACACCCAACCTTCGCCAATTCTTCGCCCAGCTCCCGGCCTGTCGGCTTTGGAATCACTACGGCCCGACCGAAACTCATGTCGCCACCGGCTACCTGCTTCCGCCCGACCCCGACGCGTGGCCCGAGCTCCCGCCCATTGGCACGCCGATCGACAACACTCAGGTCTATGTGCTCGACCGGAACATGCAGCCGATGCCACCAGGCGTGGCCGGCGATCTCTGGATCGGAGGGGCTGCGGTGGCACGAGGATACTGGCGGCAGGCGGAACTCACGGCGGAGCGCTTCATCTCCGATCCATTCGTCAAGACTCCGCACTCCCTGCTCTATCGCACAGGGGATCGCGGTCGCTGGCGGAGCGACGGCCAACTCGACTTCCTCGGTCGCACCGACCACCAGGTCAAAATTCGCGGCCACCGGGTTGAACTCGGCGAGATCGAGACCGTGCTTGCCACGCTTCCTGGCGTCAGGAGTGCCGCCGTCTCAGTCCGTAGCGGTGAGGACACGCATCGAACGCTCGTCGCCTTCGTGGCATGCCTCCCGGAAGACGCTCTGGAGCCCGCCGACTTGCAGATAAGGCTGAGGTCAATTCTTCCCGACGCCATGGTGCCCGGGGAGATCGTCCTGCTCCGCGAACTTCCGCTCAATGCCAATGGCAAGGTCGATCGCCGGGCGCTCGCGAATCTCGCCGCCCAACGGGTGCGCATCCTGGAACCCGTCGGTGTTGCCGGCATGCCGCCCGATTCCACTGCAAAGGATGATCTGCTTGAATCGACCGGTTTGCCCACGCTTCTCGAGGCTGAACTCACGCGGATTTGGCAGCGGCTCTTCGAGTGTGATGACATTGACCCCGCCGCCGACTTTTTCCAACTGGGTGGAGACTCGCTGATGGCTGTGCAGATGGCGGTGGAATTGGAGCGGCTGCTGGGGCGACGAATCCCGATCGCCACCCTCTTTGCAGCGCCGACGATTCGAGCACTCACGCAAACGCTTGCCGACGAATCCTGGATGCCGGAATGGAAGTCTCTCGTGGCCCTGCAACCGGACGGCTCGCGACCGCCTCTCTTCGTCGTTCATGGCATGGGCGGCGATGTCTTCTATGCATCGCGTCTGGCGAGGATGCTCGGCCCGGATCAGCCGGTGTATGGCATACGCGCCGACGAGGCTGATGGGGGAGAAATCCTCCGCGATGGCGTCAAGGAGTTGGCGATCCGCTATGCGCGGGAGATTCGCGCCTTGCAGTCGGAGGGCCCTTATCACCTTGCGGGCTATTCGGCGGGGGGATGGTTTGCCTACGCGGTCGCGACGGAACTTCACTTTCAAGGGCAGGCGGTGACCATTCTCGTCTTCGACACGAACCCGGGCTGCAAGCTCCCCTGGCATGCGAAACCGTGGCAGTTTCTGGCGCTCGCCGCGCTCTCAATCACGGGCCTGTCGTATCACACCCAAAAAATGTCGGGCATGGGCATACGCGAGTGGCCTGGTTACATCACCTCCCGGGGCCATCGAGTTCTGCGCAAAATCTTCGCGGCCACACGAAACGAGCCGTTCGACACCGAATCGAGCGATCGCTTCACCCGCGGCATGGCCCGCTTCTCTGCTCCCGTGATCGATGCCCGCGTCGAGTTCTTCCAAGCTCGCGCAGCGTGGATTCCTTGGCTCCAGGCGATTCCCCAAGCGAGAGTCTGGCGTTCGATCGTGCGAGGCCCGGTGATCGTCCATCCCCTCCGCTGCCGCCATTCGGAGATTTTTTCCCCGACGAACCTCCCAACTCTGGCTGCGATCGTGAATCGCGTTCTGGGCAACGCCTGACAGCGGCACAGTTGGCCGCCACAGCCGACCCGAAAACCTTGTGGCTGCCCCTTTGGTTTGCGGAGCTCTATTATTTGTCTCGCAACACAACATTGGCACCGCGAATCCTTATCCCTCCTCCACTCGATAAACCGCAGCGAATTTGCGCGTCCGGTAAACATTCCTGGGCGCATTGCGGTCGGAGCTCCCCGTGTGCACGGTTGGCAGCGGCCAAACTTCAAGGCTCAGGGCTATGAAATGCATGCTGTCGGCATCGTCCTTGAGGATGAAGGAATGTTTTTATTTTAAAAACAGTCCCCGCTGACGCCTCCGCTCAAGACGAAGACAAACTTTCTCCCGGGCAACGCAGATCACGGCTGATGGCGATCGCCAAATCAGCCGCTCCAATGCCGCAACAACTTCGGAAAATCCTGCCGGAGTTGGCTTGTCCACCACTCCGCGTCGCAGCTTCCCCCCTAGCCAATCCAAGGCATCCCGCCCATGAATTTGAAGATCGTCTTCTGATCGTAGCCCTCCACCCGATTCCCTCGAAACCAGAGTCAAAGGCACATCGCAGCCTAAGCGCTCCCGTAGCCATGCTTGGCTCTCTAAAAATCGACTGTTGAACGCCAAGGCGACATCGTGATGCAGGCGCACTGGTGGTCCCGGAAGGTCCGCCAGCGCCTGAATTAAAAAAGCGCGGCGCAAAAAATGCGCTCCCGCGGGCCTTGTGGCTTCCAAATGGCAATTGTAGGCGTGAACAAATCGCAGCGCATTCAGGTTCAGGGAGTCGTTGTCCCTCACGATTCGTTCTGGCTCCATGGGAATTCCATTCGCTTCGCAGAAGTGCCGCACCACACATCCTCCTGGGAATTTCTCGGGATCAAAGAATTGAAGGGCCACATTCTCACGACCGAAGACCCTGTCCATGCAGTTAATGCTGTCCTTCGGCTGAAGACCCTTAACTCGTTGTATCAACCAATCCCAGAGCTTCACACGCCCGACCCGCACCCACTGCTGAAAACTGCTTTCCATCCAATCCCAAGGCGCGCGCAGATAGCCAAACACGCGCGGTTGGAATCCCCTTTTCTCTAAAAAGTCCCTCAACTCCCGCATTGCTTCTTCTGAAAAAAATAGCCAGATCGCCTCGGCGGAGATAATCGGCGCGGCATTATTGGCTTTTGCCAACGCAAGTCCGAGGTTGAGGAAATCGAGGGAACGCGCCTTCAATTCACGAAAGTTTGTTTCGCTGCAAGAACTCAAAAAAACCGTCTGCCGCGCTTCGTCCACATCCGCGAACGCAGCTAGGATC
>JBMOHW010000189.1:0-4162 GCA_049317665.1 Terrimicrobiaceae bacterium | reverse complement strand
CAGTATCCGAACGAAACGCTTGCAATGCTTGCGGGTATGGTGGCCCAGATGAACGCGGCCGTCGTCGATGACCTGACTGAACTCAAGATGTATGTCGTTAACAACCTCATTAAAGAGGTTGAAATGGCTAAAGACCCTAAAACCCGTATTGCTGCACTGACCAAACTGGGTGAAATTGATGGTGTGGACGCATTTAAGAAGCGTTCCGAAGTCACCATGAAGGTGCAAACCATCGAAGAAGTCGAGAAAGAGCTGCTTGAGACCCTAAATGTCCTTGAACAACGCGTGATTGACGTGGAATTTGACGAAGTTAGGGCAGATACATGATGCAAATTACGCCGGAAATGCTCCGAAAGATTCGGAATGAGCTGCCAAACATGCCGGAAAAGCAGAAGCGCCGCACCGCTGAGCTGCTAAAGACATATCAAAATGAGATTAATAAACGTGTAAGTTCTGAATCTTTCCTTGACTTTGTCAAACACGTCTATCCCGGCTACAAAGTAGGAGCACACCATGCGAGATTGGCTCAAATTTTTGAAGATATTGCTGCAGGTAAGAAAAAACGAGTCATCGTTAATATCGCTCCGCGTCATGGTAAGTCAGAACTTATATCCTATCTCGCTCCTGCGTGGTTCTTGGGTAAGTATCCTCAGAAAAAAGTCATCATGGCTTCCCACACGGCAGATTTGGCTGTTAACTTTGGACGCCGTGTACGTAATTTGGTGGGGGCCGAGTCGTATAAAGAGATTTTTCCTACGGTAGAGCTGCAGGCCGACTCTAAATCTGCATCAAGATGGGGGACAAACTTTAATGGTGAGTATTTTGCTATTGGTGTTGGCGGTGCCCTTGCCGGTCGCGGTGCTGACTTATTCATTATTGATGACCCGCATTCAGAGCAAGAGGCGAAACAAGGGCGGGCTGACGTTTTTCTACCGGCGTGGGAGTGGTTCCAGTCAGGACCGATTCAACGGTTGATGCCGGGCGGTGCAATTATTGTGGTTATGACCCGGTGGAGTAAGTTGGATTTGACCGGTCAGATTGTTAACCACATGACCCAGAACGAAGACGCAGACCAATGGGAAGTAGTTGAGTTTCCTGCTATTTTGCCGTCTGGTAAGGCTCTTTGGCCTGAGTTTTGGCCAGTAGAAGAATTAGAAGCCAAAAAAGTTTCGCTCGACCCCCGGTATTGGCAAGCCCAATACATGCAGAACCCCACCGCCGAAGAAGGCGCTCTTATTAAAAGAGAGTGGTGGCAGATATGGGAGGGCGAACGCCCGCCTCAGTGTGAATTTATCATCATGTCTCTTGACGCGGCACAGGAAGCTAATAACCGTGCCGACTATAACGCTCTAACCGTGTGGGGCGTATTTTTCAACGAAGAGACTAATAACCATAATATTATTCTGCTTGAATCTATCAAAGAGCGTCTGGAGTTTCCAGACCTTAAGAAGATGGTGTTTGAGCAATATAAGGAATGGGAACCCGACTCATTCATAGTTGAAAAGAAATCAAACGGCGCGGCGTTATATCAGGAGTTACGTCGTATGGGTGTTCCCGTTGCAGAGTTCACCCCGGGTAAAGGTCAGGATAAAATATCTCGTGTGAATGCCGTGTCTGATTTATTTTCTTCAGGTATAGTCTGGGCACCAGATAAACGATGGGCTAGAGAAGTTATTGAAGAGTGTAATGACTTCCCGTCCGGCGCAAATGATGACTTGGTTGACTCAACTACACAGGCGCTATTGAGGTTCCGGCAGGGAGGCTTTATCCGGTTGCCATCTGATGAACCAGACGAAGCGCAGTTCTTCAAAAGCTCTAAAGGCAAACGATACTACGCAATGTAAGGATAAAAGATGGATATTCAGAAGTCACTAAACCCCGCCCCTATGGGCCTTGACGGCCTGCAAGGCATTAATCCCGCTGGCATGGAACCGCTTGAGATTCAGATTGAAGACCCGGAAAGCGTCAGCATCAAGCACGGCGGGATGGAGATTGTTCTTGAGCCGGGTAAGGAAACGAACGATGAGTTCAATGCAAACCTTGCCGAGGATATGGATGAGGGTGAGCTTACTGAGTTAGCTGGTGATTTGCTGGGTGATTTTGAGACTGACGTTGCGTCACGCCGTGACTGGCTTGAGACCTATGTAGATGGCCTTGAGTTGTTGGGCCTGAAGCTTGAAGACCGTACGGAGCCGTGGCCCGGCTCTTGTGCTGTGTACCACCCTCTGCTTGCTGAAGCACTTGTTAAGTTCCAGTCTGAAACCATCATGGAGACGTTCCCGGCAGCGGGTCCGGTTAAGACCAAGATTATTGGCAAGGACACCCCCGAGAAGGAAGATGCAGCAGTTCGTGTGCAGGACGACATGAACTATCAACTGACGGAAAAGATGCCTGAGTATCGCCCTGAGCATGAGCGTCTTTTGTGGGGTTTGGGCCTTGCTGGTAATGCTTTCAAGAAAATTTATTTTGACCCGTATCTTGACCGCCAAGCCGCTGTGTACGTTCCTGCAGAAGACATGGTAGTGCCGTATGGCGCATCAGATTTAGAGACTGCCCCGCGTATTACCCATGTGATGCGCAAAACTAAAAACGAGCTACGCAAGCTACAGGTGGCTGGGTTCTATCGTGATGTGGACCTTGGTGACCCCGTGCTTGTTATGGACGAGGTTGAGAAGAAGATTGCTGAACAGATGGGCTTCAGTGCTTCGACGGATGACCGGTTCAAGATTCTTGAGATGCACGTTGACTTGGAGCTTCCGGGCGACGAGGACAAAGATGAGGACGGTAACGAGACGGGTATTGCCCTGCCATATGTTGTGACTATTGAGAAGTCTACTGAGACTATTCTGGCTATTCGCCGTAACTGGAACCCCGAAGATAAGGCCAAGATTAAGCGCCAACACTTTGTCCACTACGGGTACATCCCCGGCTTTGGCTTCTACAACCTTGGTTTGATTCACCTGATTGGGGCGTTTGCCAAGTCTGGCACGATGCTTATGCGTCAGTTGGTGGATGCGGGAACTTTGTCTAACCTGCCGGGTGGGTTTAAGTCACGTGGTCTGCGGGTTAAGGGCGACGATACCCCGATTGCTCCGGCTGAATGGCGTGATGTGGACGTACCAAGCGGCACTATTCGGGACAACATCCTACCCCTGCCATACAAAGAACCAAGCCAAGTTCTTATGGCGCTGATGAATCAGATTGTAGAAGAGGGCCGTCGCTTTGCTTCTGCGGCTGATTTGCAAGCATCAGATATGTCGGCTAATTCACCGGTTGGTACGACGCTAGCTATTCTGGAACGTAGCTTAAAGATTATGTCGGCAGTGCAAGCGCGTATTCACTACTCAATGAAGAAGGAATTTAAGCTTCTTGCGGCGATTATTCGGGATTATGCCCCCACTGAATACGATTATGAACCCGAAATTGGTGACCGGCAGGCCCGTAAAGAAGACTTTGACATGGTCGAAGTTATCCCTGTTTCAGACCCAAATTCGGCAACAATGGCCCAAAAAGTGGTGCAAATGCAAGCAGTTATGCAGATGGCTGCAGCCAGCCCGCAGATTTATGACCTGCCTGAGCTTAATAAGCAGATGCTGGAGGTTATGGGCGTAAAGAATATCGGCAAGCTTATTCCCACTGCGGATGACCAGAAGCCGAAAGACCCTGTGTCTGAAAACATGGCCATCCTCAACAGCAAACCGGTCAAGGCATTTATCTACCAAGACCACCAAGCACATATTCAAACGCACATGGCGGCTATCCAAGACCCCAAGATTATGCAGATGGTTGGTCAGTCACCCGCGGCGCAACAGATTGGTGCTGCCATGCAAGCACACATCGCGGAACACTTAGCCTTCGCTTACCGCGCACAAATCGAACAGCAGCTTGGTGTATCTCTGCCGCCCCCGGATGAACAACTGCCGGAACAAGTAGAAGTAGAACTCTCGAAGATGATTGCTCAAGCGGCACAACAACTGCTTCAGCAGAATCAATCGCAACAGCAGCAAGAACAAGCACAGCAACAACAGCAAGACCCGCTTATCCAGATGCAGATGCAAGAGCTTCAACTCAAACAGCAAGACCTGCAGATTAAGGCACAGAAGAGCCAAGCAGATATTGAGATTGAGAAGGCTAAGCTACAACTTGAAACGGCCCGTATGCA
>JBMOHW010000188.1:0-4168 GCA_049317665.1 Terrimicrobiaceae bacterium | reverse complement strand
CGGCCTCGAACGAGCTGTTCGCGAGCAGATTTCCTTCGGTCGGCGGGGCATCGGTCGCGGCTGTCCCCATGTCCTTCCATTCCACCTCGTCCAACCACAGGGTCACGGGGATCTCTGTTTTCCCCGGAAAACTGAGCATCAGCAAAACCTCGCCCGTTTTGGGTGCGATCCCGCTCAGCGTAAAGGAACACCACTCGGGCGAAATGAGGATGCTTTTAGAAATATAGCTCTTCCAGGGCTCATCGCGTTCGCGCACGAGAAGTTCGGCAGCGCGGAAGGAGGAGCCTTTGAACCAGAGCGTGCATTTGTAAGCGTGGTTCTTCTTCACGCTGATGCGCTGGGTGAAATTCACCTGGCCCTCACGGATGAATCCGATCTCGATGCGCTGGCTGGATAAGCCGGCCTTGACCGTTTCGGTATCCCGCTGGTAGCGGACGTCAACATCTGCCCACGCCGAATTGTCCATCCAACCAGAAGCCACCTCACCGCTGATGGTCGATTTTTTCGCGCTGCCGGGCAAGGACTCAACAGGCGCGAACGGCGCCTCCATGCCGCCATTGATCAGCCCGGCCTCTGCGGGGAGCATCATGAAGAAGCCCACCGTGACGGCCGCAGCAAGGCCTTTCGTCACGAAATGGCGCGCGTGGAACTGTAGCGGGCGCTGTTGTAACAAAGCACCATTATGGGAGGGGGAAAGATTCATGCTGCTATTGGGCGGTTCAGGGCATTTACGATGCACGCGTTCCGTGTTGCAACGGGCGTTTGATGCTTGTCGATGCACCGAACGCGTTCACCCCTTCTGTTTCGATGGCGCGCTTCTGATTTTACTGACTGTTTCCCAAAGCGCACGCTGGCACCGTTGCGGGGGCAATCCCTTGAGCACCTCCTCCAGATCATCCACAACAAGCTGCCCCATCCATGGCCAGATCTCGGGAATGTTTCCCGCGCGATGCGCCTGCAGCAACGTGTTGGGCGTCCGCCGGGCGCGGTGGTCCGTCGGAATCGGTTCTTCCGGCCACACATCGATGGCGGCGCGGATGTGGCCGGACTGCGCCGCATCGAGCAATTCCTCGAAGTTCACGATTCCGGCGCGGCTGACGAGCACGACGATGCCTCCCTTCGGCATGCTCGCAAAGTGCTTCGCCCCGATCTTGCCCGAGTTTTCCGTCGTGGTGGCGGCGAGGAGAAAGACAACCGCCGAACGCTCGAAGCAATCCTCCAACGAAACCGGCGTGACCCCGAACTCCTTCAGTATGCTCGGGTGAATCCAGGGATCATGGACAAGGATTTCGCTGCCGAACGCGCGGACCAATGGCAGAAGCGCGCGTCCCACATTGCCGAAGCCCACGACGCCCAGCGGACGCCCGCCGAGCAGGATCGAGTCCTGATTGTCGCCCTCCCCATAAAGCGTCTCGTTGCCGACGCGCATTGCCGCGTCAGCCTCGTGGATCCGGCGGGCGCAGGAGAGTGCCATGCCGAGCGCCATTTCCGCGACCGGCTTGGAAAAGACCGGACCCGTGCCGAGAACGTAAATGCCCCGGCGATGGCATTCCATGTAGTCGATGTTCGGCAGAAAATTGCTCTCCACGTTGAAAACGACCTTCAGGTTTTTTGCCTTGTCGAGGCGTTCCTTGGGGAGATCCGATTGGCCGATCAACGCGACCGCCTCGGGCAGGAACCGGTCCAGGTGCTCGTCGGTGGCGGGCGATCCGTCGTGCCAGAGCACCCGCCCGAGTGCCTCCAGACGTGCTTTGTTGCCCTCGTCGAAGATCTGGCCGATGGAGCGCGGATAAGGATCAAACAGAATTAGTGGCCCGCCGGTGATCGTCATAAAGAATTACAATTGGGACAGCGAAGAGAGCGTGAATGGAGCCGACGACGCAGGCATGGCGGGATAATCGGGCCGGTCTAGGCCATGGAGGATTTCACCGGTTTTCACCCAGCCGCCTTCGGTGATCGAGCGGTTGGCCGCGATGCCGCACAGGATCGAGGCCGCGCCGCCACGGTGGTCTGCAGCGCGCAGATACTTGTCGGATCCTTCCGGCGCAAAGAGATCGCGCAGCATCAGGTCGTCGCCGCCGCCGTGTCCACCCTCGGCGGTCCAGACCGGAACCTCATAGGCCGGCTGCCGGGTCGGGTAGATGCGGATGAATGTTCCTTCCTTGTTGAGCGCGCCGGGGACTGTGCCATCGCCGTTGATGTAGACGGTCTCCTCGCACTTGTGCTCCAGCCGCCCCTTTGTTCCGTTGAACTGAATGGCATACCCCTCCCAGGCGCAAAAGGTGTTGAGGCTGTATTTCAAGGTCACACCGTTGTCGTAGTTGACGAGGGCCTGCATTGAGTCCTCGATGTCGATGTCGGGGCTGAAGAGGCACCGGTCGCGATGGTAGCCGTCATGGGACTCCTGCGCAAGATAGAGCGTGTTGAGTTCCGCGTTCCCGGCGAGGTCCAAAAAGAACGGACAGGCCAGCCGATCGAGGCAGCCGGTGCATCGCGGCCCCGGATTGTTGAGGCCCAGCCTCCGCGCTGTCTGGGGCGTGGCGAAACGGCGATGGCCGGTGGCCACAACTTCCTCGGGCATCGCGGAGAGCCACCAGTTCACCAGATCGAAGTGATGGGTCGATTTATGGACCAGCAACCCGCCGGAGTTCCGCTTGTTGCGATGCCAGCGTCGGAAGTAGTCAGCCCCATGCACGGTGTCGAGCATCCACTGGAAGTCCACCGAGAGCACATCGCCAATTACCCCCGACATCAGCAGGTCCTTCACCTGGGTGCGCGGCGGCGAGTAGCGGTAGTTGAACGTGACACGCACGTTGCGGCCGGTCCGCTTCTGCGTATCGAGAATCCGCTGCGCCCGTTCCGCGTCGATAGTCATCGGCTTCTCGGTGATCACGTCGCAGCCGAGTTCCATCGCCCGGCAGATATAGAAGTCGTGGGAGGAATCCTGGCAGACGACGATCACGGCATCGGGCTTCGCCTCCGCGATCATGCGCTCAAAATCGGTGTCGGAATACAGCCCGGGCGCGTGAGGCTGGACATCCGGTAGCGATGCCGCAAGCTCCAGCCGTCCCGCGTTGCTATCGCACAGCGCAACCAGACGGGAGGTCTCGCTGAAGGTTTTTCCAACGGCTTCCAGATACATCCGGGAACGTCCGCCGAGACCGATGACCGCATAGGTGGTGAGGTTTTTCATGAGTGGCTTGAAGGGGCCGGCATTTCGGAAAAGGGGACCGACAACACGGAGACGACCCCACGCTCCGCAGCTGCGGGAGCGTGCCTGAAAATTCCAAGCCCCCTCGCTCCTTCCCCCACCGATGTGATGAACTCTCCCGGATCGCCGCTCAACTGCGGCGGCGGCGCAGGATCGTGACGGCTGTCAGGCTGAAGGCCAGGAGCGCCCAGGTGGAGGGCTCGGGGACGGCGGTCAGGTAGCCGTTGCTATCCAGGCCGAATGTGTTGAATCCGCTGGCCGTGAACTTCAAGAGCTGGCTGGCGCTCAGCCCCGAACTGTTCGTTCCAAAGCGAAGGGAGGATGCCGAGGCAAAACCCGTAATGTCCAGCGTGAAGGCACCCCAGGTGGCGGCCGAGCTGTCAGCAAAAGCGAGCGTTCCGCCTGACAGCGAAATGAAGGAATTTCCAGACAGGGTCAGCGTGCCGAGCGTATCTGAGAAGGATTGTGCGGACAGTGTGCCTCCAGAGAGGGTCAGGGCGGAGGTATTCGAAATCTGATTGGATGCGCCGAGTCTCAGCGTGGCCCCGCTACCCACTGTCACAGAATTGCTGGTCAGAGCGTTCCCTGAACTCTTTTGCAGCAGGAGCGTTCCGGCCACCACCTCGGTCGAGATCGCGGAGTTGTAAGTGTTCGCCGAAGCGCCGCTGAATGTCACCGTGCCCGCTCCGGTTTTCTTGAACAAGTTGCTGGCCGATGCATTGCCTCCCTGGATGACCCCCGAAAAGACGGCGGTGTTATTGCCAGCGGCAAAAAACTGGTAGGTGCGGGAGTTGGCACTGCTCGTATCGGCGGCGAAGACGCCGGAGAAGGTCACGGTGCTCGGGCTCCCCGACGTCGCTGCAGTATCATTGGCTCCAACGATGACATTGTTCACCGCCGATCCGCTCGTCCCGGCTGCGAACATCGTAAGTTGGCCGGCGATGGTGACCCCGTTCG
>JBMOHW010000187.1:0-4170 GCA_049317665.1 Terrimicrobiaceae bacterium | reverse complement strand
TTTGCCGCCCTTCACATCCGCGGCCGAGGAGACACACAAGCCAGAGACGAGCACAACGAGACTCAAGACCGACTTCAGATTAGTCATGCGCAGAAGAATGAACTCCTCGCGCCGTCAGGCAAGCAAACTCCTCGAAGCCAAAAACGGTTTTTAGACAGAATTAACGGAATTAACAGAATTGGCAGAAAGACGGCCAAAGGCAGCCTGCAGGGCGAGCGGAGCGAGTCAATTCTGAATCAGGGACTCGTAGTCGCCAGAAGGGGAGACTCCAAGCCGCAGCGGACTCCGTTTAAGCCATTCTTATAATTCCGTTCATTCGGTTAATTCCGTCAAAACCGCGCCCTTCTCCGGACCCCGGTTTAATGGGCCGGCGCGGGAGTCGGTGAGGGGAAAAATGTCGGGGGATTCGGATCGATGGGCTCAGCCGTCTTGGCGTCGAGCGCTGCGGCCTTTTTCTTGGCCGCCTGCTTCTCGGCATAGCCGGGAACCGTGACCGAGGCCGCGTGGCGCTCGCAGCTGGTTTGTGAAAAGACGAGAACGGCAAAAATGGGAACGAGATAGATTTTCATCATTCGATAATTTCCAAAGAGGCTTTAAGTCCCCGCCGACTGGCGGAGGCATCCAAAAGTGTGCGCAGGGCCTGGATCGTATGCCCGCCCTTACCGATCACCCGCGGGAGGTCGCTCTTGCGCATGGTCACGTGGAAGATAATTCGCTCCGGTGTCTCCGTCTTCGTGAAGACCACTTCGTCCGGAAACTCCACCAGAGAATCCATCACGTAGCGCAGGAACTCTTCCATCCGGGAGCGTCGATCAGGCCGCGAGCTTTTTGCGGGCCTTCGTCATGATGTTGCCGACCGTCTGGGACGGACGGGCACCGACACCGACCCAGTAATCGGCGCGGTCGAGATGGATGGAGAAATTCTCTCCCTCCAGTTTTGGATCGTATGTGCCGATGATTTCGATGAATTTGCCGTCGCGGGCGCGGCGTTGGTCGGCCACCACGATTTTGTAATACGGGCGGTTTTTTGTGCCTTCGCGGCGGAGTCGGATTGCTACTGCCATGGGTAAGAGTCTTGAGGTTGGTATTTTCTTTTTTTCGGCGCCAGGTCGAACGTCTTCTCCGGAACTCCGTTCAGGAGACCTAGAAGCCGAAGTTTTTCCCGGCTTGGGCCATCAGTTTTTTCATCTGACCCGTATTTTTCATCATTTTCCGCATCTGGGAGAAGCGCAAAATGAGGTTGTTCACCTCGGTGACGGTTGTGCCGCTGCCACGGGCGACCCGCTGCCGGCGGCGCGCGTTCAGAATGTCCGGTCGCGTCCTCTCCTGCGGCGTCATGGAGAGGATGATGGCCTCTACCCGCGTCAGCTGCTTCTCGTCAATCGAAGAATCCTTCAACTTATCCATTCCGGGGATCATGCCAAGAACATTTTCGAGCGGCCCCATGCGTTTGATCATTTTGAACTGCTGGAGGAAGTCCTCGAGATCGAAGCGCGAGGTGCGCATTTTCTCCTCCATCCGCCGCGCATCGTCTTCGGTAATCGCCTCGGCGGCTTTCTCGACGAGGCTGAGCACGTCGCCCATCCCAAGAATCCGGCCGGCGAGCCGATCGGGGTGAAAAACCTCGAACTGATCGAGTTTTTCGCCGACGCCCGCAAATTTGATCGGTCGCCCGGTGACCGCGCGGAGCGAAAGCGCCGCCCCGCCGCGGGCATCGCCGTCGAGCTTCGTGAGGACAATTCCCGTGAGCCCGAGCGCAGAATGAAAATGCTCAGCGACACTCACAGCCTGCTGCCCGGTCGCGGCATCGCACACCAGCAGGATCTCCCGGGGCTGTAAAAAATCGCGCAAGCGCTTGAGTTCCTCGATGAGCGGACCATCGATTTCCTGGCGTCCGGCCGTGTCAAAAATCTGGACGTTCCCGTTTTTCTCCGCGCACCAGTCGAGGGCTTTCTTCGCCGAGCGGAGGACGTCGGTCTCGCCCGGGTCCGGACGGAACATCGGCACGTCGATCTGCTCGGCCAGAACGCCCAATTGGTCAATGGCCGCCGGACGATGAAGGTCGGATGCAATCAACAGGGGTGAGCGGCCTTGAGTCTTGAGAAGCCGCGCGAGCTTGGCCGAGGAGGTCGTTTTTCCCGCGCCATTGAGCCCGACCATCATGATCCGCCCCGGCTTGTCGAGCTGGAGAGGCTCGGAATCGCCCCCGAGCAAAGCACACAGCTCTTCGTGAAAAATCTTCACGATCTGCTGGCCCGGCGTCACGCTCCGGAGCACTTCCTCGCCGAGGGCTTTTTCCTTCACCCGGGCGATAAAGTCCTTCGCCACCTGAAAATGAACGTCGGCATCGAGCAGGGCCATGCGCACCTCGCGCATCGAATCCGTCACATTCGCCTCGCTGATCTTTCCATGCCCGCGAAGATCCTTGAAAACGTCCTGAAGTTTGTCTGAAAGTCGGTTGAACATCCTTGGACTCGAAGTTAGGCAGGGCAGCTGGGTTGGAAAGCGATTTTTCTTAAACGCACCGTTCAGTCGGCGCAAGTTCCGTGAAGGCCGGACTTCCTGCCGTAGCCGGGGCTTGCGTCGGCTAACGTGGGCGAAACGCGAAAATCACGTGGGGGATGATCATGCTCACCACAAATGAGCCGAGAAGGATTTCGACGTAGTGGGATTCCGACGGGCCGGTGATGCTGTCTGGCGGTAGGAAAGAGATGATCATCGAAAGGACGACCATAAGCAGGCCCGCTCCCGCGACGAGGTATCCCCCGGCTTTTCCGCCCGGGATGTTGTAGGCTCGCGCAACATCGGCCCGCTTGGTCTTAAGAACGAAGTAAGCAAGGAAGAGCAGGATATACATCGCGAGGTAGGTCACCACGGTGAGCGCCATGGCCAGCAGGAACGACAGGTTGTTTCCGCCGCCGCCAAGCGTGAGGATGATCGCCCAGATCGTCACGACAACGCCCTGCGCGAGGATGAACGGGATCGGCACGTCTTTGCTGTTCACTTTGGCGAATACCGGCGGGAGCATTCCCTCCTTCGCTGCGGCAAACATTCCCTGGGCCGGCCCGACGACCCACGCGCTAACCTCGGCAACGGTGCCGAGTGCTAACAGAATGGCAACCGGCTTAAGCGCCCACGCGAAGTGGTATTGATCGAGCAGAACTTGGAATGTCTGGAGCACGCCGGCACTCAGGTTGATCTGGCTCCCGGGAATCACAATCGCGATCGCCAGAGCACCGAAGATGTTGATGAGGATGGCGAAGATCGTGAGCAGGATGATGGCCAGCGGATAGTTCCGCTTCGGGTTTTCGAGGTCGTTGACGTGCGGGGCCGAGGCCTCGATACCCGCGTAGGAGAGAATGAATGCGACAAGGACCACAAGCGTCTGAACATCTTTGAAATCTGGCAGAAGATCCGGCATCCCCATTTTGATCTGCATCGGATTTCCCTGCGCAATATAAGTGATCGCGAGCCCGATGAGGATGAATGCCGGGATCGAGACGCCGCCGATGAGGCCGATCGTGGCGAGGCGGGCGGTCCAGGAGGTTCCATTGAAGTTAAACGCGGTGACCAGCCAGAAGATGGCGAGGATGGCGATGAGCTTGAGCCACGGGTTGGTGTTCAGCTCCGGCCAGTCGAGTACGTAGCTGAGCGCGCCGACGATGAAGTAGAGCATCGTGACGAAGCCGACCGTAATCTGGAGCCACTGAAGAAAGATTGCGGTGAACCCCCATCGCTTTCCGAACGCGGCGGAGACCCAAGTGTAAACACCGCCGGTCTGCCAGCCCTCGCCGGTGGCCAACTCCGCCGCCACGAGCGCCACCGGGATGAAGAACAGGAGCCCGGCGAACACGAGGAAGAAAACGAGCGAAAACCCGGAGGTCGCGAAGGCCGGGTAGCTGTAGATGGTCATGACCATCGACCCGGTCATCATGAAAAATCCGGTGAGACCGAGGGTGGGCTTTTTGGTGGTGGACATGATATTTAGTGGTGGAAGGCCGTGGCGTCCTGAGGGGCCGCAGGCACACGGGCCGGGTGGGCAATCAAATAGTCGATGGCGGCTTTCATGTCTCCGACGAGCAGGCTCGCAAGATCCCTGCTCACTCCGATGCGGACAAGGATCCTCTGGACGACGAGGTCCTCCCGGTGGGCGGGCATCGAATAGGCGGG
>JBMOHW010000186.1:0-4173 GCA_049317665.1 Terrimicrobiaceae bacterium | reverse complement strand
ACTTTCACATCGAAAAGGCGACCGGTGATTACATATTCGGAGTCGATGCGGACGAAATGCCCCAAGAGGCCCTTATAAAGGTCCTCAAAAACGTGCTCAGGGAGTCTGGTGCAGACGCTTTGTGGATTCCGAGGATAAACATACACCCTGGGTCAACTGAATCGTTTATAAAAGAGACTCGGTTCCACGTGAACGACAAAGGGTGGATAAACTGGCCTGACTACCAAGGTCGCGTGTACAAGAGAAACGGAAAGATTCGGTGGGGTGTGGAGACAGTTCACTCGAAACTCATAGGCGCAGAAAAGTCTGCTTGTCTAGGTGAAGTTCCTCAATTGGCTCTGTGGCACATAAAGTCAATTGAAAAACAGGAAAGTCGGTGGTCGAACGGTGACATACGAGGACCTTCTACGGAAAACTTGTATGACGATTTAATGTAGTTGACAATTCACCCTTTGGTAAAACGGGAAGTATTCGGTTGACCCTCTCGATGCCACTCTTTGAGTAAATATTTACGTGATGAACACACTCATGTTTCAATTTATCAAGAGCTAAAATACATGCTTGATAAATTGTATCCGTTTCCAAGATGTACACACTCCCTTCCGAAAATTCGTTGCAAATCTGACACACTATTGTCATACTACGTACCTAGAAAACTTTTCAAGTTCCTTCTTGTCGTGACCGAATTCATAGTAACCCATCATAGAACACGACGGTGTCTCAGCGGCGACGTCCATCGCGATCGTGTACAGCTCGGTCTGCTTCATCTTGAGGGGGCGACCGTCCACGGACTTCATCATGGCCTTGACCCTCTCGTGCACGGGTGGCATGGGCATGTCTCCGTAAAAGTCCATTGTCTTGTTCAAACTTAGAGTGGAAACTTTAAATATTTGTAAATTACATGGGTAAGTACACCATCGCAAAAGAACTTGGCGTGAAATGTGTGAGCCAGCGAATTGTGCAAGACGACGATGCAGTCATGTTTGACATAGATGAAACTCTCATACATGTAGACGGGTCGCCCATCGAAGAGATGATTTCATTGTTCAAACTGTGCAAAGTGCTTGGGTACAAAACCATCATAATAACTGCTCGACCAGACTTTGCCGTGATACAGTGTCAGACGGTGTTACAGCTGTCTTCGCTGGGCATTTTTCCCACTCACACGTACCACGTGCCACCGCAATTCAAGACGCAAGTAAAGGAACAGTCTGGGTACAACTATGTACTCAGCGTAGGCGACTTGTACACAGACCTCTACGGGAGTGAGTACTTTATAAAGTTGCCGGACACCTCAGACCCGAGAGTCTACAGTAATATTAGACTGCATTGAGACACGTTTTTTGTGAGACGTGGTTTTTAAAAAGATTATTTTACACGCGAGTCATACTTCATGGTAAAGGTCCCTGTGTCCACAAACTGCATCACACAGTTGTTGTACAGTACCTTGATTTTCAACAAGGACTCATTCACGTATAAACAGAGATTATCTGTAGCTGAGAGAAACTCTTTTGTTCTCATATTCTGATACAAGTCTAACAACAAGTCTCTGAGAACATCTCTGAACATTGATACTACATCATTGACATCTCGTATTTTTTCTCTCGCCTTTTCCATTCTTTGGATACGAGTCTTAAACTTGTACTCTGAAATTTCACCCATCATAAACTTTTTTCTGTTTTCATAGTTTAGGTCTTGAGCAACAGTCACTCTCCTCAAGTACGCGACAAGATGGTTGTACAACCGATGAACTTTGCCTATGTTTCCAGTCGGGTCACTCATGTTTCGTAAAAAATAATGGTACGCGGGGACTTCTTCACCGCACACCGGCATATCAAGAGGGTGACGCTCGAGCGTCCCATTCTTTCTTTGAAACTCATAGTAGTGTGGGTTGTGTATGATTCCCTTTTCGAGTTCCATAGTGTTCCAGTCAAACACTGCGTGACACGACGTGCACCACATCTGAGAACACCCAGACGCCTTGAATATCATCTCACCGCATGTAGGACACGGCTTGGTATCCTTCTTCAGAAGCTTCATAGTCTCGACAGCTGATGGGTCGCATGCGTGACCCTCGCACACCACCTCATTGCAGTCCTTGCATATGTGACTCTTGCACAACCCACACTTCCACTTTGAAGACACAAAGCCTTGGCACCCACCAACTGGACACTTGCGAACAAGTTTCTTCTTTTTATTCGGAACCCTGTTTAGGAGCTTCCACTTGGCTTTACGAATTTCGTGAAGAACATCCATGTCACCTTTGAGTCGCGCCTCGCGTTCAAGAGACCTTAGTTCCTTGTGTGTCTTTTCACGGGCGATATCATCTTGCATTGCGGGGAAGAGAGACTTTTCCCTTTCAAACAAGAGGTTCTCGCGGTGGTACTTGTACTTTTCATTCAAAAACTTTTTTGGGAGGACACTTGTTAGAACCTCTCTGTTCCACAACTTGCTGCAGTTCATGCAGTGAGCATCCTTGACTGTACCCAGTAGAAAGGTACTCAGACACGGGACACAGCAGAAAAAGTTGCAGTAGGGACACTGGGAACACCTGTCAGTTTCGCAACAGACTGAGCACTCCATCTTTATTCGTACCTGATTTTGTACCTGAATACAACTGAGACACAATTTTTGTTAGCTTGGATTTTTAAAAAAGTTTTTACAGGACAATGTCTAGGACAATGGTGAACACAGTGTCTGTGTTTGCATAGTTGCGCTTTCCGAGCCGCTTGTTTTGAATCACATTCTTGTGGTTCGAAACAAACAGATTTTTGAAATGGGGAAACACATCGTCTTCAATGTATGTGGTAAGAGCTGGTTCAATGTCAAAAAACAAAAAGTTTTCCATGTACCAGTCAAAGTCAACTCCGAGTTCTATAGACTTTTGATAGTCCTTTTGGAGACTTTTTATTTCACCGAGTATGAAATCACTGTACAAGTCAGTACAGGGAGGAAAACAAAAAGAGTTCTCAATCTGAGGAGCACTCTCGTCACGGACTTCATCTTCGTTATCACTAACACTCTGAGTCACATGTTCATCTTCCTCACTGTCAAGTTCTTCGTCCCAGGATTCCCAACTCGATTCTGAACCAGAGTCTTCAATTTCGTCGAAAATATCTTCAAAGGCTTGATTGAATGCGTCTTCATTCTTCTTGAGCGCGCGCTCTTCTTCCCACTCCTTGGAGACCCTGTGCATACCCTTAAAGTACATGTCGCGGCGACACATGGGGCACGAGGGCTCATCGCTCTTGAAGTACCACGTCTTGACACACCCCTTGCAAAAGGAGTGTCCACACACAAGCTTGCAGGATGCGTTGTTGCAGTAGCAGACTGGGCACTCCATTTGTCTTTTTATTAGTAGTTCTTTGTTAACGTGAGTTATTTTGAGACGTGAATTTTATAACATGCGTGCGGCGTTTCGAATGGCGACGATTGCGCATCCCCAGTCCGTGCTCACCACAAGAAAGGAGATGCAGCAGCACATGACACAGATTCCCGAAGAGGTCAGCAGCAGATTGGCGGCGACGGGGACCGGCATGTACTCGTCGGACAAAGCAATCTCGCCGTTGGCTGGGTTGTACACAATGTCCACGTTTTGACCCACCACGTACATGTTTGGCGTTGAAACTTTCTTCGTGACGGTCGAGTCTTCAAACTTGTACTCTATACTCACCGAGTACGTTGTTCCCGTCGAGTACACGTTTGTGACCGAACCCTTTGCGCTCTTCGACATGTCGGTCTTTTTCCTCACTGCTCTGAGCGCGAAGAAGAATATGACTGCGCCGACCAGACCGAGTACAAAACTCGTCAGCAGGTGAATCGTGCAGTCGACTCGGCCTATTTTTTTAAAAGCGTTGAGCAACGAATCCATACTAATTAAAAACAAAATGTTTCAGTTGAATATGATTTGCGAAATTATTGTTTTACAGCCGGTCGTGTTCACCCCCACTCTGATTGGTTCGTTCGGGGGTGCGGTCGTCGGGTCTGTTGTGACCGGTGCTGTTGTCAGCGCGTACTTGAAAAACAAAAAGGAGAAAAGGGACTAACGGTGGTGGTACTCGTACGTCGGCCTGTTGGACATGGGGTACACGTTCATCGAAGGCGCAAGTTTGATTACCCGACCATTGTGATGGGGGCAAGTTTCCGCAATAAAGCCCAGATTACTCAATTGGC
>JBMOHW010000185.1:0-4242 GCA_049317665.1 Terrimicrobiaceae bacterium | reverse complement strand
AGAGAAAACCGTCGGCCTGACGAACCAACTCCGGACTCGCCTCCATATCGGCGACCAACTGATAAAGCGTGTTGATCGACATGAACTGAATCCCGGTCTCGGCGAAAATCTTCTCCCGCCCGACCGTCGCCAGCGCCCGCTCGAAGGTCGTGTCCGTGCGCGGATCTCGATAAATGTAAGCCGGAGCCAGCATCGGCTGTCCGAACCCGCTCCAGACGTAGTCCACACCCCACGAATCAACGCTGAGACTGGCCGCGGAAATCCTTCGGGCCGCGATTTTTCCGAGGCCTTCCTTGAGCTCGAAAAATGTCCGCAGGATATCCCACCGGATCGAGTTCCCAAGACGGATGGTCAGGTTCGGAAACCGGTGAATCTCTTCGAGGGTCAAAACGCCTGCTTCGAGGGTGCCGAGGATGACCCGCCCGCTTTCCGCGCCGAGATCACAGGCAATATAGTGGCTTTTCATGGGGGAAGTCATTCTGTGGAAACGCATGGGAAAATCCAGTGGGAATTCCCGGACGAGCCGGATTTTCCGAAAAAATCAGGTTGTCTCACAGACATTCCACGTTTAAACGTCGTGGCTCTCCCAATCCAAGAAGCCACAAAATTGTCCATGAGTAACAAAGGAAAAATCGTTCAAGTCATCGGCGCCGTCGTCGATGTCGAATTCACCGCCGGCGAAGGAAGCCTGCCAAAAATCTACGACGCACTTGAGATCACGTTCGAAGCCGCAGGCCAGTCGAACCGGCTCACGCTTGAAGTCCAACAACATCTCGGGGAAAACTGGGTCCGCTCGATCGCCATGAGTTCCACCGAAGGGTTGAAGCGTGGCATGGAAGTCGTCAACACCGGCGCACCGATCTCCGTGCCGGTCGGCGAGGGAGTTCTCGGCCGGATTTTCAATGTCACAGGCGATCCAACCGACGAGCGCGGACCGGTCACCTTCGACAAAAAATACTCGATCCATCGCAAGGCCCCCCCGCTCACCGAGCAGGATACCAAGGCGAAGATCCTCGAGACCGGGATCAAGGTCATCGACCTGATCTGTCCGTTCACCAAAGGCGGCAAAGTCGGGGCGTTCGGCGGTGCGGGCGTCGGCAAGACCGTCGTCATCATGGAGCTGATCAATAACATCGCCAAGGGCCACGGCGGCTACTCGGTCTTCGCCGGTGTCGGCGAGCGCACACGCGAAGGCAACGATCTTTATGCCGAAATGAGTGAGTCGGGCGTCATCGACCAGAAGGATCTTTCGAAATCCAAAGTCGCTCTGGTTTACGGCCAGATGAATGAGCCTCCCGGTGCCCGTCTCCGGGTCGCCCTGACCGCTCTCTCGATGGCGGAGTATTTCCGCGACGAAAAGAATCAGGACGTGCTCCTCTTCATCGACAACATTTTCCGCTTCTCGCAGGCGGGCTCCGAAGTCTCCGCTCTCCTCGGCCGCACGCCGAGCGCGGTCGGTTACCAGCCAACGCTGGCGGCCGAGATGGGCGACCTTCAGGAACGCATCACTTCGACCACCAAGGGATCGATCACGTCGTTCCAAGCGGTCTATGTTCCAGCGGACGATTTGACCGACCCGGCACCGGCGAACACGTTTGCACACTTGGACTCGACGATCGTTCTTGAGCGCTCGATTGCCGAACTGGGCATCTACCCGGCTGTCGATCCGTTGGCCTCGACATCGAAGGCCCTCGCAGCGGACATCGTCGGAGACGAGCATTATGCCGTCGCCCGCGGCGTCCAGATCGTTCTTCAGCGCTACAAAGACCTCCAGGACATCATCGCGATTCTCGGAATGGACGAGCTTTCGCCCGAGGACAAACTCACGGTCTATCGCGCGAGAAAGATCCAGCGTTTCCTTTCCCAGCCATTCCACGTGGCGGAAATCTTCACAGGAACCAAGGGACAGTATGTTCCGATCAGCGAGACGATTCGCGGCTTCAAGGAAATCCTCGACGGAAAGCACGACGACGTGCCCGAAGGGAATTTCTACATGAAGGGCGGCATCGACATGATCAAGGAATCCTGATTCGACCATGTTGCGACTCGAAATTGTCACCCCGGAGCACAAATCGTATTCCGATGACGTCGATTACGTCGTCATCCCTGGGATCGAGGGTGAACTCGGCGTCCTACCGCAGCACGTTCCCCTGATGACCCAGTTGATTCCCGGCGAACTTCGAGTCACGAAGAATGGCGAGGAAATCCGACTGGCCGTGGGCGAGGGCTTTGTAGAGATCAGCGGGGACAAAGTCGCTGTGCTGACCGACATGGCTGTTCGGGAGAGCGACATCGATGACGCCGCCGCCGAGGAGGCCGTTCGCCGCGCCGAGGCCGCCATGCGCGACACGAAGATGAGCGACGAGGAACACGCGACCGTCAAGGCCGCTCTCCAGAAGTCGCTTGCCCTAGTGCGCGTGAAGCGCCGCCGCGGATTGTGACATTCGCCGGGGCAACCCGGAAATGATCGAGTCCATAAGCGGATCCCGTTCGTTCTTTCTTCATGGGAACTGAACTCCAGACGGAGACACTCGACGGTCTGCTCGCCAGCGCGCTGGAATCCGGGATCGATCGCATCGGGCAACTCCATCTCTCGCGGGAGGGGGAGGAATATCGGATTTGTCACATCGAAGACCGGGGTCGTAACGATCTTCAGGAATACACCAGCGCATCGGCTGCGCTGGAGATCGTGCTCTACGACGACGCCGGGATTTACCGACCGCTCAAGACTGCTCCGAATCTCAAACACGGGTGGCTCCTGCGATTGGCCAATTTTCGCGAGCTCCGCTACGCTTTGGACTATCTCTATCCCGCCGCGCTCGGGAACTGGCGCGCCCTGCTTGCCGGAAAACTCCCACCCGTGTCACTCCGCGAGACCGTGAATCGGCAGACCGGCATGTATCGGATCTCGGGGAAGATCACCGACGAACAAGGCCAGTTCCTCGTCGAAACGCTTTGCCGACCGGGTTGCCTTCGCCAAATCCTCTGGGCGATCCCGCCAGATGTCCCGCACCCGCCGTTTTCTCCGAAGCCCGGCGAAATTCCGCTCCTGTGCGGCGAGGCCTGCAACATCTTCGTGGCCTGCGCGCGGAAGGTCGTGAAAGGCATTCCGCTCGATCAAGTGGACTGATTTTTGAAGTTCCGAATTGACGCCGCCACGATGCGGCCCGATGTCTTTGGGGAACAAGCAGGGGAGCCCGAACGGGCTGAGAGTTCCGGTAAACCGGAAGACCCTTAGAACCTGACACGGGTGATACCGGCGGAGGGAGCGACATGAAGCAAGTTTTTCGTTTTCAGTTTTCAGTTTTTCGTTGGCCACTTTTCCGGCCGGGTTTGCCGTTCCTGCTTTCACTGAAACAACCGAATACCGAAATCTTATCCTCATGATCGCATCAAAAGAATCCTTCGAACCGCACAGTAGCGACCAGCTTCCAAACTCCTCACGCGTCTACGTCGGCGGATCGCTTCACCCGACCGTCCGCGTGCCGCTGCGAGAGATTGCCCTTGCGCCAACGAAGACATTCTCCGGCGAGATGGAGGCCAACGAGCCCGTCCGCGTCTATGATACGTCCGGACCGTGGGGCGATCCCGCGTTCGATGGCGATGTGGAGAGTGGCCTGCCCGCCTTGCGCAAGGACTGGATCCTCAAGCGGGGCGACGTCACCGAATACACCGGACGCGAGATCAAGCCGCAGGACAACGGCTATCTCAGCACCAGCCACGCCCAGATCGCATCGGAAAAACGCGGCGGGCTCTCCGCCCTCTCTTCTCCCGAAAACGCCAAACGCCGCCCGCTCAAAGCCACCGACCACCCGGTGACCCAACTCTGGTATGCCCGCCAGGGAATCATTACGCCGGAAATGGAATTCATTGCCATTCGCGAGAACCTCGGCCGTGCAAAGACCGCCGATCTCTCGCAGGACATCGTTCGCGACGATCTCGATAAGCAACACGCTGGCTCGACTCAGTCCCAGAACGAATACACGCCATCCGTCTTCCGCCGCTTTCCACAGCGAATTCCGAGTGAGATCACCCCAGAGTTTGTCCGCAGCGAAGTCGCTGCTGGGCGCGCAATCATTCCCGCAAACATCAACCATCCGGAACTCGAGCCGATGATCATCGGCCGGAACTTCCTCGTTAAGATCAACGCCAACATCGGCAACTCGGCCGTGGCTTCTTCGATCGAGGAGGAAGTCGAAAAAATGCGCTGGGCCACTAAATGGGGTGCGGATACCGTGATGG
>JBMOHW010000184.1:0-4258 GCA_049317665.1 Terrimicrobiaceae bacterium | reverse complement strand
AGGCGTACTTGAATAAAAGCCTGTTCTCCTTCGCTGTTTTGTGCATATTTCCCTTTATTTGTTTGAATATTTTTTCAAAGTAAGGGTTCCAGCTCCTTCCCGGACGGACCTGTGACGCATAAATACCCAGGAGAGGATCATCATAAAGAAAGCCCTTAGAGAGATTCGAGCTTATTTTATCAAAAAAATCTATTTTTGCAGGCGCAAGGAATGTTTCCCAGGCATCTTTAGCGACGGCTTTTACCGTCTTTTTGACCATACCCATATTAACTTTTTCTTCATAACAGAGTTCTGCGTACAGCGCCAGACCGGGCCAATTTGAATCAAAAGGACACTCGGCCCCATCGTCTCCCCACATGGTCATCATGCATCTTTTAATCTTTAATTCCTTGGCTTTTTCAATAAAGAGGAGCATATTGCTCTCTGCCAGGTTAAACCGGCCCCAAAAACAGGAGAAATTCCAGAGAGAAGGAGAAATTAAAGGTTCAAAGCCGAGTTTTCTATATCTTTTGACGGTTTCTTCATAAACGGAGGCCTTATTTGAATAGTAATTCCAGTAATCCATAATAATATTCTTAGGAAGATATCTAAAATGTTCTTTGTTCATCTTCCCGGTCCCGTGCATATTGATAATAATATCCCCCCACATTATGGGTTTCAACTTGAGGTTCTTACATATATTGTTTACTTTCACCAGGTGCTTTACATACATCATCCGCGGATCCATTTTTTTTCCCAAGACCTGTTTTCCTGGGAGCCGAACCAAACCTTTGGCGTGGTGACCTCCTTGGCCGTGATAGAGCATGTCCCTGATATCCGAGGTTTTCTCAGAAAACTTCGGCGATTTGCAAAAAAAGGAGGGCGGCTTGTTCTGATGACCCTGAATGAGTGCAGCACTGTTTATGCGGTAGCTAAAGGTTTGCGGAGGTTCGACTTTAAAGGGCCGTTTGAGCGTCTTTATTCTCGCCACCACCGGCATCATTTTACACTTCGCTCCCTTCGTTACTTAGTGGAGCAAACTGGGCTAGTAGTAGAAGAGCACTTTACGCACAACTTTCCCCTGGCCGCGGTGGATTTTCCGAGTCGAGGCCCTTGGCTGGATGCAACGCAAAAAGTTGGAGTTGCCGGCCTCTTCAGCATAGGGCGGATCGCCCAAAACGCATTTCTACAAACTCTGGTTTGCCGTACTTGAGCAAGAAAAACTCTCCATATTTCTGGCAAGCAATCTGGTTTTGGCTCCAGACACCCTTGGTATATCGGATATTTCGCAAGTTTACGGATCGTGGCATGCAAGAAATGTTTGTTAAAAAACACCTGCGGCCAAAAATTGGCATGAAAATCCTCGATATTGGTTGCGGTACTGCTGATGTGCTAACAATTCTGCCGAAAGTTCAGTACGTGGGATTTGACATAAACCAGAGGTATATACGGACCGCCAAAAAGAATTATCGAGGAGGAGGAGTTTTTTTAGTTCGCAAAATAGAGCAGATGAACAAAGCTCCTTACGGGCCATACGACCTTGTATTAGCGAAGGGTCTGATCCATCACCTGCCTGATGCGGCGGCTCTTCACCTGCTGCAGTTTGCCCATGATGCTTTGCGTGTCGGGGGCCAGTTGGTGACCTTGGACGGGGTACTAACCCCCAAACAGGGCTTTTGGGCCAGATACTTTGTTTCCCATGATCGCGGGCGCCATGTGCGAACCTTGTCCGCCTATCGGGCCTTGTTCCGCCATCTCTTCCCCAAGACGGCCTTTTTCGTTTACGATGATCTCTTGCGATTTCCGTATACTCTTCTGGTAACCGAAAGCCGAAAAACCATTGCTTCCGCCAAAAAGAGGAAAATATAATCCCAAAAAAGCGTCTGCGAATAAATCGAAAGCGCTCCTAAAACATAAAATGCAGTTCCAAAAAATAGACAATCCTAAAAGTCTAAACTTATTTCCTTTTGCTATTTGTTTGCTTGTTTCGACTCTCCACTGGATCACCTTACCGCAAACACGAATACAGCTTGGAGGTATTGATGCATATTTATATACTTCTCTAAGCCTAGATTATAAAGAACTACTTGCGCGATTCGGGACAACTTATTACGCGAGCCGAGTGGCGGCCATTTTTCCAATGGCTTTGTTCTATAAAATATTTGGTCTTGATCATGGATTTATACTGCTGCGAATCCTTGTTTCGGCCTTAACAGGCTTTGCATTTTTTTATTGGCTTAAGTCTTATTGGGCCTGGAGACCGAGTCTCTTTTTTTCCTGTTTTTTAATCATTAGTCCATGGTTATCAAGGGAGTTAGCTTGGGATTACGTAACGGGTTTTTCAGTATGTTATTTCATATGCGCCATCAGCTGGTTAGGAGCCGCAAAAAAAGGCTTTTTACCAGTCCTCGCTGGAATATTTTTAGCAGCGGCCGTAAACACTAACTTCGCAGCAATTCCGTACATCTTATCATTTTTAGCCTGCCTCTTTTTTATAAAGAAATACAAAAAAGAAGATTACATTAAAACATTGTTATCCATCTCCTTAGGCTTTTTAAGCTTTTACGTTTTCGCCGGTTTGATTATGTGGAAGATATATCCTGGTTGGGGGCTCTTCTTTGAAGGGAAAACACTGGAGACAACTCTTTTGCTGCTGAAAGGGGGCTTTGAAAAATGGCACAGGCCTATTTGGGAGTATTTAAACAATGGTTCCTATTATATTTTTACCCCGTTTCTTGTTTGCTCTTGTCTGATCGGCATCTTTCAGATGCAAAAGTTCAAGGTTTTAAAAAAAAGTCTTCTCTTAAGTGGGTCGTTTTTAATCTGCTCTTGTCTCATTCTTTTATATCTACACAATATTAAAAAGGGCGTAGTTTTTATGCATCATAGTTTTGTTTACGCTCTGCCGGCAACATATATGGGAGCTGCCCAAATTCTTGATTCTGGAAAATTTCAGGACTTAAATTGGAAAAAGCCTTGGCCGTGGATATTGTTGGTTGTTCCCTTTATAATTTTACATTCGGATTTTGGAAGGACAAATTTCTTTAAATATAAAGATATAATTACTGTCCTATCTCTTGCTTTGCTCGTCATTGCTCCTTTTCTCAATGTTTTCAGGCCAGGATTTATTCCGGCGTGCATGTTCATTTTGAGTTTAACCTTCTTGCCCCTCTCTGCTTTGACTCACAGGCCATTGCTTATTGGTGGTGATCAAAAAAAAGAAGGAGACGCAATTAGAATTGCACAAGAGGTATTAAAAAACATTAAAAACTATGCCCCTCACACAAAAGGGAAGATGGCTATATGGGTGCCTACTCCTGAGTCTGAGGTCATTCGAAGTATTGCGTCCATGAACTTTTGGGAATACAGCATGATTTATTTAAAAAATAGTGATGGCCTTCCGCACGTTAGGGAAGATGCCGAAGAAAAATTAAAAACTATTCGATATTTGGTTTTAGCAAGTGAGAAAGGGAAGGGTTTAATTCAAGAGGGATTGGCTAATCTACGTGAGGCCAGCGGAAAGGTGTGGACGCCTATTTACGAAAGCTCTATTCAGCAGGAATCTTTAATCGTTTACCTGGCGATCGTTGAAAAAAAAAATAAGCGATTCTCTAAAGAATGAAGGCAGAAAAACAAACACAAGCTTTAGGGTAGATAGAATAAGACCAAAACTTAACAAAGAAAATGATAGCGAACAAAAGCCGTCTCTCATTTCAATAAAATCAACTATTCCTTTGTTTCGCGGGAAAGGACATTTACAGGAGAACCGTTTTATTTTCGAGACCGATCCAAGGCTTTGGGCCAACAGTGCAAGCTTGGCAATCACGGAAAGGCTGCCAGTTGGAACGCATGCTTTGGTCGTAAAAATTAAGGTGGAGCGTGGCCAGGTTCAGCTTTATGTAATGGGAGACCAGGTGGAACGCACCATGCCCGCCTCTTCTATTGTATCGGCAGGGGCGGAAGAGGAGGTTGCCGTTAGTATTCTGCCTGAGCACACCAAGAATCCACGGCTGGTAATTTCCAACGCCAATCCGAATGGCGCCAGCCAAGGGGAAATAATTTCTGTGCGGGTCCTCAATGCTCAAGAAAAGCGCAAAGATTCATTGGAGCAGGCGCAAAAATGACCAATTCTTGCCCAATGGGGATTGATGGGCCTCTTGAATGGGGCAAAGATCTCCTTTAAAAAGTAATGATCTTTTTGTAAATTTCAAATTTCATTAAAATGGTGTCGATCAAATTATTCATCGTCCTAATTTATAGCCCTTACTAAAAATAAATG
>JBMOHW010000183.1:0-4302 GCA_049317665.1 Terrimicrobiaceae bacterium | reverse complement strand
TTCTTCACATCCCGACGCTGCGTTTTCTTTTCGGCGACAGGCGAGACATCCCCCGGGCCGGCTTTTTGCGGAGTCTTCAGCCGATCGGCTCTTCGCCTCAAAGCCGAGGGCGTTGTGCCGCGCACCCCTGCGATGCTTCGCGTTTTCGGCGACTTTCCGGAGGCGGAGTTGGCTTCGCTGGCCGGCACACTTCGGGTCGACCTCGAGTTCATCGCCGCCCCGACTCCGCCGCGTCTACCCGATCCCCTGTCGAACCCGGCGCCACCCATCGCAAGAATCGCCGAGTCGCGCCGTGTCGTCCGGAACAAGCTGGCAAAAGTCGGCGCCTTCATCGCTGCGGCCTATCTGGCTATCGTCGCCGTCCTCGCAGCGGATTTTGTTCTCCGCTCGCGGGATCTCGGCAAACTCCAAACCGAAATCGCCCAACTCGCCCCGGTCGCATCCGAGGCCCGGCAGACCGTCACCGAATGGCGGGAATTCCGCCATGCCGTCGATCCCGAGTCGTATGCCCTCGACCAGCTTGCCGCCATTGCCCGCGAGGTCCCGGGCGAGCAGGTGCGCCTCACCCAAGTGGCTCTGGAAAATGGCCGACTGCTCATCTCGGGCGAAGCCGCCGATGTCGCTCAGGCCTACGCCCTCTTCGAAAAAGTCAAAGTTTCCCCAGCACTCCAGCAATACGACTGGACCGCCCGTCAACCCCAACTCGCCGGAAAATCCAAAGTCCGGTTTGAAATGGAAGGAGTCCGCCCCGATGCGAAGACTAACGACCAATGAACTGAGGCTCGCCGTCCTCTTCGGCGCCGCCATTTTCATCGCGCTGAACCTTCTGGCCGCCCGGGTTTGGATGCAAAAACGCGGAGACATCCTGCGGGAGATCCAGTCGAGTCAGGCTTCGATCCAAGAATCGCAGACCTGGATCGAGGGTGCTGCGGCCATTGGCTCGGCACGGGACTGGATCTCGGCCAATCCTCCGCCGACGGATACCGCCGAACAGGCCAGCACTTCGCTTCTGAAAGTCGTTCGCTCGGCAGCGGAGGCTGCGGGATTAAAGGTCATTGAAGAAAACCTCCTCCCGGCACCGGAAGTCCAGGCCGGGACAGCAGCGGCTTTGCAAGCGAAGGTGTCGGGTCCCGTGCCCGGGGTGACGAGATTTCTTTTCGCCCTCCAGAACCCGACCGCATGGAGAGCCATCCCGCGAATGATCATCCAGAGCGAAGCCGAACCGCCAAATGTCTTAGTGGACATGGAAATCCGTCAGTATTATCGTGCGGGAACTTCTGACGCGCCTGCACCCGGTCCATGAATCCCACTTCCCGCTATTGCCTCCTGGCATTCGCTCTCATTCCCTTCGGGGCGTGGGCGAACCCCGAGCCACCCACCGACGAAGCGTGGACGCGGCCGCGGGATATCTCGGCGTTCCAATTCCTCCTCGACCGTTCGCCCTTCTCGCTCCCCACGGCTGAGGAGAGTTCCCCGCTGGCCGAGCGGTTTGCCTTGACCGGCGCTGTCTCCATCGACGGCGACCCGCTGGTCTTTGTCATGGATCGAACCACGCAGACCCGCCACATGCTGTCGAAAAAGCCGAACGAGCAGAGCATGGGTCTCGTCGAATATCTACCCGACCCGGACCCACGCCGGATGCGCGCGACGATTCGCGTGGGCTCCGAAGTAGCGACAATTTCCTACACCGAATCCGCAGCGCAGCAACCCGGCCAACCTCAGCAGTCGGCAGCCATGGCCGGACCGCAGCAGCCCGGCGCACCAGCCGTGGCAGGCGTTCCCGGTGCGATTCCACAGCCGGGCATCGCACCTGGAACCGGACAGCCGGGCTCGGAGCCACCACGGCGGATCATCCGCCGCAGGGTCATTTCCGGACAACTTGGACCATGAAATTTTTCCTCTCCCTCACCGCCATGGCCTTGATGGCGGCTGGCGCCTTTGGCCAACAACCACCCGCCCCGGCAACCACGGTCGCCCCACCAACGACTACTCCCCCGGCAGTTCCGGCGCAGCCACTCCCACCCGCAGGTGCCTCAGACAGCGTCAAGCTGGAGTTTCCTCGCACATCGGTCTTCGAGATTCTTTCTCTCTATGAAGCTCTCACCGGGAAACGGCTGATCCGAGATTCGAATCTGGCCGGACCTGAACTCTCGATCATGGTGTCCCAGCCCGTGCCGCGGCAGGAGGCAATCAAGCTCATCGAAAGCTCCCTGCTTCTCAACGGCTACAGCATTGTCCCAATCGACGACCGGACGGCGAAGATCCTCGGACCCAGTCGCGCACCCCGCACCGAGGGGATTCCCCTGTTCACGGAAATCAGCGCACTTCCGCGGGATGGTGACCGCGTCGTTAGCTTTTACAAACCACTGCTCTTCATCGCACCGGAGGAAGCATTCACCGTTCTGCAAGGCGTCATCCAAACGAATCCCTACGGAAATATCGCGCAGGTTCCGAATACCAACGCTCTCGTCATTACAGATAAAACTCCCGTCATCGAAAAAGCCCTCGCCCTCCTCGCCTTGATCGATGTCGAGCCCGCCCAAGTCGTCACCGAATTCATTCCCCTCGAACGCGCCAACGCAGAGCGCATCGTTGAGATTCTCGACACCATGTTTGGCAAGGATGACCCCGCGAAGCCGGGCTCGGGTGCGAACGTGCAAGCCGCTCCCCCGACACCGGACGGCCAGCCCGGCCAACCAGCGGCCGCCACGTCCGGCGCAAGATACGAAAATCGCCTCATCAGCGGGCGGGCGAAGTTTTTGGCGGATAAACGCACAAACCGGATTCTCGTCGTAACCCGCGCAGAGAACTACCGCTACGTCCGCGATGTCATCGCCCAACTCGACGCAGCAGGCGGCTTTGAGGAACCGTTCGTCCGCATTCTAAACTACGCTCCCGTGGCAGACGTTTTCCCCGTCCTCTCCGACATGCTCTCCGATGCCGAAACGGAAAACACGGGCGGGAACGCACAGCCCCAGTCCACACCGTCGAATCCATTCAACAACAACAGCGGCGGATCTCAGGGCAGTTCCTCGTCGAGCTCGTCCTCCGGATCCTCGGGCGGAGTCAGCCGACCGGATCGCCTTTCCGACGAAGCCAGCCAGGCTATCCCCCAATCCGTCACGCTCGGTGAGATTCGCCTCATCGCCGACAGCAGCTCGAACAGCATCATCGTCTTCGGCCCGCCCGAAAGCAAAATGCGCACCAAGCAGATTCTCGATCTCCTCGATCAACGTCCGAAGCAAGTCTATCTCGCCGTCGTCATCGGGCAGCTTCGCGTGACCAACGATACGGATTTTGGGATCAATTACTTGATCCGCTATCAAGGCGCCAGCGGCAACGGTCTCGCCGCCGCCTTGCTCACCCCGGGCCTCTTTCCAGGGGTCACAGGCACTCTGCCAGTGGCCCGCGCGATTTCCGGCCCGGCTGCCCTTTCGAATGGTCTCTCAACACTCTCGGGCCTCACGGTCTTCGGAACGATTGCAGATTCCGTGGACGTGTATGCTCGCTTTCTTGAATCGACAAACCGCTTCCGCACCCTCTCCCGGCCGGTGGTCTACACGACAAACAATCGCAAGGCCACGATTCTCTCGGGTCAGAAAGTCCCCGTTCCCACGTCGACTCTCACGACAGCCACCGGCGGCGGCATCAATAACCAAGGCTCGGCCGTTACATCGAACATCCAGTATCAGGATGTCCTCCTGAAGCTGGAAGTCATCCCGCTCATCAACTCCGACCGCGAAGTCAATCTCGTCATCGCCCAGACCAACGACAATATTATCGGGCAGGACACAATTTCAGGGAACCAAGTCCCCCGGATCGCCACCCAAGAGATCACAACAAGCGTTCGAGTCCCCAATGGATCGACGATTGTTCTCGGTGGGCTTATCTCGGAAGACAAAGAAAAGAACACCGAGGGCCTTCCCTACATCTCGAGAATCCCGGTCCTCGGCGCGCTCCTCGGCGGCAGGAACAATAACTCGAAAGAAAAACGCGAACTCATCGTCATGATTCAGCCAGTTGTCGTGGACTCGAACAACGAGATGATGAAAGCCAGTGCTTACGAAGGCGACCGAACGCCGCTCGGACAGGATGCCCAGCAGATGACCGCCCCGATCCCCGACCAGGCCCGCGAACCGGCCCCTTGGAAGCCGAAGCCCACTCCGACTCCGAAGACCAAAAAGGCCAAGCCGATAGATGGTTAATCTCGTCGAGGACCTGCTGGACATCGCACGCCGCACCGGTTGCTCGGAGACCGAAAAATGCCGCGAATCCCTACTTCGTGCAGCCACGGCCCAGCGC
>JBMOHW010000182.1:0-4316 GCA_049317665.1 Terrimicrobiaceae bacterium | reverse complement strand
CGATAGTGGCGCGCTTCGCGCGGAAGGGTGGAGCGCTATCGCGCTGGCAGTCGAACTTAGTTCTCATCCTGTGGGATGCTTCTTGTTCCCGCTGCGCGGAAAGTATGGGCAGGACAGGATTCGAACCTGTGAAGGCGTAAGCCAGTGGATTTACAGTCCACCCCGTTTGGCCACTTCGGTACCTACCCGTTGAGGGAACTCCCTTGGCAGGAGAATTACTGCGGACTCGCCTCTGGGGCGGTGCGCGGCTCTACAGTGATGGATTTAATCACGACCTTTTGCAATGGAAAATCATTACTGTCGGTCGGAAGATTGCTGATGTAATCAAGAACTTCGAGTCCCTCGAGGATTTCTCCGAACACGGTAAACTTGCCGTCGAGTTTCGGGAGCGGAATAAGGCAGGCGTAGAACTGGCTGCCGTTCGAGTTCTTGGCGGGGTTGATAGCGTCGGGAAGTCCTGCCATCGCGACCGAGCCTTTCTCATGGCGGAGTTTGATTTCCGCAGGCAGGGTGTATCCGGGTCCACCCGTTCCTGTGCGATCGGCCTGACCCCACCGGCTTTTCGGGTCACCTGTTTGAACAAATGTGCTCGGGAAAACGCGGTGAAAGCGGAGGCCGTTGTAAAATTTTCGACGAATGAGGTCTTTGAAGTTCGCAACGGTTAGAGGTGTTGACGTGTCGTAAAGCCCGATGACGACGCGCTGTAGTTCCTTCGACTTTCCGACTCGGATCTGCATCACAGCGACCTCGGGGCCAAGCGGAGCAGCCAGGGCGGGGGCAATGGCGGCGATCAATAAAAGCAACAGGGCAAAAAAGGATTTCATGAAATGGGAAATTCGCGCTTCTCGACCTCTCCGAGCGTTCGCCCGGAGGAATCGGTCGCCACAAAGCGATCGACGGATTCGAAGTTCCTGTGGAGATACCCGAGTGCGACCGTTCGCGCCAACTCAAAATCGTATCGAATGCTTGTCAATGTTCCGGAGGAGTCATCCGGACGACCAACCGGCGCGAGGCGAATTGGCAGATTTCCCGGGTCATTGAGATCTCCAATAAATCCATGCAGTCGGCGATTGACGCGTCCGACGCTTTTTAATCTCGAGACGACCTCTTGGCCGACGTAGCACCCTTTGTCAAAATCGACTGCGGTCTCCTCCAGGCGGGCCTCCTGCACAAGGGTGTCGGCGTCGAGCTCGGAGCCCCACTGGGGCGAGCCATTCACGATTCGCAGAATCTCGACTTCGTCCCCGGTGGCTTCAAGGGCATCGGGCGGCGGTTGGAGAACATCAAAGCCCGGGACGCCCAAACGCCGAATCACTCGTCCAGCCGGGGAGGGGAGCGAGCCAAAAACATGATACCCCGCCTCCGGGGTCGATTCATCCGTCACGCTGACATCGTCGGCGATGATGTAGCGTTCGAGGCGGGCGCCGAGTTCATCGCGGAGCGGCAACGGGGCATCGACGAGAAAACCGGTTTCGTTGGACCAGACGAAAACCACAGCACAAAGTTTGCCCTTCGCTGTGAGCAGACAGGCACCCCTCGCCGAAGACTGTGGAATTTTCCCGATGTCGATCGTGAGCTGGCCATTCAAGTATCGCTTGGCATCCGAGCCGCCTATCGAAAAGCGTGCGCGGGGACCGACTGGAAAGTAACCGCCCTGGAGTTTGAGTGTCCGCAGGCGATCCGCCGGTGACTCGCTCACTTTTTAGGACGAAACAAACTCCACCCGGCAGCCGGAGTGGGATTCGCCGTCGGGGCGGCTGGAGTGCTATCCGCAGGAGCTTCTGGAAGGAGATGGCCCTGCCCAGGGAAATCGTAAAAACGCGAGACGACCGAAAAGTCTGAGTCTCCCCATCCTTGCTGGAGCCCCGCCATAGCGGCACCGGCGAAGGCTGAAGCGGCTGGAAGCTCGAGGTCTTTCTCCGCGGCGAGGGCGAGAGCGATCTGGATGTCTTTGAACATGTGCTTGAGTGAGAACCTCGGCTCGAAGTCGCCGGCAAGCATGCACGGGATCTTCATGTCGGAGATTCCCGAGCGCGCCGCATTGACCTCAAGCGCCTGAGCCAGCTTGCGAAGCTCGACTCCGTGGCGGTCGAGGAGCGCATGCGCCTCCGCGAGAGACTCAACGGCGGAGGCAGCGAGAAGGTTGAGCGCAATCTTCACCACAGAGGCCTGGCCGATCTCACCGATTTCCTGAATCGTCTTCGAGGAAGCGGATAGAAGCGGGCGGACTTCCGCCAGAACCGCGGGATCGCCGCCTACATAGTAAACCAATTCCCCGCGCTCGGCGGCATCGCGGCTTCCGGTGAATGGTGCATCAAGAAACCGTGCATGCCTCGCCGTCACAACCTCCGCCGCCTCACGTGTCTCGTGCGGAGAAACCGTCGCATGGTTCATGATCACATGCTGCGGCGTCAGGGCCGGTGAGATTGCCCGCACGATCGCGAGAAGTGCCGGACCATCGGAAACGAAAATCTGGATCTGCGTCGCCGACTCGGCGACTTCCAACGGAGAGCTCAGGAAGTTCGGTTCCGGCCTTGGCGAGCGGTTCCAGATCCAAACCTGATGGCCCGCCTTTCGCAGACAGGCCACCACACGGCTGCCGATGATGCCGAGTCCGATGACACCGGCGGTGGGTTTTGAAGATCGGGCCATTGCCGGATCAATTCCCCGGCGGCAGGGTCGTCTCGATCTGCGCGGAATCCTTAAGGCTTTTCAGGATGCCTTGAACGGCTTCGCGTTGTTTCATGCTCTTCAAGTAGGCCGCGATTTGGTCCTTAACCTCTTCAAATGGCGTGGTTCCAGCGGGTTTTTTCTCGCTGACTTTGATCACGTGCCAGCCGAATTGCGTGCGGACGGGCTTGCCGACCTCGCCGGGCTTTTGAGTGAAGGCGACTTCGGCAAACTCGGGGACCATGCGATCCTTTGAGAAGAATCCGAGGTCTCCGCCGGTTTCCTTGGCACCGGGCTCTTCGGAGAGTTCCTTGGCGAGTTTGGTGAAGTCTTCGCCCTTCTTGGCGCGAGCGGCGGCTTTCTTCGCGGCTCCTTCCTTCTGCTTCACAACTTCCTCGGAGTCATCCTTGTTGACCATGAAGAGAATGTGGCTGGCTTTGACGGTCTCGGGGCTTTCGAATTCCTGTTTGTTCGAGTCGTAAAAAGTTTTGGCGTCCCCGTCGGCGACTTGGTCCTTGTTTTGGATCTGGCTCTGCATCCAGCGCTGTTGCTGGAGCATTGTCTTCATCGACGTCGTGAGTTTTTCCGGAGTCTGTCCGGCTTGCTTGAGCTGCTCATCGAAGGCTTCTTCTGTTGGAAATTGCTTTTTGAGCTTGGCGATCTCGGCGGTCACATCCTCGTCGCTAACAACCTCGCCAGCTGCAGCCTTCGCCACGAGCTTATCCATGATCAACTCATCGAGGATCTGGCGGAAGCCGCTCAACTTTTGGTCGGGTGTGAGAGAGTCAGCCTTGGTGCCGGATGCTTCGACGGCTGCGTTGAAAGCCTCTTCGAGCTGGGCCTTGGAAATGTCCTCACCATTGACGCGAGCGACGGGGTCTTTGAGATCGATGGCGCCCGGTGTGGTTTCGGTCGTGGCATTCGCCGTGGCGGCAGGTGCGGCGGTCGGCGCAGGCGTCGGGCTAGCCGGAGTTGCTGTCGGAACCGGAGCGGGTTTGCAGGCGGAAAGGATAACAAGGGCTGCAGCGAGAGCCGGAGCCACGAAGAGGGTGGGAGTGAGTGGGCTTTTCATGAACTTATGAGACACGGATTGTGCACTCCCGTTCAATAAACGCCAGAGCAAAAAAGATTTGGACGCGGTTTTCCATTTTGCGGCCGTGGCCGACGGAAAGTGAATCTCGGTGGGAAAAGCTTTGCCCTTCGGATCGTTGATGGACAAGACTCCGGCGCGTGGCGATCCGAGCAAAATGGTGCGTTGTTGTCCCGATGGCAAACGAGGAGCGTGATTTCGCGCCGTTCGTTACCGAACTCAGCCGCGCCATGGATGCGCTGGGAGGCGGGCGGGTTTTTCTCGTGCTGGACCAGGTTTCGATCGACCGGACGTTGGAACTGGCGAACGATCTTGCCGCGAAGGACTCCCGCTATTCGGTAGTCTGGGCTCCCGAGAATCGAACTGTGGTCGATGCCTACCTGAACGGCTTTCGTGCGGCGCTAGCCGGGGGATTTGACTGGATCATTGAAATGGACGCAGGCCTCTCGCACGACCCTTCGGCATTGCGCTTTTTTTTGGAGGCATTGGAATCCGGCCAGGAATGTGTCTTCGGCAGCCGATTTGTTCCGGGCGGATCAATGCGGGACTCTCCGAT
>JBMOHW010000181.1:0-4374 GCA_049317665.1 Terrimicrobiaceae bacterium | reverse complement strand
CTCGACATCCTCGACGACCCGGTCCGCATGTATCTCAAGCAAATGGGCCAGGTCCCATTGCTCACTCGTGAGCAGGAGGTCGAGATTTCCAAGCGGATCGAAGAAGCCGAGCTCAAGGTGCAGGAAACGCTTTACCGGTTCGGATTCATTGCCCGGGCTCATCTCGACCTTGCTCAGAAATTGATCGACCAGCGCGAACGTTTCGACCGGGTGATCCTCGACAAAAAGATCGAAAGTCGCGAGCGCTACATGAAAGCCCTCCCGCGCCTCTGTCAGCAGGTCAAGCGCCAGATCGATACCGTCTCGAAGCTCTACAGCACACATTTTTCCAAGGCCAAACCCTCGCCGCAGGCTCAGAAGTCGTTCGACCGAACGCTTCAAAATCTGCGAAATCACTATCCGAAATTTTTCTACAAGCAGAAGGTGATCGAGGACTTCGTGCTCCTCGCCGACGATAATCTGCGAGCGCTCCACACCCTCCAGACCGAGCTCAAGAAACACGCGAAGGATCCGAATCCGAAATCCCGCCGCCACTTCGCGCAAGAGATGAAGGACATGCAAAACCGCTTCTGGCTCACCCCGGAGGAATTGGCCGGGCACCACCACGATCTCAAGTCCTGGCATCGCAAGGCCCTCAAGGCAAAGACCGAGATGGTCGAGGCCAACCTTCGGCTCGTGATTTCAATCGCCAAGAAATACACGAATCGTGGACTCTCGTTCTTGGATCTCATCCAAGAGGGGAACATGGGCCTGATGAAGGCGGTCGAGAAATTCGAATACCGCCGCGGCTACAAATTTTCGACCTACGCGACGTGGTGGATCCGCCAGGCCATCACGCGATCGATTGCCGATCAGGCCCGCACGATTCGCATCCCGGTCCACATGATCGAGACGATCAACAAGCTGATCCGAGTTCAGAAGCAACTCGTTCAGGAATACGGCCGCGAGCCGAGTCCGGAAGAAATCTCGGACGAGATTCAACTGCCGGTCGAACGCGTTCGCGCCGTTCTGAAGATGGCCCAGCAGCCGATCTCGCTTCAGGCTCCTGTTGGCGACAGCGACGACACGAGCTTCGGCGACTTCATCGAGGACAAGGGCGCGGATAACCCCGCGGACATGGCGGCGATCGTTCTCCTCAAGGACAAGATCAAGGACGTCTTGGAGACCCTCACAGAGCGCGAGCGGCAGGTTCTTGAGCAACGTTTTGGCTTGGTGGACGGCTACAGCCGCACTCTCGAAGAAGTCGGACGCCAGTTCAAGGTGACCCGCGAACGCATTCGTCAGATCGAGGCCAAGGCCCTCCGCAAAATGCGCCACCCGACCCGCATCCGCCAGCTCGAGGGATTCCTGGATGCCCAGGAACTCTAGAGCGAGTCCAGCGATCGGATCGACTCGGCCAGAACCGCAACGCCTCGAGCGATTTGATCCGGCGAAGAAAACTCGTCCGGCCGATGGCTGTATCCCCTGTGGCAGGGAATGAATATCATCGACGTGGGAGCGATGCGGGCGAGAAACAACGAGTCGTGATACGCACGGCTCACGAGCCGCCGGGCGGCGAGGCCTTCACATCGGACGGCGTCTTCAATCGCCTCAATCACCTCTGGCGCACACGCAGCTGGTGGGTCGGCACTGATGGTCTCGATGGTCACTCGCAGACCGCGTCGCGCTGCGATTTCCTCGATGTCGCGACGGAGCCCCTCGAGCACCCCGTCACGCGAACGGATCTGGGTGTCACGGATATCGATTTCCACCACGGCTTCGCAGGGCACAGAATTAATGGCTCCGGGGAGAATTCGCCACAAACCAGCCGTGCCGACACAGTCGGAGCTTCCGGATTCCAACACCTGTCGCTCGACGGCAAGCGCGGTCTCGGCGGCTCCAAGCGCGGCATCGTGGCGGTCGGGCATGAGCACAGCCCCGGCGTGCCCACCTTCACCAACGAAGCGGACACGGAGGGCAGCCGGAGCCGCAATTTTTTCGACCACACCGATGTCGAGTTCCTCTCGCTCAAGGATCGGCCCCTGCTCAATGTGGAGTTCGACGAAGGCTGAGTAGAAGCCCTCTGCAAGCCGCACGGTGTCGAGCGGGCCCTCGAGACCAGCCTTGCAGCGTAGGACAGCAAGGCTGCTCCCCTCGGAGTCGGCCATGGCATCTGCGGCGCTCGGATCGAGTGCTCCGGAGAGTAATCGGCTCCCGAGACAACCAATTCCAAAACGCGTCGGTTCCTCGGCGGTGAACATGATCAACTCGACCGAATGGCGGAGCCGCACGCCCGACTCGTGCAGCGACCGGATCGCCTCCAGGCCACCCAGCACACCGACAACACCGTCGAACCTCCCGGCATTCGGAATCGCGTCGATATGCGAACCAGTGGCAATCGCCGGAAGCGAGGGATCGCTCCCGACTCGCCGGGCGAATAGGTTGCCGACTGCGTCGAACCGCGTCTCAAGACCAGCATCCTGACATTTTTCTACGAGCCAGGCCCGCGCCGCGAGATCCTCAGAGCTAAAAATCACGCGCGAGACGGCCGGCGACGGATGGGCGGAGAACTTCGCCAGCTCGTCGATCTCGGCGGATAGGCGCTCGCTCGAGACTGTCATCTCAGGATCGGATGGCGGTTCACGTCTTTGTAATAAAGATAGGAAGCGGGTTCATCGCCGGTCGCCTCAAACCACTGCGGACACCAGGGAGCCATCCAGATCGCGTCACCAGCCCGAACGTTGTAGTTCCGGTCCTCCAGGCGATACACGCCCTCTCCGGCCAGCATCAACAGTCCGTGCTCCATCACGTGGGTTTCGACGAAGGGGAGCCTGGCGCCGGGCTCGAAGGTAAAAACGTTCATGGCCAGATCGAATCGCATGTCATCGGGCAGTAGTGTCTTCAGCCGGGCTTTCGGATCTCCCAAAAAGGGAACGCCCTCCACGTTCCGGGCATGGCCAAAACAGGCCTCGGCCGGGACTCCGAGCGGATCATACTTTTTACGAAAGCATGTCACCACAGCATTCGAGGATTTCATTGCAAACGCCGACCCGGCCGGACTGAATGCGAAGCCGCCGGCATCAAGCGACGTGACGAGCCCACCCGTTTCCACCGTGCAGGCTCCGGACTGCACGTAGAGCGCAGTTTCTGTGTGATCTGCCGGAAACGCCGCGCGGCCACCCTCGTCGAACCGGATCTGGATCTGGGCGAATGAGTAACTCAGCGGGGGCGCGATAATGATGAACGGGACCGCATGGTGAAAGTCCGGCAGAGCTGACGGGACGTGGCCGTCCTCGGCGATCAGGGCATGTCGCGCCGCGATAACTGTCCGTGTTTCCCCAAGAAATTGATTCATAAAAACGACTCTTCGGCTGGGCCGCTCCTAATACCCTTCTGTTGCCTTTTCTCCAGTCACAATCTTGACGCCGTTTGACGTGCCCAACCGGGTAGCCCCGGCGGCCAGCATGATTTTCGCGGACTCCAAATCCCGGATTCCGCCGGACGCCTTGACCTCGCATCGTCCAGCCACGGCGGCCGCCATTAACTTCACATCCTCCACGGTTGCTCCGCCAGAGCTGAAGCCGGTCGATGTTTTGACGAATGCCGCCCCGGCCTCGACCGAGAGTCGACACGCCGTAATCTTCTCGGACTCGCTGAGCAGGCAGGTCTCGAAAATCACTTTCACCCGAGCCTCGCCGGCCGCGGCAACCACCCCGCGCAAGTCGGCCAAAACGTATTCGAGATTCCCATCCTTCAGCTGCCCGACCGCGATGACCGTATCGATCTCCGAAGCTCCCGCGGCAACGGCCAGCTTCGTTTCGAACGCCTTGGCCTCTGAGCTCATCGCACCCATCGGAAACCCGGTCACGGCCGCCACGGCCACACCAGATCCGCTCAGGGCCTCCGCCGCCGTCGCGACCCGCGAGCTGTTCACGCAAACGCTGAAAAACCCGAACTCCCTCGCCTCCGCACACAATTTCAAAATTTCCTCCCGCGTCGCATCGGGCTTCAGAAGCGTGTGATCAATCGAACGGGCGATAGTCATGAAATCCGAACAAAATCCCTAAGAAACTGGAACCACAAGAAAAACATTCCGCGCACCGAATACCGGATCATATCCGCCCCGTCGCGCTTCAGCAACCCACAGGCGATATTGTGATCCAATTGCTGCCGGAGTTCGGTTTGAATCTCCACCCGCGCTGTCTCACTCGATGGCTCGCGCAGGTCCACAAAATCGACGCCGGAACGCGAAAGAAATTCCGTGTGCTCGGCCGCCAGATCTCCGAAAGATCCCTCGCCGGCCACACGGTTGAGAACAATATTGGGCGGAATCCGCAAGCCGTAGGCGAAGGGATAGTTCCACGTCATAAAAACGCGCCCATCCTTCGTTCGCGA
>JBMOHW010000180.1:0-4414 GCA_049317665.1 Terrimicrobiaceae bacterium | reverse complement strand
TCGACAACTTTGCCTTCTACTTCAATAGCGTCTTTCTTGGCCATGTCAATACTTCGGGCTGATTGTCGGTGATGAGGACGGTGTGTTCAAAATGTGCAGAGGGTAGGCCGTCGGCGGTGACGGCGGTCCATTTGTCGGCGAGGACCCGGACATTCGCGACGCCCATGTTGATCATGGGCTCGATGGCGAGCGTCATTCCTGCTTTGAGCTTCGGGCCGGTTCCTCGTTTTCCAAAGTTGGGCACTTGCGGGTCTTCGTGCAATTGGCGTCCCACACCGTGACCGACGAATTCCCGAACAACGCTGTATCCGTTGGCCGTCGACTGCGTCTCGACAAAATTCGAAATATCACCCACGCGGTTTCCGGGTCGAGCCAGGGCAACCGCTCCATCGAGGATCTCCTCAGTAACAGTCAAAAGGCGTTCGATCTCCGGGTCAATGATTCCGACGGGCACCGACATGGCTGTGTCGCCAATCCATCCGTCGCAAACGATGCCGACATCCATTTTAACAACATCTCCGTAGGCAATGCGACGCTGACTGCCGATTCCGTGCACCACTTCCTCGTTGAGACTGATGCAGATATGACCGGGAAATTTTCGATACCCGAGAAACGCGCTGCGAACACCGGCTTCCGACATCAGCTGAGAGGCCGCGTGGTCGATCTCGCCGGTCGTCACTCCCGGAGCCACGAGGGTGGAGAGTTCGTTGAGAATTTCGGCGGCAGCTTCGCCAGCGCGACGCATTTTCTCGATCTCGTGCGGTCGTTTGATCGGAATCATGCCGCCTCCCTCATATCGTCGTAGAGAGTTTTAAAAACTTCATCGCGGCCGGGCGCGACATCGATCTCTTTGAGGAGCCCGCTCCGGCGGTAGTGGTCCGCAACCGGCAGCGTCTCCTCGCGATACTGCGCGAGCCGACACTCCAGCGCCGCCTCGGTATCATCGGAGCGACGGGCAAGGACTCCGGCACACTGGGGACACGGAGTCGTGATGTCGATCCGGTGAAAAGCCTCGTTGAAGACCGCTCCGCAGTTCGTGCAGGTCAGACGACCCAGCATTCTCGTGCGAATCTCATCATCGCTGAGTTCGAGCAGGTAAACAATGTCCAGCGGCAGGTCGCGCTCGGCTAACAGATCGTCAAAAGATTTGGCCTGCCCGGCTGTGCGTGGAAAGCCATCCAGCAAAAACCGCGTGCGATTCTCCAGCCAACGGGAGACGACCCGAATCGCCAGTTCATCGGGAAAAAGAAGCCCACGGCTCGTGTAGGACTCGGCCTCCACCCCAATCTCGGTTCCGTCGGCACGCTCTTTCCGAAGCATTGCACCAGTCGAGGTGTGAGGGATGCCAAAAGCCGCCCCGAGGAGGGAAGCCTGCGTGCCCTTGCCAGAGGCGGGCGGACCGAGCAGAACAATGCGGTTTTTCAAAGCCCGGTTGCGACTCTAGTGATGAGTCGCGAGATAGATCGTCACGCCGACAATGACAAGAATTCCCAGCCCGGCCCACATCCAAACGAGTGTTTGATCATCAAGCACACTCCCGGATCCCAAACGCCCCCGCTGATCCCTCGCACCGCGGATCCGACCCTTGCGCAAAAATCCATCATAGTGACGCTGAAGCAAATGCGTCTCGACCTGCCGCATCGTATCGAGAACGACGCCAACGATAATCAACAGCCCGGTGCCGCCAAAAAACTGTGCGGTCATGTAGGGCACCTGAAGCCACTGCGTCAGCATTTGCGGGAGAACGGCAATGATCGTCAGGAAGGCCGCTCCAGCAAACGTGAGCCGCGTCATCGTGTAATCCAAAAAATCCGCTGTCGGCTTGCCGGGACGAACTCCGGGAATAAAGCCGCCGTATTTTTTTAGATCATCCGCGATCTGAACAGGCTGGAACTGCGTTGCAACCCAGAAATAGCTGAAGAAGAAAATCATCACGGCATAGAGCACGTAATGCAGCCAACCGAAGGTCAGGAGGTTCGACAGATCCTGCGCCCAGCGCTGGCCGGGGAAGGCCATGTTGAAAATCGTTGAAGGGAAAAGGAGGATGGCTTGGGCAAAAATGATCGGCATCACGCCCGCGTAGTTGATCTTCAGCGGCATGTATTGAGTCTGCCCGCCATAGACCTTGCGACCGACGACACGTTTCGCATACTGAATGCTCACTTTTCGCTGGGCTTGGGTCACCGCGATGACAGCGGCGATGACGAAGATCAGGAAGGCGACCATCAACACAAGCACCACTGGACTCACGGCGGCTTGGGCTCCAGCCTCGGTCGGAACAAACGTGCGCCACGCTTGGATCAAGCCGGCCGGAAGCTGAGCGAGAATACCAATTGTGATGATAAGCGAAACACCATTGCCAATCCCGCGTTCGGTGATCTGGTCGCCGATCCACATGAGCAGCATCGTGCCCGCCATCATGGTGATGATTGTTGTAAACTGGAAGCCAAGTCCGGGGTCCGTCACTAGGCTGATCCCCAGCTTGTTGATTGTGTCCATGATGCCTGGCAAAAATGGATTAGCCTGCGGATTCTCGAACGATCGCGCCAACAAGTAGCCTTGAAAAACACAAAGCCCGAGCGTGGCATAACGGGTGTATTGCGTGATTTTCTGGCGTCCACCATCTTCCCGCGAGAGCTTGCCCAACTGTGGAATGACTGCGGTGAGAAGCTGCATCATGATCGATGCGGTGATGAATGGCATGACTCCCAGCGAAAAAATCGCGCAGTTGGCCAATGCGCCACCGCTGAAAAGATTGAAGAGCGCCGCCACGCCGCCTGCGGAAGCCGCGTCGGCACTGTCGATGAACCATTGCCTGAGAACCTCCGCATTGACGCCCGGCGTCGTGATCGCAGAACCTGCGCGCACAACGACGATCATCGCCAGAGTGAAGAGCACACGGGTGCGCAGCTCTGGGATTTTAAAGATGTTGGCGAAGGCGGAGATCATCGGGGAAAGTCGGACGACCGGTTACTTGGCATCCTCTGCTTTTGGCAGAGCGATCGTGCCACCGGCCTTCTCGATCTTCTCGCGAGCTGTCGCGCTGACCTCGTCCACCGAGACGATTAGCGATTTCGTGAGTTCGCCGCGGCCGAGGATCTTAACTCCGTCGAAGCGACCGTTCACGAGCCCCGCCTTGCGGAGAGAATCTTCGGTGACGGAATCGCCAGCCGAAAAGGTCTTCTCCAACGAGTCGAGATTCACCACACCATAAACCGTCTTAAACTGAGCGTTATTAAACCCACGCTTGGGAAGTCGGCGGAAGAGCGGCATCTGGCCGCCTTCGAAGCCCGGACGGATCGATCCGCCGGCGCGAGCTTTTTGGCCCTTGTGGCCTTTGCCCGAGGTTTTTCCTTTGCCCGAACTTTCGCCAAAGCCGAGGCGCTTGCGGCGGTGCTTGGCACCGGGATTGGGTTTCAGATCGTGAAGTCTCATCGGATTAGGCGGCTACAGGCTCCGGAGCGTCGGTTTTGACCTTCAGGGTCTTGCCGCGCAAACGGAAAATTTCTTCTTTTGGACGGAGTTGGGTGAGGGCGGCGATGGTCGCATGAACGACATTCGCGTGGTTGTTCGAACCCATGGATTTGGCAAGCACGTCGCGGATTCCGACCGCTTCGATGACCGCACGCACGCCGCCACCGGCGATGACGCCGGTTCCCGGAGACGCCGGGCGGAGGAGGACGCGTCCGCCTCCGAATTCCCCCACGACCTCGTGCGGGATCGTATTCCCGAGGACGGCCACCTTGATCATCCGCTTTTTGGAAGCGTCGGTCGCTTTACGAATCGCTTCGCTGACTTCGTTCGCTTTTCCGAAGCCCACGCCGACCTTTCCTTTGTGATCGCCCGAGACAATGAGAGCGCTGAAGCTGAAGCGGCGACCGCCCTTCACAACTTTGGCGCAACGGTTGATGAAAACGACTTTTTCCGTCGTCTCCTTGGGTTCCTTCGGCTTATCCGATTGGGAGTTTCTTCTTTCTCTAGGTTTCGGAGGCATGGTTTGAGTCGTTGGTTAAAATTCGAGTCCGGCTTCGCGAGCCGCGTCGGCCAGGGCTTTCACCTTGCCATGGTAGTGGAAGCCGCCCCGGTCGAAGACAACTTTCGTGATTTTCTTGGCCGATCCGCGCTCGGCAACGAGCTTCCCGACCTTCTGGGCCGTTGCGACGTTGGACAAGGATTTCTTGGACTTGAGGTCCGGCTCGGTCGTGTGGACAGAAACAATCGTCGCACCCGCTTCGTCATCAATGACTTGCGCGGCGATGTGTCGTCCGGAGAAGTGAACGCTGAGACGCGGACGCTCGGCGGTGCCGGCAAGTTTCTTGCGCAGGCGTGTGTGGCGGAGTTTTCGTTTGTCGGTGGCGGACATAGCTTACTGGACGGTTTTGCCTTCTTTGCGGCGGATTTGTTCACCGACGAA
>JBMOHW010000179.1:0-4455 GCA_049317665.1 Terrimicrobiaceae bacterium | reverse complement strand
ACCAGTCTGCGTCAAGCACTGCGCCTCTGTGAATCCGAGCCGACTGACAAGAAGCGGGCTCCTCGTTTCCAGAGCTTCGCCGATCATTCTCGAGACGGCCATCGAATCGATCTCCGGCTGGAGGGTCCGAACTTGCGAACCCGGAATAACGCCAAGTTTCCTTAGTAAATTCTTCATCATTTCCTGATCCGCCTGATAAAATCCCTTACTCCCCAAACATGACCCACGCCGGGCACGAGGAATGGCGGAGACGGGATCGGATCGAGGCCGTTTCTTTTGGCCCACGCGTTGTAGGCTCTGAAGTTTAGTTGGTAGTAGCGGTCGGAATCGCTTCCCGACGCAGACGAAAGCGGGTGACTAACGTGGTCGATGTAACCAGTGAGATTCCGATACGCCCCCACCTTGGCCATCGCACGGGAAATCCACCAATCCACATAGGACGCGCCCAGAAAAAGCTTGGGAACATCCTTTGACAGGTAGTTGTCCCACCATTTCACAGGAATGTAATACATATCAACTCCGGTCGCAATCAAGCCGGAAGGCACCTCGCGACGATGAAAACCATGCACCCCTTCGGGCTCAACTACACAGAATGGGTCGCGAGTCAGGATGACATCTGAGTTACACCACACAAAGGCCTCTGAAGAACAGGCAGACCTCGCATGCGACAAGATCTCTCCAAATTCAACAAGCTTACGTCCAGCTGCAAATGGCAGCGCGTCTAGACCTAGGGCATGAAGGCTGGATTCGAGCGCGAGCTGGGCTCTACCCAGTCTTTCACCCGCGTCCTGAACTTTAACGTATGCGACTACCCTTTTCATCTCCACACCCATCTCTCGCAGCGATGATCGAACTCAAAGATCTTCGCTTGTGATCTTGGGAGGGTAAATCGGTAGAGCAAAGATCGAAGCGACGGAGGGCACCTTGTCTCCCAGAAAGCCGTAACTTTCTCTCTCGTTGTTGCCGACCGAACAACGCTCGAGACCTCTTGTGCATAGGCTGCGACATTCTCGCTCATTTGCCCTGGATGGATCAAAAAGCCGCCCAAAAGGGTCATCACGGAATGGAGTTCGGTCGATTCGGCAAACTGCGTCCAGAGGAAGTAGTCGCCAGCCAGACGAAACCGCCGGAGGCGATTAAGATCAATCTTAGCGCCGAGGCGGGACGACCAGAAGGTCGATTCCTGCTGAATCGCAAAGGGGTATTGCGGATTGCCATAGAATCCGTTTCCGACAAATTCGCGACGATACCTAGGCGGCTTCCAGGTCGCCGTGATTTGTCCCCACCGATTGACATGTGTCGAATATCCCGTGACCCAATCAACTCCATCGTGGGAAAATATCTCAGCCAAAATCTCTGGAGCGTTCGGCATGAGGACGTCGCCAGCATTCAGATATCCGACAATATCACCTCTGGCATTGTCTAAACCTTTCGCCAAGGCGTCATACATTCCGGTGTCCGGCTCTGAGATAAACTCAGCGTCACTTGCTGATTGCAAAAGCGCAAGGGTGCCATCGGTTGACGCCCCATCCACGATCAGGTGTTGAACCTTCAGTTCCCTACCACACGCAGCAACAGAACGGAGTGTTCGCTCTAGAAGCGGAGCGGAATTTCGGCAAGGAGTGATTATCGACAGACGCATACGGAAAATCTTGAACGGGTTAGGACCCAGATCGGATCAACGGCGCAGCCAAAGCCCGCACATAAGGAGCGTCATGCTTCACCCAAGCGTGACATCCAAATGGAACCGAGTCCCTATTTGCTTTAACGCAAAGCCGGGGCTCTTCCTCCATGCCAAACGCGAGTGCTTCTTCAACTCCGGGCTTGCGATAGCCCGGGCATAGGCTCGGTGCCACGAACGACCAGAAGATATCCTCGTTCTCAAAGAAATTTTCCAACTCATCGGTCACCCGCCAGAGCCCCAAATGCTGACGAATTCGCCGCCGCAGATTCCAGAATAACCAGCTAAATCCAGATGGCTGTGGTGCTATAACGGGCGGCTTAGGATACAGTATACCTCTCTTGATTGGCTGACTGAGAAGCGTGAGAGCTGTAGCGATTTTCCTTAGCGAGAACCCTCCATTACCAACACTGCATGGACGGTCGTGCCGATGTTTATCGGAATCAATGAACCATGGCGAACCTACATAGTCCCACCCGCGGTCTACCCATTCCATGAGTTCGTCACGGAAAACAATGCAATCCAACTGATAGATCAGCATAAAGTCATAGCCTGAAAACGTCTCGTAAAACTCCGTTCGAAGAAGCAGTCGATTGTATCCATGGGGATAACTGAAATAGGCTTCGGAAAATTCGACAATCCGTTCATCACCACGAAAAGCATCTGGAATAGAAAGACCCTTCGGAATGATGAAGAATCGATCGAAACTGCCAAGAACCGAGCGAAGGATCGAGAGGGAATCTTCCTCATCCGCAGGGAGAGGAAACCGATAGACTGGCGTCACAATACATACAGACTTCTCCGCGTTGGCAGCGCAGACATGACCCTTCATAGACCCAGCCGACTACGCCAGTTTTTTGACCACCAAGCCCACTCCCAACCCAGACGTTTGCGGGCTACCCGATAACTACCGTAGCAAAAATGCCAGATTCGCATCGGAGTGCTTCGAGCAAAATGACCTTTCGGATCGTGGTAAACGAGCGAGTACCAGAAGTAGACATGATGGAAGTACCACCACCTCTGGCGGCATTCAGCATAGATAAATTCGAACCCTTCGGAGTGAACCTTATTACCGTCGAGCATCCTGACAGCTCGACAGGCTGAGGCCAGCTCGTTTCGAAGGACTTTACCCCAATACAGTGAAGTGCAGGTCGTCATGGCACTGCTATCCACGTGATAGAGTGACATTTTTCGCTCCAACGCTTTCCGAGCTTTCAGGAAGCTCTTATCTATCGTCCCGGGGGACAAATGCTTCCATTGGAACTCAATCACATAAACCGTGAAGCCCAACCGTGCGGCAACGGAGCAAATGTCAAACGCATAAAAATGATAACCTTCCAGATCGGCGCTCACCGTTATCCCTGCGCCGTTACGGATCACCATGACATTCTCATCAATCGTATCAACCTGTACAAACGGTGCAGTCAAACGATACAACCCGGCGTGGGTCTCCAAAGACAAGAACCCTTCCATTGGTGCTTGACGGGATTTCCCGGCATTGCCGATGACTCCCCACCGGGCATCGTGCGTCTCGACCTGCCGGATACGAGAGAGCAGCTTCTCATAGGGCTCTTGCGGAAAGGCATCCTGATGGATGATGATAACATACTTCCCTTTCGCATTTACTAGAAACGACCGCACCGCTTCGAACGCGGAAAAGGCATTTTTCTCCCGGTTGTCGCAGATCAGGTATTCGCATTCTGAGTCTGGGAATCCCATATCACGAAAGTGCGAGCAAACCATCTCATAGGCATCCCACTTCGTTACAAGGCAACAGATCGAGAAGAGTTTGGAATACTTCTCTACGAGCTCCAAGCTCCTAACCTTTACGTCACTGCAGAATTCGCTTGTCCTCATGGAGACCCTCCCGGCCCCATCCAAGGGCGACCATCGGGCAAGTAACGATTCAGCACGGTCGTCCATGCGCAGAAATGCAGAAGCATCGCGATCCAAACAACCGCGCATAACCCGCCAACTCGTGTCGCTCCCTTCGGAAACAGCCATGTCGCTGCGCGCCGATACCCTTCTGCTGCGAGCACTAGCATCAATAGATAGACCCCGATCAGATACCGACCATGCACATTGTAATCGACAAAAAAATATCCGCCGCCAATCACCGCCACCATTGCCGCCACCGATCCCACCAGTGCCAAAGATGTTAGAATCCCTCCCTCCCAAGAAATTGCAGCTACAAAAAGAACTACTCCTAAACCACACCCGAATCGCATCACTCCCAACATCCAATCTGGCAGCGGCGTGTCCAGCCAACCAAACAACCCCCAGAACGATGTGGTCACGAACGGATCCGCCCCGCCCGGCCCAAAGCCCTCCAAAAACGAATATAGCACCCGAAATACATACTCCGCCAACCCGTCGCGCAAAGGCTGCCCCTGAATGTCAGGAATCGGAAGCGTCGGTAGTAGCACTGCCGCCATCCCCAACGTCGCCATTGACGCGACGGCCACCCATTGCAGCACTGTCACCACTCTTGTTTTCGTCGAGAACAATCTCCCCGTCTTATACACCAAGACCATCATGCCCAAGCCGATTCCGCAAAGCCCAAAAAGCACAAGACCCACCCACCATTTCGATAAAAGCATTCCTCCCAAAAGTCCATTCAAACGGCCCGTCAACATGGGGGGAACAAGATCAAACCTCCCACACAGCATGCCAGTTACGATGGATGCCACCACCACACCACATCCGCCTCCAATAACCAGAGCTCGCAAATCCACACCAACTGCCTTTCCAGGAACAACGCCCGCCACGAAGCT
>JBMOHW010000178.1:0-4469 GCA_049317665.1 Terrimicrobiaceae bacterium | reverse complement strand
ACCAGACAGGGCTCGCAGCACAAAAGCGCTCCCGGCCCGTAGATCACCACCGGTCGGTCCGCAGATTTCGTCCGCGCACGAATCGCTGAAACCTTGTCCGGATCCAGAAAATCGCGGAGATGCAGCCTCGTCAGGCGGCCGAAGATCGGGTCATCACCGCCGAGATCCGGAGCCACCAGCGCATCGATCTCGTCCGGAGAGCGGAACGCTTCCACCTCGGTGCGGATGAACAATGCTCCGGGAAATGCCCGAGTGAGATTTAGAACAATCTCATCGTCCAGAACGCCGGAGTAGCATTCGATGGCGATGACGGCTTGTTTGCCGAACTTCTCCGAAGCCTGGAGGAGTTCGGCACCGATCTGTTCCCATCCGCGCCAGCAGAAATGCCCGGGAACATCGACAACGGGAAATTTATCGTAGGTGGAGCCTTCCAGACCGAGTTGTTGGAGGTATCCCATGGCTATTCTCCCGCCTCCGGTCGCGCAAAATCGTCGTCGTAACGGGCGATGTCAGCCTGTTGCCAGTTTCCGAAAGCAACTTCCAGAACCCGGCAGGGCTGTGTGCCGCTGCAGGAGAGACGATGTTTCTCGTTCGCCGGGATCCAGATTTCCTCGCCGGGAATACAGTCCCTTTCCTTGTCGCCCACCTGCACGCGGGCTCCAGCGTCGAGAACGATCCACAGCTCCGCGCGCCCGGTGTGGCTTTGCAGGGAAAGGCGCATGCCGGGACGCACCTCCATCAGGCTGACGGTGCACTCTCTGTTAAAGGCATATTGTTTGAATTCACCCCAGGGCCGGACCACATGGTCTGGCTCGGGTTTCGAATCGGGGATCGGTTTAGTCACGTAGTTCATGGAAAATTCAAGATGTTGTGCGGTCCTTCATGACGGGGAGGCCATTTTCTTCGATGACCACTTTCAGGAAGTTGCGTTTCGCGATCGCCCCGTAGTCATGGCCGGCGTTCGCGGGATAGATGCCGAAGTAGGTGAGAGGCTCGCGGCCGGTGTTCACAGTGCGATGCGCGGTGTGCCCAGGTACGTAAACGACCCGTCCAGCCCCGAGAGGCGCGGTGCGGGACTCGCCCGTGTGTTCATCCTCAAGGAGCATGAGCCCTTCGCCGCTCTGGCCAATGTAAACTTCCGCCGCTTCACGGGTTTGATGCAGGTGTCCCTTGGTGAGGAAATACTCATTCCCGACCTTGCCCGCATAAAGGATGCCGAGACCGTAATGCAAGTCTCCCGGGCCGCTTGCCGGTTCCACTCCGATGACGCGATACACAATCGGATTATCCGCCGCCAGCGCGGCCTGGTAGGCTTTGGGATCCTCAAAACATCCTTCGAGATCGGAAAGTCTCCGGACCACCTCCTTGCCGCCTGTAAGCCGGAAATCGTGAATATCAAACCTTTCGGCCAAGCTTTGGATTGGATCGGACATGAGAACATCCTTGTCGCCTGGTGTTCGCCGGTCCAGATTAGATAACAAATATAACAGAGATCATTTCTTATAACATGCTCCGCTCCGCGCCAGAACGACAGCACCGGATTCTTGAGATCCTCAACGGCCGCGAATATGCGAGGAATGCGGATCTTGCCCGGCATTTGGAGGTGACCGCGATGACGATCTGGCGGGATCTTTCTGAGATGGAAGAAAAGGGCCTGGTCCGCCGTTCGCGGGGGCGGGTATCCCGCAGCGACACAACAATCATTGAGCCGGACTTTATGACCAAGGCCGATGTGGCTGCCGCTGCAAAATCCCGGATCGCCGCATATGCGGCCAGGCATCTGATCTTTGAAGGTGACAGCCTTGCCCTCGATGGTGGGACCACAGTTGCCGCGATTGCCCGCCAAACCCTGCCAGCGGGTCTGACGATACTCACCAACAGCTTGCACACAGCGCGGCTTTTCATGAACCATCCGGCGCGCCCTGCGGTGTATGCCAGCGGGGGACTGCTCCGTGAGCAGTCGGGGACATTCATCGGACGGGAGGCACTGACATTTTTCAGCCGAAGACGCACTGTGCGGTATTTTCTGAGTGCGACCGGAGTGGACGCCGAGGGTGGGGTAACCGACCTCACACTCGAGGACAATGAAGTCAAGCAGGCGATGGCTTCCGGCACGCGTGAAGTTGTCCTCCTGGCAGATCGAAGCAAATTCGGAGTGACATCGTTGATGCGGGTGTTGCCGTGGCGCAGGGTTCATCGCTTGGTGACCGAAGCGCCAGCCGGGCTGTTAAAGCCGATCAGGCTCTTACACGCCCATGTTCAGATTCACTGTGTCTGACGGAATTCAAAATTCAGCATTCCCAATTCAAAATTGTTGTGACGTGCTAACAGGGCTTGGAGTTCGCCGATGATTTCCTCGGCGGCGGCTTCCGGGATCAGGTCGCCTTTGATCTTGAGCTCGAACGACTGCGTGAAGAATGCGGATCCGTTGATCCGCATTTCTCTCTGACGCAGAAACGGCCCTAAGCATTTTCGTTCAGCTTCTGTTCAGCCGAACCGGTTTGATGGGGGCTTTGCACCCCCAATCCCCCGCACCGCTCGCCGCGGAGGCGTTCGGGGGGATTGGTCTGAAATGCTTCATTAAATCAAATCTGCCGCGAGGGCGTGGTTGGGGTCTCGATGTAGGACGTCGCCAAGAAGCGCGCGAGCCTTGGCTTTCTGGCCGAGGCCGAGGAGTGCCTGGGCCTGGAGGAACCGCGCCGTGGTGACCTGGCCTGCCTGGATGTCCGCATCGAAGAGCAACATCGTGGGCAGCGAAGTGGCGAAGTAGTCGATCTTGGCGGTTTGTTTTTCGAGTGAGCGGGCATAGGCCAGCAGGTCTTTCAGCAGGCGGGTGGCTTGAGTCTTTTTCCCGAGACGTTCCCATGCGAGGGCAGAGAAGTAGGTCATCTCCGAAAAGGCGCGCACACTCATATCCTGGAAGTCGCCCTTGAACGTGGCAGCGGCGGTCCACGCGGCGCGGGCACCCTTGCGGTCGCCGGAGGCGGCGCGGGCCTCACCAAGCCAGAAGAGGATGTCACTCTGATTGGCAAGCAGGTGCTTGGCCTCGCCAAGATTGGTTGGAGAGCCGAGAGCTTGTTTGAAGTGGTTGATCGCGCAGGGGAAATCGCGTTGAACGAGGGCCTCGCGACCGAGGAGGAGTTGGCTCCGGACATGCTGCCCCATGGCTTGCCCCTCTCCGCCTTCCCAGGGTTGGAAATGGCGTCCGGCGAGGATGGATTGCGGCTTGGCTGGCTGTCCGGTCTGATTGTAGAGCGAGCAGATTTCGACGCTGAGGTCGTCGCGCAGGGCGATCAAGGCGAGGTGCTTTTCGAGCACGCGGAGGCGTTTGATGGGAGCTTCGCCGAGTCGTTTCCAGAGCTGGTCACGTTCATAGAGCAGGCGGGCGTCCTGTGGCGCACAGCGGCAGGCACGCTCATAGGCGGCGCGGGCTTTGGCCGGTTTTTTCGCGATGTTGAAATACCCGATGCCAAGGTTGCGCCAGGTCGTGGGAAAGGCGGGATCGAGTTTCGCGGCGCGTTCCCAAAGGCGGATGGCTTCGGCATGGCGACGACGATCATAGTAGAGGTTGCCTAGGTAATACGGGGCACGGGCATCGCGGGGGTTGGCAGCGATTGCGGTCTCGAGGACTGCGATTTCTTCAAGCCGGGCGGGAAAGCAATAGTCGGCGGGCAGCGCGGCAGCGCGGCGGAAGTTCGCGAGCGCGGCGGCTTGGTCGCCAATTTGTTGCTGCAGCCAGCCGAGCGTGTAGGCAACGAGCGGGGCGGCTCCCCAGCTCTGGTCGGGCAGATCGCCGGTGGCCTCGGGTGAGGCCTTAAGGATTTCAATGGCTTCCCCGAAAAATCCGGCCCGGGCCAGATCATGGGCTAAGTCGAGGCGGGATTGGGCGTCGCCAAGATCGGAGCGGCCGGCAAGGTAACGGGACCATCCGTCGAGAGGATCGAGCGTGAGGGTTTCCGTAAGCAGAGCAGCGGCCTCGTCGCTGTCGCCGAGGCGACGAAGCACCATCACACGGAGCGCACGGGCTCGCAGGTTGTCGGTATCAAGGCGGAGCGCACGGTCGAGGTGATCCAGGGCCGAAGTCCAGTCCGAGCGGCGACAGTCGATCTCGGCGAGAGCATGAAATGACGCCCCGGCCCAGGCCTGATTCCAGGTGGCCTTGTAAAAAGAGGCGTAGGCGTCGTCGGGAAGGCTCTGATGAGTCTGGACAAGTCCGAGCAGGTACAAGGCTTCGCCATCGGCGGGATTGGGGTTGCGACGGGTCAGGCGGGCGAGGGCTGAGCGGGCGTGGGATGCGGCCAGGGCGAACTCACCACGGCGCAGGTGCCAGCCGGCGAGAGCGGTGTGGCAACGCGAGTCGCCGGCGTCGCGCCGAATCGCTTCGCGCCAATAGATGTCGGCGGAGCGCGTGGCATGGCGGTATTGGGCGAGGTGCAGGCCGGTGAGATAAAGTTCGTCGTTGGAAACAA
>JBMOHW010000177.1:0-4535 GCA_049317665.1 Terrimicrobiaceae bacterium | reverse complement strand
AGCAGCGGACTCCCGGCGGGAACCTACACCTTGTTGCCGGCCCGTTACGCTCTTCTGGAGGGCGGCGTCCTCGTGACTCCGCGTTCTTCGTCGGCCAAGGGAGGAAATTCTCGGACATCGATTGTCCAACCTGAGGGCGCGATTGTGGTCTCGGGCTATCGTTTCAACAATCTGAATTCCCAGCAAACCGCCCCGGCGCAAGCCGTGCGTTTCGAGGTGGCTCCGAGCTCGGTTGTCCGGGCGCGTGCCAAGTATGAGGATTACTTTGCCAACACGTTCATCGTCGAGACGGCACTCGACCTCGGGGCGGTGGTTCCGCGGTTGCCGCAGGATTCCGGACGCGTTGTTTTTTCGGGCCTCAATGGTGTGCGCATCGACGGAAACGTGCTTGGTAAGGCCCTGCCGGGCGGATTCGATGCCGAGATCGATATTTCGACTCAATCAGACATCCTGATCACGAATGGTGGGGGCGCGGCCCACGCTGGCGTCTCGGTTCTCGACGCGGCTCGGCTGAGTTCCTTTGGCGCCGAGAGCATCCTGATCGGAGGTTTGCGCCAGACCTCGGAGACCGGCACCACGATTACGGTCAATACAAGCCGCCTCACCGTAGACAATGCGGGAAGTCCGCTGACCGGGCCGGAGTTCATTCTTGTGGCAAAAAGCCGGCTGACGCTGAATCCCGGAGCGGCGATTTCCCAATCGGGCACGACGCGGGGCGGATTCATCCAGAATTCCCTTCCGATCCAGATCGGGGATTCCGCCACGACTGGCAGTGGGAATGGTCTGCTCGTCCGTGTGAGTGACGTGCAATTGCCGATCGTCCGATCCGGGATGTCCACTCAGGCCGCGCAAGCCGCGTTGGCAACGCCTCCTATTCTTTCCATCGGGGCCGGGGCGAGCATCTCGGGCGACTCGCTGGTCCTTGATTCCAGCTACGGCACACAGTTGGATCCCACCGCTCGGATTATTGGCCGCGATGTGGCGTTGAACAGCGGGCAAATCAGCCTTCAATTTGACAACCCCGGGGTGGTGCCGCAGATCGCTGGCTTGATGCTGTCGGGGCCAGCTCTGCAAGGCTTGCAATCTTCGCAGAAACTCTCGCTTCTCAGCTACTCGTCGTTGGATCTCTACGGAAATGGCGTTTTCCAGAATTCGCGAACGCTGGCACTCCATGCGGGTCGGATCCGCGGATTCAACACGGGCGGTGGATCCGTCGTTTTTTCTTCGCCGGAGATCATTTTGGATAACAGTTCCGGCGGAACTTCGTCGGCCGCTGCGGGGGGCAATTCGGGACAACTGGTGTTTTCTTCTGGGATCCTGAGATTGGGCACGGGGAGCGTGGCCGTGGATCAGTTTAACAGCGTTTCTCTCCTCACAACCGGCGGGCTCATTGCTCAGGCCACGGGATCGCTTTCGGTCCCCGGCGCACTCACGATCACAGGGCCGGTCTTAACTGCGACGCGGGCGGCGTATTCGGTCACCGCGGCCGGAGCCGTGAATATTTCCTCAAGCGGCGGGACGGCAGACGGTCGGATCGTGCCCGGCCTGGGCGCCTCACTTTCGTTCACCGGGAGCAGCGTTTTGGTCAACACCGGAATCAGACTTCCGAGTGGAACGCTTTCGCTCCGGGCTACGGCGGGCGACTTGATTGTCGGCAATTCTGCCGCGAGCGTTCTCGATGTTGGAGGGAGTCTCCAGACGTTCAACGATCTCTTCCGCTACACGGATGGCGGGCGGATCCAACTGGCGGCGGATGCGGGATCCCTGGTCCTCGGTGGGCTAAGCCGTCTGGTCGTCGCAGCGCAGGCGGGCGGGGGCAACGCCGGAACGGTTTCGATCAGCACGCCGAACGGAACATTTGCCCTGAATGGCTCGCTGGATGGCCGGGGCGGAGCCGGTGGCGAGAGTGGTTCGTTCCTCCTCGACGTTAATGCTCAGCCGGACCTCACGGCGCTGAATCAGTCGTTGAACGCAGCATCCTTCGGCCAGTTGAGGTCGATTCGTGTGCGTTCAGGTGATGTCACTCTGAGCAGTTTGGCGACTTCCCGTTACTTTGAACTCTCGGCCGACCAAGGATCGATTCTGGTGACCGGGTCTGGTCTCATTGATGCGTCGGGAGTGACCGGCGGGGAAATTCGCCTCGCGGCATTCGGGAGTGTGACCCTCCAGTCCGGCGCTCGCCTGACCGTGGCCGGGCAAACATTTGATTCGGCCGGAAAGGGTGGAGCGATCTCCCTCGAAGCCGGTTCGCAGCGCAATGGCGTCGTGGGCACTGGGTCGGTGGATATTCAGACGGGATCGATCGTAGACCTGTCCGTGGCGTCGAAAGTTTCGATCAATCCCTCAACCGATGCTGTGACGCCGGGCACCAGCGCATATCAGGGACAGTTCAGTGGCAAGCTCCACCTTCGCGCCCCGCAAAACGTGGCGGGCACCGACCTGCGCGTCAATCCGATCAATGGAACGATCCTCGGCGCATCGAGCATCCTCGTCGAGGGCTACCGCCTGTTTGACCTAACCAACATTTCCTCTGGAGTCATCACGAACTCCGGAACGATCAATGCCGCTGGCGGGCTCATGACGGCGGCGAACAACATTCAGGGCAGCATCAATGCCAACGCGCAGAACTTCCTCGGGGCAGCCGGCGTGACGACGGCAGGATACACGGCGATGCTCAATCGTCTTTTAGGTGCCGATCCTCAAGGGCTTCTCCCGGTCTTTGTCCTGGCCCCTGGGGCTGAGATCATCCATCGCACGGGAAATCTTGCGCTGGGAACCTCCGCTTCCAGTGAGACCAGCGACTGGAATCTTGCCACGTTCCGCTACGGAGCCAAACGTGCGCCGGGAGTGCTGACCCTCCGGTCCTTTGGCAATCTAAACTTCTTCAATGCCCTGAGCGATGGCTTCACAACGGACGGAACGCTTCCCATCGCCGAGCGACTTTTCCGCGCGGAACTCACGGCCCAGAACCCACTCCTGCCGATCAACACGCAATCCTGGTCGTATCGCCTGGCGGCTGGTGCCGATTTGTCGGCCGCCGATTTCCAACGCGTCCGCCCGTTGGCATCGCTCGCGGCAAACTCGGGGTCGCTACAACTCGGCAAGGTTGTCGTCAGCAACGGCGGCAATCCGGTATCGAACACTTCGACCAGTGCAGCCCTCGCTGGGCGCTATCAAGTCATTCGGACGGGAAGTGGTGATATCCGAATCTTCGCTGCAAGGAATGTCCAACTTCTCAATCAATTTGCGACGATCTATACCGCTGGGACGCGGACAGCCGATCCGACACTGGGAGGAAACTTCGAGGTTCCTTTGAGCGTTACGCTCACCGACCAAGGAACGCTGGGTGCCGTCCAGCAAGACCCGACCTATGCCGCGCAATACAGCCTCGCGGGCGGAAGTGTTCTGGTTAGTGCCGGGCAGGATATTCTCCACCAGACTCAGGTGGGGGGCGTGCTGGTCGCAGATTCCCAAAAGCAAATCCCGAACAACTGGCTCTACCGGCGTGGTTACGTTGATCCAAATACCGGGCAGTTCGCGAATGCGATCGAGGACGGCTTCGGCGGTCGCTCGATTGCCTCGACCAGTTGGTGGGTGGACTTCAGCAACTTCTTCCAAGGCATCGGAGCCCTGGGCGGCGGCCATGTGACGATGTTGGCCGGTAACGATATCAGCAATGTGGATGCGGTAGCTCCGACGAATGCCCGCATGACCTACCGCACGACGAGTGGCGACCGACTGGTGGCGAACCAATTTCTCTTGGAACTAGGCGGGGGAGACGTGACGGTCAAGGCCGGTCGGAATCTCGATGCCGGGATCTATTACGTCGAGCGCGGACGGGGCATCCTTTCCGCAGGCGGGTCGATCATAACGAACAGAACGCGCACCGCCTCCATCGGCAGTCTCGGCACTGGTGCGGCGACCGACTTCAATCCGTCATCCGCCCAGTGGCTTCCAACCACGTTGTTTCTCGGCAAAGGATCGTTTCGCGTTGCGGCCGGGGGCGACCTGCGTCTCGGACCGGTGGTCAATCCGTTCCTTTTGCCTGTGGGACTGAACAACTCGTTCTGGCGAAAGAGCTACTTTTCAACATATTTGCCGACGAGTGAAGTGAGTGTGACTTCTCTCAGCGGCAGTATAACGCTGAGTCAATGGGCGTCTCTCAATTCCACGGGCTCGGCACCCGCGGCGGCTCCGATTCTCCAACTCTGGATGAATGCCGTTCATCGGAATGCGACCGGAACCGTGGCGGCCCGGCAACCATGGTTGCGACTTGCTGAGGCGGGGACGACACTTTCGCCGTTTGCAACTGTCTTCACTCTCAGTCCCGGCACGGTTCGTGCCACAGCTTATACGGGGGATTTGAACCTTGTGGGACGCTTCAATCTCGCCCCGTCGCCGACCGGAACCATCGAACTGGCGGCCGGGGGATCGATCAATGCCCTCCAACCCACAGGCATCTATCGCCCGACGGCCACGACCCGCCGGACATCGTGGGCCTCGGCGACGATCAATCTTTCCGATGCCAATCCGGC
>JBMOHW010000176.1:0-4540 GCA_049317665.1 Terrimicrobiaceae bacterium | reverse complement strand
CCGAGCGAATCATGTCACGGATCTGCCCCGCAATCTGCACAGCCGGATGCGGGGCCGTGGTCACGGAGATCGAATCGAAAGCGGATTTGTTCATCAATGTCGAAAATATGGAAGATATCGGAAGATACGTCAAGTGGAAAAACGAAAATATTTTGCGGGTGATTAACCTGAACCTGCCCTTGGAGGGACGGGCAGGTCACAAATCCAGACATCCTGACCGTGTTGAAAACATTTGGAGCAGGGAGGAAGACAGATGGCCCGCACGCTCACTGAAAGGCGTGGGAATCCTTCCGCTTCTTACGGCAACGCCGTAATGTCTGATAGCCACGGGTAGTCCCGCGGCCGCGGGACAACCCTGAGCGGAGAGCATACCTCCATTCCCCTGATGGCGATGGATTTATTCGCCAGCCAGTCGAAGCACTTCGCGGATGAGGTCATCAGAGGCGTGGAAGCGGGCCTTCTCCAGAAGGTCGTCGATGGCAGCTTGCACCGATGGCAAAAGTCCACTTCGCTTTGCACGAACAAGAATGCCGAAAACTCCGATCGGGGTGAGACCAAGTGCGATGGCGATGGATCGCCCGTGCGCCTCGTCGATGAGAACCCCATCCGCGCGGATCTCCAGCGCGAGGGCGAGCGCCTGAGATTCACCGGAATCGAGATCCGCATCGCACGCAATCGTTGCCGGGATGGTTTCCGGCGCTTGAAGACGAATCCATGTGGGAAGGACCAGACCGGCAAAGCGCCCAGATGAGCCTGCAAGACGGACAAACTCGGTTTGGACGGCGGGAGGGACCACAACCTTATGGAAAATGGCATCTAGCAGATTCTCGCGCCCGACCAGCGTGAGGTTGAGAAGGACAGAGGTGTCCGCGACAACAATCACACGCCTGAGATCCGATCCAAGGCGGCAAGATCGCTGTGCAGGTCGCTGACGGAATAGGTCCGTGGAATGTCGCGATCAGCCAGGGCGCCCTGAAAGGTGACAAGGTCGGTTTCGGCCAAATGTGAGCCAGTCACAGCAGAGATTCGTCCCTGCGAATACAAGGCGCAGGCGAGTTCCAGACGCAGCTCAGCTGGGCTCATCCGGGCCGTGATAGGAATGTCTGGCAGAGTCAGAGTCATAATTTGAGTATAATCCAAGGAGCCATGAAGCCAAGCGCTCTTTCCACAGCTTTAATTTCAGAACTCCTGACCGATTGTAGAGAGCCAAACTCGGCGTGGAAACAAGGTGAGACAAAATATTTATCCCGCAGAGGCACCGAGCCGCAAAGAGAATCCTTTGTTTCAGCCATTCTCCGCCCCCTGCGCCCCTGCGCGAGAAATCATTCGGTTTATCGATTATTCTCCCTGGCCTGACACTGGGTTTTGCCTGTCGAGAACATCGCCCATTTCCTGGCGAAGCTTTCGGTAGAAGGATTCGTCCCGGTTCCACTTGGCGGCATCGGTGATGGCGGTGTCGATCTCCCCGAGAATCCTGTCGATCTGCGAGGCTGTTGCCGGATCATTTTTCATCTTTGCACGCACTTCTTTCAGCATCACGATATAGTCGTGGTCTTCCTGCCCATCACGAGCCTGATTGATCATCTGGGAGGGGTAGAGCGGTGCCTTGCCCTGCGGGCGGACAAAGAGCAATCCCGGGATGTCCATACGCAGTTCATTGTGCGCGCCGGGAAAATCCACAGTCAGCTTTGGGAAGGCGAATCGCGCATCCGGACTGATCTCCATTTTCGTGCCTCCCTCGGTGAACATGTAGTAGAACCAGCCGTCGAATCCGAAACGGTAAACCATCCAGGGCATGATCCTGCGCCACATGCCCGGCTTGTCGATCCAGGTGTCCGGCGTGTCGCCGTCGCGGTCGGGGTTTCCGCAGATATAGGGGAAGATTTTGACCCCTTCGGCTCGCTCCGCCTGGAGCCGTTTCAGACCATCCGCCATGGGCACGCGCATGTCGGGTGACCAGGCGTCCACGAGCCCCTTCAGTTCGGCAACGGACGGCGAAATGCCAAACGTCGTGAGCTGGATATCCGGGGCAGCTTTGCGCATGTTCTGGTTATCCTGCGCCATGTAATGCACGTATTGGCCACCCGGCTCGTCGTAAATCGCATACCAGGCTTTGTCCAGCACACCCTCGCTCCTCAGGAATTCCTGGTATTGGGTCCAGAATCCATACCAATAGGGCGGCGGGTTTTTCATCAATTCGCCCACCTTGGCATGGATTTTCTGATGGATTCCAGGTCCATTCGGCATGATTTCCAAGTCAAAGAGTGGCTTGCCGGTTTCCTCGACAATCGGCGCGGGATAATCACTCTCAGGATGGTCGCCGGGCCCCCAGGGATAGCGGTTCGGCTGGAGGAACCAGCGAAACCCGGCGGGCCCGAAATTCGGGTTGAACAGAGGCATTTTTGCTTCGCGCAACAGCTTCATATAGGGTTTCAGTCCGGAAAAATCGAACTCCGCATTGCCGTCCGGCAGGATGCGCTTGACCTTGATGCTTTCCAACAAGACTTCGGTATTCAGGTGTAGTTCATCGGCCATGCGGTATTGGTCGAGCAAATCAAAGAGATTCCGATAGTCATCCACCCCCCAGCGGCGGATGGGAGAGCCGTCGGGCTGCTTTAAATGACCGGGTCCGGCCCAGGTCCAGAACAGGAGCGTCGGTTTTTCCGGCAGTGCGAAATTCCACACCTTGACCGGAATGGGGATGGTCACCGCTTTATCGCCCGAAGTAAAATGAACCTTGACCGTGGAGCTTTTGCCCAGGCTGTCCGGCTTGGCGCGCAGGGTCACATAGTAGGCCTGGGAAAAGCCCGGCAGAATCTTTTGATCGTCCGCTTCCATAAGGAGGCAGCCATAGTAGCTCGATGGTTTGTCCTCCGGATATTTCAGCGAGGGCCGCAGATACGCCAGTTTGCTGATTTTCGCTTCGATCTCCGCCGTTCCCTCCACCGTCGCCTTGATCTCCTGTTCCTCCTGCATGGGAACGACAAGGAGCTGGACATTTTCCGCCTCCCCCGCAGCCATTTGCACCGTGGCGGCTGAGGCCTCGCAACGCGCCCCGTCGATCGTGACCGGCGTGGCGTGGCGCAAGGCGGAGATTTCCGTGACGGCGAAAGGTTCAGCGGTTTTCAACAGTGCCCAGTTCGTGATGGCGCGGACGGATTCGAGCGTGCGGGCATCCTGATTTTGCGTGCGAACGATTTCGGCCAATTTCCGCTTGGCAGTGTTGTCTCCTGAGGAAGCCTCGGTAAAGGCCTTCTCCAATTCCTTCAGGCGCTCGGAAATGATCGCCTTTTCATCGGAAAACCGTTTGATGCCCGATCCCGAACCGCTTAGGATCTGGATCGCGTTTTTGTATTCGCCAACCAATTTTTTGGCTGCATCGACTGGATCGTAGCGGTCGAAGACTGTCTTCCCCCAATAGACAACCGTGCCGTCCCGGAGCGCCTCCACCTGAAATGGCGCGTCCGCGACGCCTGCCGTCTCTGTGACAAGACGCAACTCTCCCTTTGCGCCAGGGGCCAGATTCCATTCGAACTTTTTCTCACCGCCCTGAAGTCGGAGGGATTCGCTGATGTTCAGGGAAGCCGACGCCGTCCCGGCCAATTCCAGTTGAACATTTGCGGAGGCAAGGTCGAGGGCGTCGATCCCGATGCATTTCAGAGGCAGCAGGTCACCGGCAACCGCCAATGGTGCCAGCTCCTTACTGTCGTGGAAAGTTCCCTTGACCGGCACATGGGAGCTCACTTCCTCTTCCGGCCAGCGGTTGCGGGCGACGTTGACCCCCCAGACATCTCCCATCACTGGCGATGCCGCCCAGACATTCTGGCGCATGAAGCTGGACAGCGGGATCGTCGCTTCCATGCTCCAGAAGTCAGCGCCTTTGAATGCCGCCATTTGAGCGCGGCTGGTCCAGTTGATGTCCCTGCCCCCAAGATCCGAGCCGAAGGTGTCGGAGATTGCGCCTGACAAGGAAAATGCGATCTGGGCGTAACAGCCGCCTTTTGCCAGCATCCCGGGAGTGGCGAGGAAAAATTCCATCGAATCATCGGTTTGCAAGACCAGATCGTTCCCTCCGACCCATGCCGAGGCCTTGACCTTGTCCATCATGGGCTCGGAGCAGCGCACGGCGAGATGCAAGTTATCCTTGCTGACCGCCATCCAGACCTGGGTCAATGCCTTCTCCGCCCGATCCGTGCGATAAACGGTGAGCGCCTCCATGGTCGGAGGTGCGGTCCAGATTTTCTCGTCCAGCCTGCCGTCCAGCTTGATCTCCATGTCGCCGATATACGGCATGGTCAAGGAGTAGCCGTTGATGGCGGCCAAAGACAAAAAGACAACCGGATAAACAACGTTTCTTAGCATTGGGAAGTTCATAAGAGAGAGTGGGTTTTTTGTCATGGGGTCGGCCTGCCTTCGTAGAACTGCTTATCGGTGGCGGGGGGCAGGCCTTGCCCATTGGGCTGGCGCGGGAGAAGCGCGACATGGCCGTCGAGGTAGAGGACATTGGCGCATCGGTTGTGGGGAAATACGACGGTGTCCG
>JBMOHW010000175.1:0-4540 GCA_049317665.1 Terrimicrobiaceae bacterium | reverse complement strand
CGCGGCGACCGTCCTCGCTCTTGAAGACGCGAACCACTTGAGCAAAATAGTAAACTTGCACACCGGCTTCAGCCGTCATTTCGTCGAGGACAATCTTGGCCGTCTCCGCGTCATAGGTGCCTTCGTAACTGGCGACGTCATCGGGAGGGGTATCTCCACCCCAATATTCCCAGGACTGCGGGATTTCTTTCCAAGCGCCGAGGGCGGCGAGCCGGCGGCGGAACTCCTCGAAAATCCCGCGGGCCGTCCAGTTGACCATGATCATGCCGAGAAGGCCGGAGGTCCAGGTGCCTCCGAGGGTGCCGAAGCGTTCGATCAGAATGACCTTGGCGCCGCCACGTGCGGCGGAGATTGCGGCGCCGACACCACCTGCGCCCCCGCCCACGACGACCACATCAGCGTGGTCGAGGACTTCCAGTTCCCGGGCGGGTTCGATGAATTTTAACTGCTGGATCATGATGAGATAACCTTACGGGTTTTACTTCTGGCACGTGAGTCGGCCTCTGACCGGCGTTGTGCAATTTGCTGATTTCCGGTAGGCCAGCCGGAAAGTGGGCTTGACCGCCTGGGTGAATCGCTCGAAGCCGGTCTCAAAGATCCCGCAGACACAGTCGCGCGAAGTCATGGGTGCGATTTCCGAGAGGTCCGAGTTGCGGGTGCTGCAGGCGGGTGCGGGCCATCTGGGGGCCGATGACTTGCGATGCGGCGGTGTTGACACACACGAGAAGTTCAGGTCGAGCAGGGTCATGCCATTTATCGCGGGAACTTAAGATACGGAGAAGACAAGGGCTGGCCAGCAATTTTGGGAATGCAGTTTGGTTCGTTATGGTTTCGGAATGATTCTCTGTGCGAGCCGTGATCTCCGCGAACTACGCAACGCATGGAAGGTCTTGCCCATCAGCGACCAGACCTTCTCGGGTCGCTCGCAGGCGATCGCCGAGACATGGCTGCATGCATCGAATCCCCAGGCGCCCACCCAATCCGCGCCGGCAACTGCGCAGCCCTTGAGCGCGGCAGCAAGGTCATTTTCGAATCCCTTCGGAATGCGGAACGCCATCGCCCACATAACGAGTTCCTTGTTCGCGAAGTCGGCCCATCGTTTCATCAGCCGTGTCTGTTCGACCGCATGCGCATAGACATCGTCGGGTCGGTTGTGTTGGTAATCGAAATACGCCTCGCCGCCGATCAGGTGGCAGTTCCTGTCCGTGACAAGGTCGCGGAAAAACCAATCGCTCTCCGTGGGGAGGATCGATGCGTGCTGTGGGAAAAGCCCCAGGCAATTCTTGGTGGATTTTTTCCCTGCATAGGCCATGAGCGTAGCGAGAAAATCCCGGATGCGACGGAGTTTGAAGGTCTTCACCTCGTCGGTCTCGCTGGTCGGCATGGCTTTTCCAAATTCCTCTTTGAACATCTTCCGGCAGGTCTTGCAGCGGCAGGACCAGGCCCCCTTAGGAGTTTTCAAGGGGCCGTTGCTGTCCCACCAATTGAGGTAGAAATGCGGTTCGTCCCAGAGCAGATAATCCGGCTTGAGCGTCACAGCCGAATCGATCCAAGATTTCAAGTATGCCATGAGCGCTGGACTTGTCAGGCACAGTGCCGGAACGATCAACCCGTCGCTTCGCACCTGCCGCTCATCGGGTGCCCACATCGGCCTGTGCGTGAGGGTCTCGCCGCCGAACACTCCGCCGACGCTCCAAGGATCGACGAATACTGTGAGTCCTCTCGTTTTCGCAGCGGCGACCAACTTCCGGAACTGCCCTTCGTGATACCAATGGTTCTGTTCAGAATAAGTAAGAACGACGAAGTCGCATCCCTGGCGCATGATCTCATCCATGTCGCGCTCGAAGTGATCGAGGATGATGTTATCAAAATAGGCAGTGCCGCAGTGGATCATCGTGTCAAAGTATTTGGCCTGCCAGGCAGGGCTCTGCACGTATAGTGCGCCTTGGCTGTCTGGACAAATCGTTCATAGCTGGATGCCCCGTCGCCCGGAAACCCGTCGTGTTGCACCAGATAGATCGTGGCGAGACCGCTCTCCGGATCGATGAACATTTGTGTACCGTGAGCACCTCCGTGGCCGAAGGCCGTGCCCTCGATGCCCCAACCAAGGCCATAAGCCTTTTCGATCTGCGGGCCGGTCTGCTTAGTGGTCATTTCGTGGATGGACGCTGTCGACACGTAGTGCCTTCCGTCGAGTTCGCCGCCACTCAGAATCATCCGGCAAAACTGGACGAGGTCTGTGGCAGTCGAAAACAGACCGCCACCAGGGATCGGCTGGCGACCGGGGTCGGTGAGCGGATAGGAGAGAAACTTGATCGGCGTCTCTTCCAGCCCGGTATTGGCCGCATCGGGTTTGTAGGATTTGGCGAGGCGTTGAAGCTGATCCCGCCTCGGAACAAAAACGGTCTCGTCCATTCCCAGTGGTCCGAGCAGGCGGTCGTTCAAGAATTTATCATAGGGGACGTTGGCGACCACCTCGATGATCCGCCCGGCCGTGTTCGTTCCCTCGTTGGAATACTCGTACTTTGACCCTGGCTCGAACCGCAGGTTCTCCATCGCGTAACTCCCCACCGCCACTTTGAGAGAAAGCCGGTCGAGCGTGGGGGATTCCAACGGGGATTGAAAAGGCAGACCGCTGGTATGGGCAAGGACTTCGCGCACGGTGATCGGGTGGGCCGGCGGGCGCAGGAGAACGTGCTCCGCATCCTGCTCCGCGATCATCATTTGCCCCTTGAATTCCGGAAGATAGCGCTCGACGGGATCGTCGAGCCTCACGCCGCCCTCCTCGACCAGCATCATAAGGGCGGTCGAGGTGAACGGCTTGGTCATGCTGGCAATCCAGAAGAAGGTGTCCGGACTCATTGGGATGCCGGCGGCAATGTCGGCAAACCCCACCGTCTCGTGGGCGAGGATCCCGTCTTTTGAGCAAACCATTAGAACCGCCCCGGCCAGTGAACCCGCGGAGACGAACGGTTCGAGAACGGTCGCGAGCGATTGCGAATCGATGAGTGGCTTCATAAAGACTGGTCGGTCGTTGGGGCCTTACAACCTCACGGACAAATTTGGAAGATCAACTCGATCGGTCATTGAACTCCCGGCATGCCGCAATCATCGCGCGGTAGTTGGAGATGGGCGTCTCGGGCTGGACTGCGTTGCTGGCTCCCAGCACAAAGCCGCGGCCGGATCCGCAGGCCGCCAGCAGCAGGCGCGTTGATTCAAACACTTGCTCCGGCGTGCCGGTGAGCAGGAGTCCGCAGTCGACGTTGCCGCACAGGCACACGCGTCCGTCCGCCGTCTTTATCGCCTCCGCGAGGTCCATGCCAGCCACGGGATCGATCGCCTGGATCGCGTCCACGCCGCTGGTCGTCAGGCGGTCCATGTATGGAGCAAGATTGCCATCGCTGTGCAGAATGCCGAACAGCCCGAGCGAGTGAACGGATTCCGCCCAGCGCCGCAGAAACGGGTAGATCCAGCGTTCCATTTGAGAGGGGTTGAAAAACGGCCCGCTGTTGTCGGCGATGTCCGAAGCGGTGAAAACCGCACCGACACCGAGATCGCGAAACCGGCGGATGATGCCGAGCGAGCCTTCGAGCGTCTCCTCGGCCTGCTGGTCGATGCTCTCCGGTTCCTCGAACATGCGCAGACAAAACTCGTCGTAATAGTTTGCAGCGAGCACGCCGGTCGCGCTGGCGATCAGCATCAGATCGTCCGGTGCCTTTGCCTTCAACACTTCCATCTGTCGGTATCGCGCCGCGTCCGGCAGGCAGTAGTAGGCAGGCTTTCCCGGAGCCTCGTCCCAGTAACCGCCGGGCACGGTCAGTGCCGCCCAACCCATCTCGGCGGCGACAGACAGCATGATCTCCGCATTTTCATGCAGGGCGCGTTCCTGGTCCGCAGAGGAGAGGGCTTCGTATTCATGGCCGAGCACAACATGGCGGCCCGAGGCGGCATCCCATGCGTGGAACTCCAGTTCCCAGACCGGCACCGGGCCATTCGAGTTGCTCCGCTCAAAGGCGGCAACGATGCGTCTTCTCACTGGGCGCGGGCGGGGATCTCAGGAACAAACGCATAATTCCGATCTTCTCCCTGCTTTCTCAGCACCGGCAGGATCTGCCGCCAGGTGGCCAGAAGTCCGTTCGTCGCGGGCGGGAGATCGTTCTCAATTGCCTTGCGAAGTGCGGGCAGGTTGTAAAATGGAACAGCAGGAAACATGTGATGCTCCACATGATACTGCATGTTCCAGTAGAGGAAGGCGGGGAACCAGTGGCAGGTATACGTGCGGCAGCAGAGGCGGAAATCCGGGACGTCCGGCCCCATGCCGATGTGTTGCGGCAGGCTGCAGAGACTGGAGAGCCAGCCGGCGTAAGTGCCCGAGCAACTGACCAGGATGACCAGGAACCAATGACCCGTTGCGATGAAAATCACCGCCAGCGCAAGGTGGCCGAGCAGAACAACACGCGCCCAGTTGGCATGACGCCGGCGGGACTCGACTTTCGATTCCGGAAGAATCTTGTTCAACCACCACTCACCGCCCGCGAAC